>JAYUIX010000193.1:0-14934 GCA_043765635.1 Sphingomonadales bacterium
GGGAGCCTCCCGTTTTCTGCGTCGTGAAGGCCGCGTACCTGCCGTAATTTACGGCAATAATGAAGCGCCAACCGGCATTCATATCGAAGAAAAACTGCTTATGAAGGCGCTAATGACTGGCCACTTCATGAACTCAACCGTGGTGATTGAGGTCGGCGGCGCGAAGATGCTGACTCTGCCCAAGGATGTGCAGTTTCACCCCGTTTCAGACCGTCCGCTTCACGCGGATTTTCTGCGCATCGGCGAACATAGCGAAGTGAATGTTGAAGTGCCTGTGCATTTCACTGAAGAACAGCTTTCGCCCGGCATGAAGCGCGGTGCGGTGCTTAACATCGTCCGGCATGAACTTGCCTTAATCTGCGATGCGGCAACGATCCCTGATAATATTGAGGTCTCGCTTAAAGGCCTTGATGTCGGCGATTCGATCCATATTTCGGCAATAACTCTGCCAGCAGGCGCGAAGAGCGCGATCACTGACCGTGATTTCACCATCGCAACATTGGTTGCGCCGTCAGGCATGAAATCAGCTGAAGGCGATACGACCAAAGCCGAAGACGAAGCATAGGCTCTAGCCCTCTCCCCATTTATGGGGAGAGGGTTGGGAGAGGGGCAGTCCGCTTCTCAAAAAAAACGGGCCGGGATTGTGGCAAAACTGCCCCTCTCCCCGGCCCTCTCCCCTGAAGGGGAGAGGGAGCAAAAGATGCAAATCTGGGCAGGCCTTGGAAATCCCGGCGCGCAATATGCGATGCACCGCCATAATGTAGGCTTCATGGCGGTGGATACAATTGCCGAGGTGCACGACTTTTCACCTGAGAAGAAAGGCTTTCAGGGCTGGGTGCGCGAAGGGCGGATTAGTGCTGAAAAAATCCTGCTGCTAAAGCCCGCGACTTTCATGAATGAAAGCGGGCGCAGTATCGCTGAGGCAATGCGCTTCTTCAAACTTGATGTCGGCGATGTCACCACCTTCCATGATGAGCTTGATCTTGATCCCTTCAAGATAAAGGTCAAAATCGGTGGCGGCACGGCGGGGCATAACGGCCTTCGCTCAACCGAGACACATATCGGGGGTGAGTTTCGCCGCGTGCGCATCGGCATTGGGCATCCGGGGCATAAAGATCGCGTGACGGGCTATGTGCTTGGCAATTATGCCAAGGCCGAGATTGATCCGCTGTCCGACATGCTCGGCGCGATTGCGGCAGAGGCCGATTGGCTGGCAAAAGGCGACGGCGTAAGGTTTATGAATGATGTGGCTTTACGGTTGAATTAGTCTGATTATGGACATTATAACTCTTTTTGTGATAACGTCGCAGTATGGCAGAAGTTGATAACCTCGTACTTGAGCACCTGAAGAAAATTCAGACCGAGCAAACCGCATCGCGCGAGCGTGACGCAGAGATGTTAAGCAGGCTTGCCCACATCGAAACTTCAGTTGCGCGTCTGGCGCGGGACGGCGCTGACAATTTTGCCGAGGTGATCGCGAATCGTCATGCCGTTGACAAGCTCAAGCAACGGATTGAACGCATTGAGCGTCGTTTAGAACTTCAATCCTGAAACATCAGGCGTATATCCGCGACGGCGTATAGCTCGTTGTTGGCTTAATATCCCTTTTCCCTAAAGAGGAGAGGGTTAGGGAAAAGAGTATTTATGGGTTTTCGTTGCGGTATTGTCGGGCTTCCAAATGTAGGAAAATCGACGCTGTTCAATGCGCTCACTGAAACGGCGGCGGCGCAGGCGGCCAATTATCCGTTTTGCACGATTGAACCCAACATCGGCAATGTCGCGGTGCCCGATCCGCGATTGCAGGCGATTGCCAAGATTGGTGGTTCGGCCAAGATCATCGAAACCCAGCTTGGCTTTGTCGATATAGCTGGCCTTGTGCGCGGCGCAAGCAAGGGCGAGGGGCTTGGCAACCAGTTCCTTGGCAACATCCGTGAGGTTGATGCGATCGTCCATGTGCTTCGCTGCTTTGAGGATGACGATATTCAGCATGTCGAGAACAAGATTGACCCGATTTCGGACGCCGAAACGGTTGAGACTGAGTTGATGTTGTCTGACCTTGAGAGCCTCGAAAAGCGCGTACCCAATTTGCAAAAAAAAGCAGCCCAAGGTGACAAGGAAGCCAAAGCAAGTGCCGCAGTGCTAGGCCGAGCGCTTGATCTGCTGCGTGAGGGCAAGCCCGCGCGGTTGGTGGTGCCTGCCGATCCAGAGGAAGAGCGGCTGTTCGCGCAGGCGCAGTTGATTACGGCCAAGCCAGTGCTTTACGTCTGCAATGTTGAAGAGGCTTCAGCGGCTGGCGGCAATGCCTATTCGGCGCGGGTGCTCGAAAAGGCAAAGGCCGAAGGTGCGGAGGCGGTTGTTGTTTCCGCTGCCATTGAGGCTGATATCGTGACGATGCCGCCCGAGGATCGCGGTGAGTTTCTCGCTGATCTTGGCCTCACCGAAACTGGCCTGACGCGCGTGATCCGTGCGGGATATGAACTGCTACACCTGATTACCTTCTTCACCGTTGGTCCCAAGGAAGCGCGTGCGTGGACGGTGTACAAGGGCGCGAAAGCTCCCAATGCTGCGGGCGCGATCCACACCGATTTTGAAAAAGGCTTCATCCGCGCCGAAACAATGGCTTACGCTGATTATGTCGCGCATAACGGTGAGGCCGGCGCGCGTGAGGCGGGCAAGTGGCGCTCCGAAGGCAAGGATTATGATGTCAAGGACGGCGATATCATGCTGTTCCGCTTCAACGTTTGATCAGGCTTGCATCACCGCGCAATCCAGTCAATAAATTGCGAATGACAACTTATTTCGAAGATATTGTCGTTGGTACCAAATCGGCTTTTGGGCGTTACGAGGTGACGCGTGCAGAGGTGATTGAATTCGCCAGCAAATATGATCCGCAGGCGTTTCACCTTGACGATGAAGCCGCCGCAGCAACCCATTTCGGGCGGTTGTCGGCAAGTGGTTGGCATACCTGCGCGATGACGATGGCGATGCTGGTCGAGAATTTGAAG
Organism: Sphingomonadales bacterium; assembly: GCA_043765635.1. Classification (GTDB taxonomy): domain Bacteria; phylum Pseudomonadota; class Alphaproteobacteria; order Sphingomonadales; family Sphingomonadaceae; genus Aquisediminimonas. Next base: position 3,006 of record JAYUIX010000193.1, read on the forward strand.
AAGACTGATCAGGCGGGGCTTGGTTCGCCGGGGCTTGATGAACTGCGCTGGCTCAAGCCAGTCTATCCCGGCGACATATTGCGCTGTGAAACCGAAGTGGTTGAAAAGCGTCTTTCGCGCTCACGCCCAGAAATGGGATCATTTCGTAGCAAGCTGACCGTTTATAATCAGGATGATATCGCGGTCATGCGCTTCATGTCGATTGGCTTGATCCGCACGCGCGACGCATAAAAAAGGAGCTGCTGGCGCAACCGCCAACGGCTCCTTTTACGACGGGTTTGAGTTTACTTCGCTTTTTTATCCGCCCAGATGCTCTTATAGCTCATGTAGGTCAGGCCAGCGAAAATCAGCAAGAAGATCATCGTCGCAATCCCTGCACGGTGACGATTTTCTAACTTGGGTTCAGCCGTCCAGATCAGGAATGCGGACACATCCTTTGCCATCTGGTCAACTGTCGCTTTTGGCGCGCCGTCACCGTAAGTTACCTGATCATCCGCAACAATCGGCGCTGACATCGCAATGTTGAGGTTAGCAAAATAGGGGTTGTAGTGGAGGCCATCACCCGGCTGCGCATCCTTAGGCAGATTCGCAGGGGGATCAGTGTAACCGGTGAGCAGCGAATAGACATAAGCGGCACCGCCCTCACGCGCTTTTGCAATCAATGAAAGATCGGGTGGAAGCGCACCATTCTGAGCCGCACGCGCCGCAGTCTCGTTCGCATAGGGCGACGGGAATTTATCTGACGCAAGTGACTTGCGTGTCGCGGCTTCACCCGTTTCAGGATTGATTGACGGCGTTTCTGCAACCCATTCCGTCGCAATCGTCTTTATCTGACCTTCGGTGTAGCCAAGTGCCGCTAAGTCACCAAAGCGGACGTAGGACATTGAATGGCAGGCCGAACACACTTCCTTATATACTTGAAAGCCGCGCTGAAGTTGCGCCTTATCAAATTTACCAAGTGGGCCATCGGTAGAGAAAGACACCTCTTTAGGATGCTTGTAGAATTTGTGCGAAGCCGTTTCCTCAACAGCTTCGCGCGGAATGACCAAACCAATGAGCAATGCCGAAACAAAGCCAAGACCAACGAGAAAAGCAATAATACGAACCATTGTGCAAGCGCCCCCTTACGCTGCGTTGCCAGCGAGCGCGCCGACCGGGTCATTGTTTCTGGCACCAGGATTTGATGTATTTTGTCCACCCAACACCGATTCCGTGATTGAATTTGGCAGCGGAAGCGGACGTTCAATCTTTGAAATGATTGGCAATATGATCAGGAAATGTGCGAAATAATAAGCTGAAGCAAGCTGACCAAGGCGCACCCAAGGCTCCTCTGCGGGCTTCATGCCGCAAATGCTGAGGATGATAATATCGACAACCAAAATCCAGAAGAAGATTTTGAACATCGGACGATAATTGCCCGAACGTACTGGTGAACGGTCAAGCCAGGGCAGGAAGAACAGCAGCAAGATCGAGGCAAACATTGCAAGCACGCCCCAAAGTTTTGCCGGGATCCAGAGGAAATCGACCGTAAAGGCACGCAAGATCGCGTAGAATGGCCAGAAATACCACTCAGGCACAATGTGCGCAGGCGTTGAAAGCGGGTTGGCCGGGATGTAGTTGTCGGCGTGCCCCAGCATATTCGGCGCAAAGAAAATCAACCCTGCAAAAACAATCAGGAAAATCGCAACGCCAAAACTGTCCTTTGCGGTATAATAGGGGTGAAACGGCACCGTATCCTGCTCGCTTTTCACATTCACTCCGGTTGGGTTGTTCGAACCGGGGATATGCAAAGCCCAGATGTGCAGGATGATCACACCTAGCGTTACAAACGGCAACAAATAGTGAAGCGAGAAAAACCGGTTGAGCGTTGCGTTATCAGGCGCAAATCCGCCAAGCAGCCACTGGCGAATTGGTTCACCCACGAGCGGCAGGGCAGAGAAGAAGCCCGTAATCACCTGCGCCCCCCAGAAGCTCATTTGCCCCCAGACCAGCACATAGCCCATAAACGCGGTTGCCATCATTAGCAGGAAAATGACGACGCCAAGCAACCACAGCATCTCGCGCGGCGCTTTGTAAGAGCCGAAATACAGCCCCCGGAAAATGTGGATATAAACAACGATGAAGAACATGCTTGCGCCGTTGGCGTGGGCATATCGGATCAACCAACCCGAATTAACATCACGCATGATGTGTTCAACTGAGTCGAATGCAATCGCGCCATTCGCGGCATAGTGCATGGCAAGAACGATCCCAGTGATAATCTGAATCATCAAGGCAGCGCCGGCAAGAAAGCCGAAATTCCAGAAATAATTGAGGTTGCGCGGTGTCGGATAGCCCGCGCCAACCGCATTATACACAAAGCGCGGAAGCGGTAGCCGCTCATCAACCCATTGGCCAAGCGCCGATGTTGGCTGATATTGTTTTGCCCAGGAAAAGCTCATTGTCGTGCGTCCTTAAATCAATCTTGGCTGAAGCGTGATAGCCTTAACCAATCTTAACAACCGTGTCTGACGTGAATTCGTAATCGGGAACGGCCAGATTTGTTGGTGCTGGCCCTTTGCGGATGCGCGCGGCGCTGTCATAGTGCGAACCGTGACATGGGCAGAAATATCCGCCAAAATCGCCGCGAACTTCGCCCGCCGCTGCCCCAAGCGGCACACAACCAAGATGAGTGCAAACGCCGAGTGTGATCAGCCAGTTCTCCTTGCCAACCTTGGTGCGCTCCGCCAGTGTTTGTGGATCACGCAGTGTACCAACATCAACCTTGTTAGCATCGGCAATCTCAGCAGACGTAAGGTTACGAATGAAAATCGGCTGTTTGCGCCAGCTTGTTTTAATCGCCTGACCAGTCGCAATTGCAGAGAGATCAACCTCAATCGATGCAAGCGCGAGCACGTCAGCCGATGCATTCATTTGATTTACAAGCGGCAAAACAATCGCTGCCGCACCAACGCCTGCCCAGCTTACCGCTGCGATATGAATAAAATCACGGCGGCGAACGCCTTCTACCACGCCAGCGCCCTGTGATTCGCTTTGTCCAACAGTTGCCATGTTCCAACCTTGCCCTGTCTAATCTCTATAAGCTTTGCCTTGCGAGCACAACATTCACCTATTTTCGGCATCCATCCTGTGTTGCGTATATTGCATTTGCATTACGCTTGTTTTCAAGGGCTAGATAGCAATCTTGTGACAAGATGCAACCAAGCAATTGCCCTAGGTAGGGTCAACTTGTAACGCTTTGACAGGGATGATAGCGCGCTGTGATGCGACTTGCGATTTATCAACCTGAAATTCCGGGCAACCTTGGCGCGATGCTCCGCCTCGCGGCGTGCTTTGGCGTCGGTGTCGATATTGTCGAGCCGTGCGGTTTTGCTTTTTCGGATAAGCGAATGAAGCGTGCGGGGATGGACTATATCGATCATGTCGTGCTGACGCGGCATGTCGACTGGAGCGCTTTCCGGGCGGCGCAGACGGGGCGAGTGCTGCTGCTATCAAGCAAGGCAAAGGCCCGCGTCCATGATTTTACTTTTGCGGCTGATGATGTGCTGCTGTTCGGTCAGGAAAGCGCGGGCGTTCCCGACGCTGTTCGTGATGAGTGTGATGCGGCACTGCGCATTCCGCTTGGCACCCATGTTCGCTCCTTGAATGTCTCGGTTGCCGCTGGCATTGCGCTTGGTGAGGCGCTTCGGCAAACCGGAGAGCTACCCTCCTGAATTTTTTGGGGCATATGATGATTCTTGACGATAGACAGATGACCGCGCGAACTTGGTTTGAAAGCTTGCGAAGCCAGATTTGCGCAGTTTTTGAAGCAATTGAACGCGAGGCCGGGAGCGACGCCAGCTTCAACTATACTCAGTGGCACCGTGACGATGATGCAAGCGGTGAAAGTGGCGGCGGCGTCCAAGGGTTGATGAAAGGCAAAGTATTTGAAAAGGTTGGTGTCAACGTTTCAACCGTTGGTGGTGCCTTTGCTCCTGAATTTGCCAAAACAATGCACGGCGCGAGCGAAAACCCCAATTTCTTCGCAACCGGGATCAGCCTTGTTGCGCATATGGCCAATCCACATGCGCCTGCGGTTCATATGAATACGCGTTATCTGGTGACGCAGAAGAATTGGTTTGGCGGTGGTGCTGACCTCAATCCGCCTATTCCTTATGATGAGGATACAGCCGAATTTCACGCCGCAATGGAGGCAGCATGTGCGGCAAGCCCGGCGGGGGATTATCCGCGTTACAAGAAATGGGCCGATGACTATTTCTGGATTCCCCACCGCAAAATTCATCGCGGCGTTGGCGGCATTTTCTATGATCATCTTGACTGTGACGGCGATACGCATTTTGCTGACAACTTTGCCCTAACCCGCGCCGTGGGAGAGGCATTTCTTGAAATTTATCCAATGCTTGTCCGCAGGCGGATGGGGATGCCCTTTACCCCCGCTGAAAAGCAGACGCAGCTTGTTTGGCGCGGGCGCTATGCTGAGTTCAACCTTGTCTACGATCGCGGGACGCTTTTCGGGCTGAAAACAGGTGGCAATATTGACGCAATCCTGATGAGTCTGCCGCCGGTCGCTGAATGGGTTTGAAGCTATGGGGATGACGCGGGTTCCAAGCGATCATCTCGCCACCATCGTTACAGTCCTTGAGATGCGAGTGCGCCCAGTGCTACGTCCAATCCCGGAAAGCCGCCTGCGGCTGCTGCGCTGGCCTGCGCCTAAATTGGTTAAGTATCGAGCGCTATTTACACGGGTTGGCGCGCCGTGGCTTTGGTTTTCGCGGCTGGTACTGTCTGACGATGCTCTGTCCGCTATTCTCTCCAACAACGTGGTTGAGCTGTTCGCTGTGGTAGACTCGGCGGGAATTGAGGTCGGGATGCTTGAGCTTGATTTTAGGAAGTTACCCAACTGTGAGATTGCCTATTTTGGGTTGGTTCCTGAACTTGCGGGAGCTAGGCATGGCCGCTGGCTGATGGCGCAAACGATGGCGCTGGCGTGGCGGGCAGGGGTTGAATGCGTTTGGGTGCATACGTGCACGCTTGATCATCCGTCGGCACTCAATTTCTATCGAGCACAAGGTTTTGTCGCTATCACCCGTGAGGTTGAAACCTTTCTTGATCCACGGATCATCGGCGTTTTGCCGCGCGATGCCGCGCCGCAAATTCCGTTATTGGGCTAATAACTTGCGGTAAAGCATTGCTCCGAAAACAGTCGAGACGATTGAAAGCAATGCGGAGACCATGCCTGTTACAAGTACGGTCAGGCCTTTGCCAAGCAAGGGTGCACCAACCGCTTTGCCAAGCATCCCGAAAAGAATGCCCGATATTGAAGCCGCCGCCCCGCTGACAACCAGTGTAAGCACAAAAAACAGCAGCACTACGCCGACAATCTTTGCCGCAATGCCACGCGTTGAGGCAAAGCTTGATTTGATTGCTTCGATAGCCGACGGGTTGCGGTCAACCACCGTGGCGCTTAGCGTCAGCAGACGTGCACTTACATACAGCAGCACGGCACCGACTATCAGGGCCGATAAAACGGCTAGCGCTGGCAATTCCTCGGCAGTCATATTCGCGCTGATCGGCGCGCCAGACATTGTGAGAATGATAGCAATTGGAATCATCATCATAATAAGCGCAACCAGAAATATCGCAGCAATACCAAGCATTTTTGGCAATCGTGCAATGGCAAGGCGCAGTGATTCTCCAACGCTCATTCGCGACATTAATGCAAGCGCCATCAGGGCGAGGTTCCCGATCAAACCAAGGATATTGCCGATTATAAAACCGAGAACACTGATAGCTCCCAATCCCGCTGCCGGTGTTTCGGGCTGAGCAAGCCCAGAAATAACTGAGCCTATGCCGACGGTCGCAAGCGCAACTGGCACCATCAAATGACCTTCGCGGCGGATGAGCGCTGCACTTTCATCCCAGATTGCCGACATTGAGATTGACATCACTTACTCCCTTGGCCCGCCGCACCCAGTTAGTCGGTGACGCATCAGCACTTGGCAGCATGTGGTGCAAGTGGCAGTGCAGATCAATGGCAATTGCGAATGATGTTGAATGGCACGCCGAAACCGGGCTGCTGGAGTATCCGGCCACGCTTGCCGCAATGGAAGCGCGCGCGAATGCAATCGCGCTTGGTGAGGCACGCGAATTGGTTTGGTTGCTTGAGCATCCGCCGCTTTACACAGCCGGAACGAGTGCCGATCCAAGTGAACTGCTTGATCCGCGCTTTCCGGTTTATACCGCTGGACGCGGTGGACGCTATACTTACCACGGGCCGGGTCAGCGGATTGGCTATGTAATGATTGATCTGAACAAGCGCGGGCGCGACATTCGCTGCTTCGTTGATGCGCTTGAGGGATGGGTGATTGCAGCACTCGCTGTCCTCGGCGTTGAAAGCTGGCGCGCACCGGGGCGAATCGGCATTTGGACGCACGATGGCGGAAAAGAGGCAAAAATTGGCGCAATCGGCGTACGCGTGCGCCGCTGGGTCAGTTTTCATGGATTCTCGATCAATCTTGATCCTGACCTTGCTCATTTTGGTGGGATTGTCCCCTGCGGATTGCCTGATTTTCCAGTAACAAGCCTTGCCAAGCTTGGTTTTGCGACGAAACGAGATGCGCTTGATTCCGCGCTTTTTCAGACATTTAAGGGTTTCCTCGCAGCGCTTGGCGGCGATCCAAAAAAATTTGCTTGAGTAAATGGTTAAAATAATCTAATCTCTACTAAGGATTGGGTGATAAGATGTTTCTGTCCGATTCCGTTTTTTCCTTGGGAGCTTTTGATATGCGTAAGATCGTTACACTTTCGACTGTTGTTGCCGCTTCGCTGATGGTCGCCGCTTGCGGTGGTCAGCCAGTTGCAACCGACAATGCCGCAGTTACTGAAATGAATGCCGCTGATGCGATGGAAGGCACCACCAACGATGCCATGACCAACGTAGACGGCGCGATGGGCGCAGACGCCAACATGGCGGCTGATGCCAATGCTGCAATGCCTGCTGACGTTAACGCTGCGGCACCTGCCGTTGATGCGATGGCCGCAGATGCAAACGCTGCTGCACCAGCAGAAAAGAAGTAAGCACTTCGCTTCGGCATAGCTGAAAAAGGGCTGTCCGGGCAACCGGGCAGCCCTTTTTTTGCTGTCCAAACGGTGCTGATTGGCTAAGAGACCCTTGCGTTTGTTAAAAGGTGTTGAGGATGAATGCTGCTATTCGTGGTTCTGCGTTGCTATTGTGTGCGGCGCTTTTTCTCCCTTCGCCGGTGAGCGCGCAAATTTTCTGGCTCGCGCCTGATTTCACGGGTGCTCCGTTATCCAGTTATGAACCTGGCATGGGCGTGCCGATGCCCGGTGCAACGCCGGCTGAACAAAGGGCCGCAATCGCGTGGAACATGCGCTCGGGCCTCAATGTTGCAGCGCTACAATGTGGCACTGAACCAACGTTGCGCATCCTTGAAAATTATAACGCTCTCCTGAGTGATCACATGGTTGAGCTTGCTGCTATTTTCAAAACGCTCACTGGCTATTTCAAGCGTACCAACAAAGTCGCGCGGGTTGGCGAACGCGCGCTTGATACATTCGGCACCAAAACCTACAGCGGATTTTCCGCCGTCTCCGCGATCCGGGGCTTTTGCACTGCATCGGCTCAAATCGGCCGTGCAGCGGTATTCACGCCCAAGGGACAGTTCGCTGACTTTGCGCAGAATAACCTGCGGACGCTGCGCAACAGCCTGATCTTCAAGGGCGAACAGCAGTTTCGCGGGATCAGCCCGACGCTGCGTTTCCGCTACCCCAATCTTGACGCGCGTTGCTGGAAGAAAAACGTTTACAACCGCGCGTGCGGTCTCCTTTCCTAAGCCTTCAGCCCGATTTCGATCAAGCGCTGTTGCAGATAATCGTCAGCAGTAATTGGTACCTGATAGAGGTTTGGATGCGCATTATCGATACAGCCTGGCAGCGTCTCGATCAGATAGTCTGATGCAAGATGCAGGAAGAACGGCATTGAATAGCGCGGAATATGCCGCCGCTCGACGGGCGGGTTGATCACCCGGTGCGTGGTTGAGGGCAGGCGGTTATTGGTCAGCCGCTGGAGCATATCACCCACGTTGATCACCATTGCGCCTTCGGGTGGGAAAATCGGCAGCCACTCCCCATCACGCGTCAGCAGTTGCAGCCCGGCCTCTTCAGCACCAAGCAGCAGCGTGATCAAGTTGATATCCTCATGCGCGCCCGCGCGAATACCGTCAGCATCAGGCGAGATCGGCGGATAATGAAGCAGGCGCAGCACTGAATTGCCGTTCTCAACTGTCGGGTCAAACCAATCCGCGCTTAAGCGCAAATGAAGCGCAATCGCCGACAGCAGTTTGCCCCCGGCAACATCAAATGCCGCAAACAGCGCCGAAAGTGTCTCACGAAATTCGTACACTTCGGCAGGCCAAACATTGTCGGGCATGTGATCGCGGAAGCGGTGCCCCAGCGGCAAATCGCGGCCAACGTGCCAGAATTCCTTCTGGTCATGCGCCTTCGCATCCTTGGCAATCTCAATCCCGAACGGCGTGTAGCCGCGCGCGCCGCCCGTGCCTGCCAAGTGGTACTGCTTTTTCACTTCAACGGGCAGCGCGAAAAATTCACGCGTCAGCGCCCACGCCTTGTCGATCAGGGCGGCGTCAATCCCGTGATCAGTAATCACCGCAAAGCCGAAGCGCTCAAATGAACCGCCAAGATCGGCGGCGAAACCAGCGGCATCATGGTCTGCCTGTGCTAACGAGAGCGGCTCAACCTGATCAATTACAGTTGCCATTATTCAGCCGCCGTCGCTGTGCTGACCAGCGTCAATCCAGACATATCTTTCGCGGCATTGCGCCGCATCATCCGGCCATCAACTTGCGCGCCGTTTTCAATCGAGATCATATCATAGGAAAGGTCGCCCGCGATCCGCGCTGATTTCTCAACCGTCAGCGATGCCGCGCTGACCGTGCCGTCAACACTGCCGCCAAGCGTGGCTTTTTCCGCAACGATATTGCCGCGCACGCGCCCGCCAGATCCAAGGATCAAGGTGTTGCAGCCAACATCGCCGTCAACGCTGCCATCAAGATGGATATCGCCGCTACCGCTGATATTGCCAGTCACGGTGACTTCGACCCCGATGTAAGACAGTGTGCCCGATCCGCGCTTTGCGGTTGGCGCGGCGGCCGTGCCCGGCGCATTATCCTTTGATCCCCATGCCATGATCCAACGACTCCAGAGTTATGATTGATGTCTCAAGATAATCGCGGAACTGCGCCAGAGCAATAATGTGCAATTGGCCGCGCCGCCGCCCGCCGCAATCAGATGATCCCGCCGCCCAGCATCAGGCGGCCTACGCCGATCACAATCACCACAGCATTGAGATTACGCCCCGCCGTCCGGTCAGACATTGCCCCGATGGCCAAGCCAACAACAGCAATCGGAATGATAATCCAGTTCGCCCAGCCCAGCAGCGGAATAAACGCCGGAATGAGGAGGAGGAGGGCGAAAAGACCGATGAGGATCGAGATGATGTTGCGCATGGATAAGATGTTGGAGTTTTGGCGGGGAATTGCAAGGGGGGAGGCGAAACCACGGCCCGTCACTCCCGCCCTTCGACTGCCTTGCAGGCGCTCAGGATAAACTTCGCCTTTGGCGAAGGCGCGAAGAATGTAGGTGGTAATTTTCAAGATGTGCCCCTTTCAAAAAGTCGCGGGAAACTCAGGAAGTTGACACTGAATCCGTATGTTTTTCGATCCCGCATGATGTGAAAAATACAGCGAGACGGATACACCAAAACGACGCGCTGAGAAGAGCAAATGAGGGGCGTAAACAAAATCATATTCAGAACATATCAAGAATATATCCCTGTAGGAAAGCTGTTTCTGAGTCACCGACGGATATGCGCGATCAACGCATCGCCTTTGTGTTTTCGTGTCTTCGTGTGAGTCAACAATTCGGGGTGGGAACGTTGGGGTGCCGTGGATTTGGTTCACACGAAGACACGAAGGCCACGAAGAAGAAGTGATTTCATATTTTCCAATCGCCCTTCCTTCTTTGCGTCTTTGCGTCTTCGCGCGAAATAAATCCGGCCGCGCCGCGCGCCGTGAGCGTGCCACTGGTTCACGCGAAGGCGCGAAGGCGCGAGGATCGCCGCCGCGTTGATAACGGATGCCAAGCCGCGATAATCTTTGGCACAGCGCTTGGCAGCGGCGCTTGCCAGAATTGGAAGGGCTCTTGGCAGCGGACGGCTTAGGGCTGCGAAGCGGTGGCCAACTGCTTCAACACCAAATTATTTAAGAAGACGGTTATCTCGGTTAGGTCTGTGTCCATTGTTTCTGGTAGCTTAGCCTCATGCATGCGCTGCATGATTTCACACATTTTATCATGCGTGTCGCTACGAATAAGCTACATAACAGTAGTTGTACCGGGGAGCCATCGGCCCACCTTTTTGCAAAGAACATAATACATAAGTGCCCGCGCCGTTCGTCCGTTGCCATCGCAAAAAGGATGTACATGGTTCACGCCCCAAAGCGCATAACCGGCAGCCTGTAGCGGATCAAATTCTGACCATTTCTTATGGAGAGTATCAATGAACATGTTCATTTCGTCGAGGATGAGACACCAATCCGATGGTGTGTGGGCACCCACGGTAACGTTGTAATGGCGGCGGTACTGACCGGGTTGGGGCGAGATATACTGGGTTGCATAAAGATTTAGGCTACAGAGAAAATCTTGGTCAATCTGCAAGCCAAAATCCGAAACAAAAAAACATGTCTCTAAAAAGTCGTATTGCCGAAGACGATTTCTATCTGAAAGAAATTGACCAACTGGCGAATTAGGATCGAGAGTTAAGGCCATTCATTCTGCCCCCACATAAAAGGCCCGACCATTTGGTCGAGCCTTTTGTTTTAGCGCCGTTATAAATTATTTGAAACAGTTGGCTTACGCAGCAACCTGTGCATTAGCAGCGCGGCGAACCGCCTCTTTCGTGCCCTTATCTTCCTTTGGGGCGTTACCGTAAGCAAAGCTGATACGCTGAGCATCTCGCTCAACGGATGTCATTATATGCCCCTTTAGGGCGTCTAATGCCTTTGTCAGTTCGTCGGTCATAAGCTATCTCCTTGGCCGATAAGTATTTTTCTACGTATAAAGCATGAAGGAATTGTTTTAAAAAAACACCAACGGCTCACGCAGCATTTTTGCTGTCTGATACGTAACATTAATTATTAGTGTGAGACATAAAAAGAGCAACAGTGCGGCGCGGAATAACGAGAGAAAAATATTGTCAAGCCTTATTTTGCATCAAATTGATACAAAAATTATCTGCTGATATATTAACAGAAACCCACCCCACAGGACTAATCCCAACTCCAACCAAACGCTCCCCAAGGCGGTTGCGCAGCGAGTAAATCAAATTCGTGCTGACAAGCTGCAATTCCTTGTTACAGGGCGGCAACGTGCCTGCCACGACGAACGCCTCTCTTGCAATCTCAGTTGCTGATAATGGCCGCTGCGCCACTTTGATGACGGCGAACGCAGCGCGCTCCCCCTTCGCCCTTGTTCGTCAGCGCGGTGGGAACTTAGGCGCTACGGCCTTAACTCTCGCCTCTCCCGTGCTGGAGTTATCCATTGACGCCAAAGCTCAATTTTGGGCATGATCATGCAAAAATGGCCATTATGAACTTCTCAATCAACATTACAAAGCGGGGTCGCTTTACCATTCCTGCATCGGTGCGTGCGCATTATGGGTTTTTGCCGGGTGAAAAATTTGACGTTGCCCAAACAGCCGAGGGCAATCTCTTGATGACGCGGCGCGCCTCTGGTGAAAGTTGGACGATGATAGTAGCGCAGCCTGATGCCTAAGCCTGCCACACCTTCCCCCGCCGCCCTCAGTGAGATCATCGAAATGGCGCTGAGTGATCAT
>JAYUIX010000194.1:0-4337 GCA_043765635.1 Sphingomonadales bacterium
CGAATCCGTGCCGAAGCAATGGACGCGCTTGGGTTGCTGCGCATGATGCCGCTTGAAAGGCTTGATCCCGCCGCGCTGCTGCGGATGATGCATGCTGAGTTTGATTTTAGCAATGTCGTCCAGAGCGCTACCGCGCGCATTCGTTTTAACGGCCTTGATGAGATTTGCGCGCGCTTGTTAGGCCGCGCTAATGCCGAGTCAGAAACTCGCAAGATCAAGCTTGAGATTGGTGGGCAAGCCTGATGCGCCCGCCAATCGGCATACTTGTCAAACGCTTCCCCAAGCTTTCAGAGACCTTCATCCTCTCCGAAATATTGGCGCTCGAGGCGATGGGCTGGCCAGTAACGGTCTTCACGCTCGCTTGCCCGAGCGATGAGATCACCCACGCTGACGTTGCTAAGGTCAAGGCTGAAGTCATTCAAATTGATGCTGCCAATCCGGCACGTCATCTTGCTGATCAGATGCATGTGCGCGCAATTCGCCATGTTCATGCGCATTTTGCCAGCGAGCCTGCCGTAATTGCGCGCGAAGCAGCACAAATGAACAGCGCGGGTTACAGCGTTTCGGCGCACGCCAAGGATATTTATCTGAGCGACCCTGTCATGCTGCATGAAACGCTGCGCCACGCGCGTTTTGTGGTGACCTGCACCAGTTTTAACGCACAGTATCTGCGTAATATCGCCCCTGCTGTGCCCGTCGCCAAACTTTACCATGGGATTGACTGCGAACGGCTGTGCCCTTGCGACCAGACTTTACACGCTGATCCGCCGCTTATTCTTTCGGTTGGCCGGCTGCGTACCAAGAAGGGATTTGATACGCTCATCCAAGCGTGCGCTCTGCTGCGCGACCGCAACCATGATTTCTCCTGCGAAATCATTGGCTATGGCCCCGAACAGACCGTGCTTGAAACCAAGGTGCAAAAGCTGCGGTTAACCGATCACGTCAAGCTAACAGGCAAAATGCCCCACGATGATGTGCTGGCTCGGATGCGCGCCGCAAGCGTATTTGCTTTGCCGTGCCGGGTCGATGCCGATGGTGATCGGGACGGAATTCCCAATGTAATCCTCGAAGCGATGGCAATTGGAGTTCCAGTTGTCTCAACCCCAGTATCGGGCGTGCCCGAGGTGATCAGTGATGGCACAAGCGGATGGCTTGTGCCGCCCGATGACCCTGTGGCGCTCGCGGATCGCCTTGCCGCGCTCATCTCCGGAACGATCAGCAGTAAAGATATGACCGAGGCCGCGCGGACAACGGTCGTCACACGTTTCGGCGAAGGGCGCGACATCCAGATGCTTGACCGGCTGCTGCGCGGCGCGATGGGCGAAGGCATCCCCGGTGTTGGCTATGTCATCAAAGGATTTCCGCGCCTGTCCGAGAGCTTCATCAGCGCTGAAGTGCTTCGGCTTGAGCGGATCGGCAAGCGCATTACGGTCTTTGCGCTCGCACAAGGTGATGAGATGGCCGCTCCCGTCCTTGCCGAGTTGACCTCGCCGCTCGCCTATCTTCCTTCCGCCGGGTCGGTCAGCAAGAACAGCGTTTCTGGATGGTTGAAAATTGTGCTGCCTGCTTATGCGCCGACTCATTGGCGTCTGTTTCGCGCTCGTCCGCGCGCATGGGTTGCAACCTTCGCGACAGCGCTGCGCTTTGCGCATCAATATCGTAAGGTCGGTGCGACCCGTACAAAGCGATCTTATTTCAAGCAATTCGCGCAAGCAGGGGCGATTGCCGAAGCGCTACCGCGCGCTGGAATCACGCATCTCCATGGCCATTTCTGCCATAGCGCAACCACCGTCACTTGGTTCGCTGCGCAGCTTGCCGGATGCAGCTTTAGTTTTACAGCACATGCCAAGGATATTTATCAGGAACGGCATAATCCTGGTGATCTGCTCAACCGCAAGATTGCGGCTGCTTCATTCGTGACGACCTGCACCAAGGCCAATCACGAACATCTCAATCAGAAAGTTGGCAATCCGCCAAAACTGCACACCGTTTATCATGGGCTCGATACGGGCTTTTTCGTGCCGATTATACGCGGAGAGAATCATCAGGTTCGCCTTATAGCGGTAGGTCGTCATGTTGAGAAAAAGGGTTTTGACCTCCTGATCGCGGCGATCGCACGGTTGCGTGAGCATGGGCTTGACGTGCCTTGCCGGATCATCGGTGAGACTGGGCCAGTCAGTGATGCGCTCGCCGCGCAGATCACAGCGTCCGGCCTCGGCGATCTGATCCGGCTTGATCCGCCTGAACTACATGCGCGGCTGCGGGATAGCTATGGTCAGGCGGATATTTTTGTTCTGCCGTGCCGGATCGATGAAAGCGGCGATCGCGATGGCATACCCAATGTACTTGCCGAAGCGATGGCGACTGGGCTTGCGGTTATTTCGACCAATGTGTCGGGGATTCCTGAGATTGTTCAGGACGGAGAAAATGGCATGCTGGTGGCACCCGACGATGTCGCCGCGCTTGCCGATGCGATTGCGCATCTGGTGAGTGACCCGGCGGTGCGCAAGATGCTTGGCGAAGCCGCCGTCGCTAAGGTTCATGATATCTTTGATGCTGATCGCACCATCATCAATCTCGACCGCCTATTCAATCAGGCATTTGAGACAGCGGCATGATTATGGCTCTTGCCCGAACCCTGCCATGCTTGCGTGATTACCCGGTTATCAGGCCAAGACTTGATCCCGAACTGAGCGGACGCGCTGTGCTTGATCAATTGCTTGACGGGCACTTCACGGTGCATGGAGAGCGTCACTACATCGGTGATCCAGTGGACTGGTTATGTAATCCAAGTGCTGACATTGAATGGCACATCGTCCTTCACAAAATGTATCATGCACCGGGGCTGATTCAGGCTTTCTTAGAGAGTGACGATGATCGCTACCTGCAATTGTGGCAGAATCATTTGCAGGGCTGGATCAAGGTCGTTGAGCCCGGCTTTATCGCTGCAGATGTCACCGGACGGCGGATTCAGAACTGGGTCTACGCGCTTAGCCTTTATCTGACGGGCGGCTGCCATACTATTGACCTTGAGTTTGTCGAAAAGGTTGAGGTTTCGCTGGATGAACAAATTGCCTGGCTGCGTGACAATCTTCATCCAAGCCGCAATCACCGCACGCTTGAACTATTCGCAATCTTTATCGGAAGCCTCTGGTTGCAATCAGAACAGGGGATAGCATTCGCGCTAGATGCTCTGGCCGATAATGCCGAGGCTGATTTTCTGCCTGACGGAGTGCATGTCGAGCTATCGTCGCATTATCATTGCATCGCGCTGCGCAATTTAATTGATGTGATTGAACTTGCACAAGACAATGATATCGCCGTCCCTGAGCGGCTCAGGCAGATTATTGAAAAAGCGCGATATTTTGCACGTGCGCTCCACAAGCCTGATGGGCATATCCCGATGCTCGGGGACGCTGATACCGGCGATTATCGTGCAATGCTTGGTGCTGGCGCTCCTTTGGGCAGGTTCGCGCTGTTTCCTGATTCTGGCTATGTGTTTCTCCGTGATGAAGCCGCAGTAGCGGGTGACCCTGATGGCCAATATCTGGTGTTTGATTGCGGCCCGCTTGGTGCGGGCAATCACGGCCATCTTGATTGCCTTTCGTTCGAACTAGCCGCCTTTGGCCGATCACTGATCGTAGATCCGGGCCGCTATACTTATTTTGAAGGCGGAGCGATCAATGCGAGAGCGGCGTTTCGCGGCACGGCGGCACATAGTCTTGTCCAAGTTGATGGCCGCGAACAGACGGCTTACCGCCAGGGCCCGAAGCGGATGAAGGTCGCCGGGCCATCGCCCGCGACTGAGTTGATTACAGCGCACGAAGATTGTGTCGCTGCGCGTGCGCGCAGTGCTGAATATGATGTTGTCCTTGAACGGCGGATTATGCGCGGTGATGCTGGCTGGTGGCTGGTGCGTGATCATATGATTAGCGCGGATAAACATGATTATGATCTGCGCTTTCAGCTTTCGCCCGAGACCGATGGTGCAACGCATATCATTGAGTTGAAGTGCGGTACGCGCGGCGTCCTCTCACCCAACATGCTGCTGATCCCGCTGGGATCGTTAGCACCCCAAATCTTCATCGAAGAGGGCTGGGTGGCCCCCCGTTACGGACTTAAACAATCAGCACCACGTATCCGCTGTCATCAGCACACATCATCGGGCTGGTTTGCGACTTTGCTGGTGCCATTCGAAGGCGTTGCACCTGATGCCGGTTTTGAAGCCTCTGACAAAGGCTACCGCATTGCCCTCAACGGGCAGGTAACAGTTGGCGTGTGGCAATGATCATGCGGCCTATCACTCCAGTCGATCCGCTTTTCCCAAAGCTCGCATC
>JAYUIX010000195.1:0-1541 GCA_043765635.1 Sphingomonadales bacterium
CCAAGAATGCCGAGGAAAATATTGCGATCAAATTGTCCAGTCGGCCCGCGAAATGCCGGGATGCTGGCAATCTCACCGTCGATCAACCGTTTGCTGGCATACATTCCCTCGTCATTGGCAAAGCTTTCGAGCGCGCGCAGGCTGACCATCTGTTCAACCGTCTGTTCAACCGCGCCGCTGCGGACGAAGGCGGAGAGCGTCAGTTCAGGATTTTCACGCCGCGCGGCTTCAAATTGGGCTTGGGTGCGCTGCAAGACATCTTTTGCCGGAACGTCACTGCGGCCAATTTGCGCCGGCGCGTCGCTGCTTGAACCAAGGCTGCCAACGCTGCTGCCGTCGGGAAGATTTACGCCTGTCACCACAAACGCCACGAGGATAATGCCAAACAGGGCAAGCACAACCCAAGAGGTGAGGATACGGCGGAAAAAGGTAATCATGGGTTGGCAATCCGGCTTGATGGTTGAACGCGACAACGCCATAGGGCGACTTATGAAAAGATGGAAGCGTTTCGGTTGTCTGAAATGCTCGCCCGAGGGAGGACTAAATGGCGCTGCGCAAATTGATCGCGGGTAATTGGAAAATGAACGGATCGCTCGGCGGTCTGTCTGAACTTGATGCGATTGCCGAGGCCGCAGCAATGCACAGCGCGGTTGATGTCGCGATTTGCCCGCCAGCAACCTTGATCGCGGCGGCGGCGGCTCGTCAGCCTAGCCTCGCGATTGGGGCGCAGGATTGCCACAGCGCAGCACAGGGCGCACACACGGGATGCCTGTCAGCACAGATGCTCGCCGAGGCTGGAGCCAAAATGGTGATCGTTGGCCATAGCGAACGGCGAACCGACAATCACGAAACCGACGCCGAAGTGCGGGCAAAAGCGGTTGCCGCGATCAACCAAGGATTGACCGCGATTATCTGCGTCGGCGAAAGCGAAGCACAGCGCGATGCTGGCGATGCCGTTGCGGTTGTCACGCAGCAATTGGACGGTTCGGTGCCGGTTGAAGCAGACAGCGCGCGCATCGTCATCGCGTATGAACCCGTGTGGGCTATCGGCACGGGGCGGACGCCATCGACGGCTGATGTCGCCGAAATGCACGCCGCGATCAGGGCGCGGCTCATCGCGCTGCTCGGCGAAGGCGGCGCTGCGGTGCGTATTCTTTACGGAGGATCAGTCAAGCCAAGCAATGCCGCTGAGCTAATGGCGGTTGCCGATGTTGACGGCGCGCTAGTTGGCGGGGCAAGCCTCAAGGCGGTTGATTTCGTGCCGATCATCGCCGCTGCTGCTGTGGTTTAATCAAATCTTGGCGACGGGCCTGCATCAGGCTATCAAGCCGCAATGGGAACTTTGTCGTGATCATTGATGAAGTGCTCGATGCTGATGTAGCTGCGCAAGCACCGCTGTTCATTCTGTCCTTTAACCACCGTGACGAACTCGCGCTCGCCGCTTCGCGTGCGGGCTGGCAGTCGATAGCGGCGCGGCGCAAAGACAGCGTTGAATACCGCTTTGCCTCAAGCGGCGCGATGATCGCAGTCGTTGATGCACG
>JAYUIX010000196.1:0-1530 GCA_043765635.1 Sphingomonadales bacterium
GTTGATCGCGTGAGTGATCGCTTCGGCCATTGAGGGGAGTGCAATCGCAAGCAAAACAATGCCTGCCAGTAACGTCGCGGGCATTCCCACCGCAAACAGGTTGAGCGTTGGCGTTGATCGCGCAATCACTGCCATAACAATCTGGACAAGGATCATCGCAAAGCCAACGGGCAGGGCAATCGAAAGCCCGGCGGCAAATACCAATGCGCCAAATTTTGCCATCCCGGCAATTGCAGCGGCGGAAAGGAACCCGGTGCCCGGTGGCAGAGCGACATAGCTTTCAACAATGATGCTCACGAGGATCAGGTGCCCGCCGTTTGCGAGGAAAAGGAACGTCGCAAGCATCGAAAGGAACTGACCGATGGCAGGGCTCGATTGACCGCCAAGCGGGTTGTTCATCGACGCAAAGCCCAAACCCATCGCGTTGCTGATGACTTCGCCTGCCACCAAAGCGCTGGCAAAGCCGATCTGCACGGCAAAACCAAGTGCCAATCCCGCAAGGATTTCCGACGCGACAAGCATCGCGCCGCCAAATGACACCATCCCTTCAGGGGGCAATGTCATCCCCGAAGCAGCGGCGGCTGGAATGCCGACGCCAAGCGCAATTACCAGCCGCAATTGCACCGGCACCGCTGTCGCGCCGTAAACGGGGGCAGCAAGGAAGGCCGCACCCGGACGGATCATCGCAATCATCCATATCAGCAATTGGCTTTCAAGATTGCCAAATTCCATCATCTCACCAGATCGGGAATGCGCGCAAAAATCTCTGTGGTGAAATCGACAAGCAGCATCATGATGCTCCCGCCGAACAGCGCGAGTGCCAGCCCAACAACAATCAATTTGGGCACGAAACTCAGCGTCGCCTCGTTGATCGACGTCGCTGCCTGGATCATCCCGAAAAGGATACCGACGGCAAGGGCGGGGATCAGGATCGGGGCAGAGGCCAGCGCCAGCACCCACAAAGCTTGCTGCGCGACGTTGACGAAATAATCGGCGTCCACGTCATCCGCCCCCGAATGAGGAGGCAAGCGACCCCATTGTCAGTGCCCAGCCGTCAACCAGCACGAACAGCAGCAGCTTGAACGGCATCGATATGATCGAAGGTGATAACATCATCATACCCAGCGACATCAGTGCCGATGCAATGATGAGATCAATGATAAGGAAAGGCAGGAATATCAGAAAACCAATCTGGAACGCGGTCTTGAGCTCGCTCGTCACGAACGCAGGCAGCAGTATCGAAAAGGGCACGTCAGCCGAGGTTTTGAATGCGGGGGCCTTGGCGATTTTGGCAAACATCGCAAGGTCGCTTGTCCGCGTCTGTTTCATCATGAAGCCGTGAAGCGCTGTGCCTGATCGTGCGATGCCTTCCTCGATAGAAATTTCCTGCTTTCCGTATGGCTCGATCGCGGTAGTGTTAATCTGCGTCAGCACCGGCTGCATGATGAACAACGACAGGAAAAGGCTAAGCCCCACCAGCACCTGATTGGGCGGCGTTTGTTGCAGTCCCAGTGCCTGACGCAGGATCGA
>JAYUIX010000197.1:0-14291 GCA_043765635.1 Sphingomonadales bacterium
TTGAAAAAAGCCCGCGAAACGGCGCTTTAATCGTAATGTTGAAGAGGAACGGGATTTCATTGAACTGCTTCAAAAAGAAATTCTTGGTCTGCGCCAGCGGAAGCTGATTAACCCCGTTAAACCGCACCACAGTGACCATTTCACCGTCTAGCGCGCCGTTGAGTTCCAATGTCAGCTTTTTATACCGAATCGATTTGAGCGCATCAAAGGCCAGTTTGCTGAACCGGCCGAGATCAGCATTGGTCACGTCGCCAATGTAAGACAGCGTTCCGCCGCTTTCACACACGGTCAGGATACCGCCCTCGATTCGCCCGCCGTTCTGATCAAATATCATGGGCAGCAAACCGTCAAATTTGCCCGTTACGGCGATATTATCAAACGCCATTTGCTGGACAAAAAGTGCGGCATCAAGCCCCTGCACGCGGAAGGTAAGCCGCCGCTCCGCCGCTTGGTTGAGGTCAAGGATCGACGGCACAAGGATCAATTCCCCCCCTGCAAAGGGCCAGCGCCCGCCTTCAATCTCAAGCTTCAAATCAGGGAGCAAGCGGTAACGGATTTTTCCGTCAATCACCGCGATACCGGGGTTGATGCTGCCTATGGTGACGTTCTGTCCCGCCGGGGTGGTGATGCCAAGCAAATCCGACAGCGCGATTTCGCCTTTGAGGCCAGTAACCGGGCCGAAAGCGGCGGCGAAATCAAGATTATCCGTGCGAAAACTACCGGTACTGGTGACGCCGTTTTCAGTCCAATTAATCTCCCCGCGTCCAGCAATCGATCCTTTGACGTTGGCGATAACGCCGAGTGTGATCCCGGTTAGCCGTTCGGGCTGAAGCGCTGGGCCGAACGTCAGCCCCGGCACATCAAGGATCGCCCTGCCCGTGCTGCGCGTCAGATCATGCGTGATCGTCACGTTGCTAATCGCGGTTTTGGTGAACGGTTCACGCAATGTACCCGTCGCTGTGATGCGATTACCCTTCAGACTAAGCGCAACATCATTGCTGATCAACGGCAGATAACGCGGGATTTTTGCGGCATCAGCAACGCGAAGCCCGCCTTTGATCGTCAAGGCTTGGCTGGCAAATGCCCAGTTTCCACCAATTTCAGAAAGAAGCAGCGGCACATTGCCAATTTGTCCACCCGCACCCGAAAAGCGTCCCGCCGCAGATCCGTCTTTGTAGACTCCATCAATTGCGGCGATATCAAGCACATTCAATCGCCTGATATCGCCAAGCCGCACGGCAAGCCCGTCGGCTGCAAAAGCCCCTGTCGCCGTGCCATATCGCGCCGATTTGAATGCGAGCGAGAGCGGCGAATCGCCAAGCCGCGCAGCGATATTCAGCGGCCCCGTTGTTGCCTGTCCACCGCGTAGACAGATATTCGTTTTGAGCGGCGTAATCGCAAGATTGGCTATGGTGTAAGATGCGAATTGAATTGGAATGCAACCAATATTTAGTCTGTCATTCCCGCGGAGGCGGGAATCCATAATCTCGGGCCTTGAGAGTTTATGGACTCCCGCCTTCGCGGGAGTGACGGAGTGTATGGGATAAGACAACTGCCCGCCGCGCACCGCAATCGGCACCAGCAGCCCGCGCACCTGCCCGCCGCCAAGCGCACCATCATAAAGCGCTGTCGTGGCAATCGAAGCGCCGCCGTTCGCAAAGGAAAATCTTACCGGCGTGAGCGCAAGCCGCCTGCCACCAGCGCTCAGCGGCGATATGGTTGCGACACCCGAAAGCGCGCTCGCCTTGTCAAAGCGAACGGCTGTCGATGGAAAACCGCCCCCTGCAAGCGTTAAGCCGCCGTTAATCGTGTAGCCGACGCTTGGCCAGATGATCTTTGCCAAAGATTGCGGCGTGAAGCGGAGCACAGCCCCTGAGGCACTCTGCGCCGCAACGCCGTCAAGCACGACGGTGCCCGTTTTGGCATCACCGTCAATGCTAAAGCGGGCCTGTGCATTCGTGCCGCGTTTGAGCGCAAGGATCGCCCGCACCAGACTATCGCCAAGCGGTGCAACCGGAGTCCCGTCGGCACGGCGCATCAGCACCGCCACTTTGTCAATCAAACGCGGCTCAAGGCTGAGGCCTGTCACCAAAGCATTGCCATTGGCTTTGAACGCGCCGTCAGCATAGGTCACGCGCCCTGTCGCCCGCGCAGCGCGCAGCGAAGTGCCCGACGCGCGCAGGAGCTTGGTTTCGGCGGCAATATCGCTGTCAACACGCGCAAAACGCTCGTCAGTTACAAGGTCGATCTGCGCCTGCGGATAGGCGACATTGACGCCTGCGCAGTTGGCCGCCGTCGCGCGTATTGGCCCTTTTGCGCTGATCCGGCGTGCGTTTGTTGACACGTCGAGATAGGCCGAAAGGCCACGCGCCGCACACTTTGGGTCAAATGCAGCCCCAGGCATCAGCGCGGCAAGCTTGCCCTTCAAGCTTGTCGCAATATTGCCGCCACCATCAAATCGCGCGCCAACCGGGCCGTAAGCCGTATCAAGCCTCATCCGCGCATCGCTGAGTTCAACCCGAAAATCGGGGAGCGCAAAGGGCTTATCCGATGGCGCAGGGAGCAATTTATCAAGGGTGCCAAAAGTCGCGCGGCCTCCCTCCAGTCTGCCCTTAAGGCGCACACCCCCTGCGCGGATCATCCGCACTGATACCCCGGAAAAGCCAGTTGTAGTGATCACTTCGGCCCAATCCGCCGTAAGATCAGGGTTTGCCGGATCACCGAGGCTGATTTTTTTGAGCCTTTGTCGTGAAGGCCCAATTTCGGTGATTTGATAGCGCGCGGGGATGCCGCGTCGCTTGATTTCAGCATCTGCATAATTGCGTGCGATATCCTTGCGCATCGCCCAAGCAATCGCGGCGGCGACAAGCGCAAGCAGGATCAGCACCGCCAAACTCCGCCAAATCATACGCCACACGCTCATGCCGATCCTTCAACGCGTGTTGCGCCGATCAATCAAGCGGAATTGCGCTTGGCCGATTGGTTGACTAGGTGAAATCATATGGCTGTTTACACCCATATCGCCGCCGAGGACATGGCCACGCTCGTGCAGCGGTTCGGCGCGGGAAGGCTTGCCTCTGCCAAAGGCATCGCGGAGGGCGTTGAGAACAGCAATTATCTGGTCGAGACTGATCAGGGGCGCTTCATCTTCACCGTCTATGAAAAACGCGTTGATACTGGCGATTTGCCGTTCTTCCTTGGGTTGATTGACCATCTCGTCAGCAAAGGCTGCCCAGTGCCACGCGCGCTCAAGGCTGAGGGCGGTGCTGGCACGATCAGCGTCGGCGGCAAAGCGATGGCGATGATGGAATTCATGCCCGGCCTGTCGGTCTCGCACCCAACTGTGACACAAGCGCGCGCTGTAGGTGAGGCGCTGGGAATGATGCACGCAGCGGCGACCGACTTCAGTGGAAACCGCGCTAACAGCCTTGGCCCGCACGGCTGGTATGAACTCGCCGAGCGCTGCGGCGATGATCTTGACCGGATCGCCCCGGGATTGAAAGCGCGTGTCGCCGAGGAATGCAGCTTCCTTCGCGCCAACTGGCCGGACGATTTGGCGCAAAGCGTAATCCATGCCGATCTCTTCCCCGACAATATATTAATGGTGGGTGATCAGGTCGGCGCGATTATCGATTTCTATTTCGCCTGCACCGAAATCCGCGCTTGGGATGTGGCTGTCACCCATGCGGCGTGGAGTTTTGAAAGCGATGGCAGTGGCTATAATGCTGCCGTCGGCGATGCCATTATTGCCGGATATGACGCGGCATTCGGGCTGAGCGATGCCGAGCGCGCGGCGTTCCCGGTGTTGGCGCGCGGAGCCTGTCTACGCTTTCTACTGACGCGCGCATGGGATTGGCTTAACACGCCAGAGGGTGCCATCGTGACGCGTAAAGACCCGCTGGCGTTCCTGCGCCGCCTTGAGCATTACGCAGCGCCATGAGCGAGTTACAAAAGGTCAAAATTGCAACCGACGGCGCGTGCAAAGGCAACCCTGGCCCCGGCGGCTGGGGCGCGCTGATCAGAATGGGCGCGCATGAGAAGGAAATTGCGGGCGGCGAGGCGCACACTACTAACAACCGGATGGAATTGCTCGCGGCGATTCGCGGGCTTGAGGCGCTTACCCGCCCCTGTCACGTCACGCTCGTCACTGATAGCGCTTATGTGAAAAATGGTATCACGCAGTGGATACACGGCTGGAAACGCAATGGCTGGCGCACCGCCGATAAGAAGCCAGTGAAAAATGCTGACCTATGGCAGGAACTTATCACAGCAAGCGCGCCACACCGGATCGAATGGACATGGGTGAAGGGTCATGCGGGCGACCCTGACAATGAACGCGCTGACCGGCTGGCGAGTGATGCCGCCTTGATTGTCCAGAATTCGAGTGCATAGTGCGGCTCCACTTAGAGAGGAGTCGGAACAATGAAATTTGAAGTCTATAAAGACAAAAAAGGTGAACATCGCTGGCGGCTGCGCCACGGCAATGGCAATATTCTTGCGACTTCAAGCGAAGGTTATGCCGCGAAGGCATCCGCGCTCAAGTGCATTGAGAATGTTCAGAATTCAGCATCGGCTCCGGTCGAGACGCTTAAATGATCAGGATGTGAATCGGCCCGGTGCGTAAAGCGTCGGGTCAATCCCTGATATCATTGGATCGGGCACATTGCCCATAATCAGGCTTGCGCAAAGCTTTGCCCCGGCAGGCGCAGTTTGAATGCCAAAACCGCCCTGCCCCGCGCACCAGAAAAAACCCTCACGCTGCGGGTCGAACCCGTAAACCGGCAATCGATCAGGCGCGAAGCTGCGTAAGCCAGCCCAGCTATGTTCAACGCGGCGCACGGGCCAATCGACGACGCGTTCGAAACGGTCAACCGCAATCGCGATGTCAAGCTCCTCGGGCGCAGCGTCACAGGGCGGAGACGGGGCTTCGTCATGCGGGCTGAGCCAAATGCTCCCGCTTTCAGGCTTGAAGTAAAAGCCGCCGTTTACATCAATCACAAAGGGCATATCGGCAGGCACGTCTGCTCCAACGCTAATTTGCGCAATCGTGCGGCGGTAGGGCTGAATACCGATTGGACGTGCGCCCGCCATTTCGGCAACCACATCAGCCCACGCGCCAGCCGCATTGACGACGACACCCGCGCTAAATTCGCCCTGCTTGGTTTTGAGTTGCCACATGCCGTTGCTGCGGCTTAACCCCTCAAGTGGCGCTGACGTTGCAACTATACCGCCGCCGCGCTTCACCGCCCGCAAACAGGCCGCATGATAGGCGGCGACATCGATATCATAACAGCCTTCCTCATACACCGCGTGCGTCCATAGTCCGCGCAAGCCCGGCACATGCGCGTCAAGCACCCCCCGATCCCAGCGCTCAAGCGCAACGCTGCTGCCCGCAAAGCCCGCTGCAAAGGCCTCAAGTGCGGCGCTATCTGCATCGCGCGCCAGCGTGATCGCACCGCGCGGGCTTAGGAAACCAGCATCAGCGAAATCCTCAGGCGGCGTCCGCAACCAGCCAAGCGAGGCACTTGTCAGTGGTTCAACTAGCGGCCCGCCGTAAGTCGCGTGCCAGAACGCATTGGATCGTCCCGTCGTGTGATACCCCGGCTGCGCCTCGGCTTCGAGCAGCAGAACCGTCCGGTACGGCACGATTTCGGCAGCGAGACTAGCCCCCGCAATACCCGCGCCCACGATAGCAACGTCATAGTGAGTCATTCCACACCGTCATGCTGAACTTGTTTCAGCATCCATCTCTCCGCAAACTCTGACTTCGCTAGTTGAGAGATAGACCCTGAAACAAGTTCAGGGTGACGAGTGTGTGGTGAGGCATAATGGGTCATCGCGGCGGGGCCACCTTCCCCAAGAACGCGTCAATCCGGCCAAGCACATCATCGCGTACCACGTCGCTTTCGCGCAGGATTTCGTGCGCCGCACTCGTATCATACATATGGAACTCAGCGCCCGGTAACCGAGCGGCAAAGCGGCGGATGGCGGCTGGGCTGACCAGCCGGTCACCGTCAGTGCCAAGGATTAGCAGCGGCACCGCCACCCGCTCAAGCACGCCCGGCGCTTCGGTGCCACGCGTTGAATTGATCGCGGCGGCAAGCCAGCCAAAACTTGGCGGGCCAAGCTTGAGTTCGCCGTCCTTTTCAGTCCACCACGTCTCATCAGCGTAACGCTCCGCATCGCTCGTCAGGAAACGCTGCCGCGAAGCCCACGGCGCTGCGGGCCGTTCATTGCCCTTCCACGCCGGACGTTTGGCGAGGCCAATCCTAGATAGCCCCGAAAACAGAAAGCGCGCGACGCCGAGCGGCACTGGCGGGGTTTCAATCCCGAACATCGGCGCGACGAACACCGCCGCATCAGGCGCGATTCGTGCCTCAACCAACGCGCGCAGGATCAGGTGGCCGCCCATGCTGTGCCCGATCACGACGTGCGGGCCAGTGCTGGTTGCTTTCCACCGTTTGAAAAATTCGGCGAGATCGTCAATCCAGACAGTGAAGTCATCAACATGGCCAACATTTGCTTCATCGCTCAATCGCCCCGATTTGCCCTGCCCGCGCCAATCAAACGCGGTTACCGACCAACCCTGCGCATTCCAATATGCGAGGGTTTCGAGATATTTTTCGATAAAATCGCCGCGCCCGCCCTGAAACAATATTGATCCGCGCGGCGTCCCTGCGGCGGGCCAATCAAGCGTGCGCAATTGCCAGCCGTCACGCATGATAGTCTGGCTGAGAGTTGCGCCAACCGGATGGGCACGGCGGATTTTTATTTCAACGGGCATGGCGGATGGTTACTTTTTCGTAAGTGGTTGGCATTACGGCTGCACTTCATGAACATGGTCATCCTCGAATATGGCTTGCTAGCCGGATTGGCAACGCTCTTGCTGATCGCCGCCATCACAGATTGGCGCAGTCGCTTGATCAATAATTGGTTGACGGGCACGATTGCGATCACGGCGCCACTTTATTGGTGGGTGACAGGGCTTGGGCTTTGGCCCGATGTCGTGATCCAGATCGGTATCGCCGTCGTGGTATTTGCCGTGTTTGCCGCATTTTTCGCGCTCGGCGCGATGGGCGGCGGAGATGTGAAGCTGCTTGGGGCGCTCGCGCTTTGGCTGCCACTGCTTGCCATGCTGAAGGTGTTGCTCATCATGTCGATCCTTGGCGGCGTCCTCACGCTCATCATGCTCGCCATTCACAAATGGCGGCGCGCGCTTGGAAAACCTGAAATTCCTTATGGTATCGCGATCTCACTCGCAGGGCTTTGGGTAATGATAGAACGAAATTTTAACCATTTTGGGTGATTAATCCCAATCACTTAGTTTGCCTGTAAACCGGGGGTTTCGCATCATGGATGCAAAGAAAATAATATTGCTGATCGTCGCACTGATTGTTGCCGGAGGAACCGCCTTCATGGCAAAAACCATGTTCAGCTCAGCCGCTGCGCCGCAAACGCAGGCCGCCGCCATCCCCCAAAAGATGGATGGGCCCGAGATTCTGGTTGCCACCCGCGCGCTTCCTGTCGGCACAATCATTGAGGCGGACAGCTTCCGCTATCAGCCCTGGCCAAAGGATCTGATCGAGAACGCCTATTATCTTAAAGGTGAGGCCGATCCAACCAGCCTAACCGGAACTGTGGTGCGCTCACCCGTTACTGCGGGTCAACCCGTAACCAAAGGCGCACTCGTCAAGCCGGGTGATCGCGGCTTCCTTGCCGCCGCACTTGGGCCAGGGATGCGCGCTGTTACGGTGCCCGTTTCAGCGCAAAGCGGCGTTGCAGGCTTTGTCTTCCCCGGTGACCGGATTGACCTCGTCCTGACCCAAACCGTTGAGGGTGGCGACGGCCCGGCGCTTCGTGCGTCCGAAACGATAGTGCGCAATCTGCGTGTCCTTGCCACTGATCAGCGGACTTCGACTGAGGATGCTGAGGGTAAGCAGGAAGTCAAAACCTTCTCGACGGTGACCCTTGAGACAACGCCGCGCATTGCCGAAAAAATTGCTGTGGCACAGAGCGTTGGCGCGCTTTCACTCTCGCTTCGTTCGATTGCAGACAATACGGCTGAACTCGAGCGTGCGATTGCCTCAGGCGAAATCAAAGTCCCCGAAAACGGTGACCCCAAGGCCGAAAAAGCGATGCTGCTCGCAGTGGCTTCACGCCCTTCGGATAGTGATCCAACCTTCGTAACAGGTGCTGATGTGTCGCGCTTTCAGCGCCGCACAGCACCGCGCATCGCGGCGCCAGCACAAGGTGGCGGCGCACCAGCACCCGCAGCGGTCAATTTCCTTGACGCACGACCAGCAGGGCCAGTCGTTCGCGTCACTCGCGGTAGCAACAAAGAAGCCGAAGTCGTTTCGGTGGGGAGCAAGTAAGATGAACAGGGGCATTTCACGCAAGCCATCAGGGCTTGCCCGCATCCTTTACGCGACGGTAGCGCTCAGTCTTGTGGCAACGCCAATGGGCGGCTTGTATGCGGCTCCACGCGCTGCGAAGGCAAAGGCTAAGCCTGCAATGGCAAAGCCAATGATGAAATCCGAATCGAGCTTCAACGCGCTGCGGATGCAGAAACCGACAAGCGAATTGTCGCTCTCGGTTGGCCGGGGTCAGCTTATCAATCTGCCATCGCCAATCGCTGATATTTTCGTTGCAAACGAAAGTGTCGCCGATGTTCAGGTGCGATCGGCCACCCAGATTTATGTTTTTGCCAAGGCAGTTGGCGAATCGAGTGTGTTTGCAACAACAAAGTCAGGCGCTGTTGTTTATTCAACCAACGTGCGTGCGGGCAAGAACGTCAATTCAATTGATCAGATGCTCAAGCTCGCAATGCCCGAAGCATCAGTCACCGCGACGACAATGAACGACCTAATCTTGCTGACCGGCACCGTTGCCGGGCCACAAGACAGCGCCGAGGCGGTAGATCTCGTCCAGTCAATGGTTGGCGAAAGTGTCAAGGTGATCAGCCGCCTCAAAACCGCGACCCCGCTTCAAGTCAACCTTCAGGTCAAGATTGCCGAGGTCAGCCGTTCACTGATGAAGGATATCGGGGTTAATCTTGCAACAAACGATACAACCGGCGGATTTGGTTTTGGGATCCTACAGGGTCGGCCAGGTGCGGTAACAGTAAATCCAAGCACAGGCACGGTAACAGGCCAATTCACGGCTCGTCCCAATGCAACCGCGCTTGCCGGATTTGGCAAATTCCTTGGCCTCAGTGTCGGCGGAGCGCTTGATCTCGCTGAAACCGAGGGTCTTGTGACAACGCTTGCTCAGCCAAACCTGACCGCACTTTCGGGCGAAACCGCAAGCTTCCTTGCTGGTGGTGAATTTCCGATCCCGATTTCGCAGGATCTGGGCACGGTAACGGTGCAATATCGCCAGTTCGGGGTCAGTCTGGCGTTCACGCCGACTGTGCTTGCCGATGGCCGCATTTCGATGCGCGTTCGTCCCGAAGTATCGGAGCTTTCAACCGAAGGTGCGGTTCGCCTCAACGGCTTTGATGTGCCAGCGCTGACAATCCGTCGTGCCGAAACGACCGTAGAGCTTGGTTCGGGTCAAGCCTTCATGATCGGCGGCTTGATGCGCAATACGCAGAGCAATGCAATTGACCGTGCCCCCGGCCTTGGCAATGTGCCGGTGCTAGGCGCTCTCTTCCGCTCAACACGCTACCGTAAGAGCGAGACCGAACTGGTCATCATCGTCACGCCGTATCTGGTGAAACCAGTAACGGCGGGCACAATTGCGCTGCCAACCGACGGTTTCAAAACGGCAACTGACATTGAACGCGTCCTCTTTGGCCGCACACAGTCTGACAAAAACGGCGGCGAGCGGCCAAAACCGACGATGGCACCGCCAGCGACTGTCGTTGGCCCAAGCGTTGGTGAGCTTAATCCAAGCTCAGTACCCGCCCTGCCTTTGCAAGCGCCCGCGCTGCAATCGCAGGTGCAGCCTCCGCGCGGTGAAAAGAAAAAGCGCACCGAAACCGCAAACGCAGCCCCCGGGTTTAGCGGAAACTAATGGTCTTCAGGGAGATTGACATCATGCGTAACACAAAATCCTTTTTCCTGATTGGCCTGTGCCTGAGCGTTAGCGCTTGCGGCACGCAAAATCGCGGGCTTGAGTCAGTGCATCAACCAGTCGTCAGCCGGACTGACTATGTCCTCGACGTTAACAGCGGCGGCGGCGGGCTTGATGCACGCGACGCTGGCCGGGTCGAAGGCTGGTTCGAATCGCTTCGGATCGGTTACGGAGACCGCGTTTCAGTTGACGTTGGTAATGATGGTTATGGCAGCGCAGCGCGCGAGTCAGTCGCTGCAATTGCTGCTAAATACGGCTTGCTGCTTAACAACAGCGCGCCAATGACCGCAGGCAATGTCCCTGCTGGCAATATCCGTGTGATCGTCAGCCGTGCTAAGGCGACAGTCCCCGGCTGCCCCGATTGGAGTCGCCCGTCCGAACCGAATTTCAATTCTCACAATGCCTCAAATTACGGCTGTGCCATCAACGGCAATCTTGCCGCGATGGTTGCTGACCCGCAAGACCTCGTCCTTGGACGCGGCGGCGACAGCGCAAGCGATGCCAGCACCAGCGGCAAGGCGATTAAATCCTACCGCGAACGCAAGCCGACTGGCGAACAAGGTCTCAAGAGCGAATCCTCAAAAGGAGGTAATTAATCATGAACGCGCCTTGGTCTCCAACACGCGCAGGCGCTGCGCAGCGTGACCCCTTCGCCGCTTATATCTGCGATGAAAACACTGCGGAAAAGATCCGCCCGGTTTGCATTGAGCTTGGCTGGCCAATCGAAAAGATCAACAAGGGTGGCCTGCGCAACGCAGTACAATCGCTCTCGGTTTCAGCAAGTCCGAACATCTTGTTTGTCGATTTGTCCGAAAGCGGCGATCCACTGAATGACATCAACGCGCTTGCCGAGGTGTGCGAGCCGGGGACAGTTGTAATTGCGGCAGGCGAAGTCAACGACGTCCGCCTTTACCGTGATCTCGTGGCGAGCGGCATTCAGGACTATCTCCTGAAACCCTTCAGCACCGATCAACTGCGTGACGCAATCGCCCACGCGCAGGCCGTTCTTAATGGCCCGCGCAACGTGGAAGCGTCCGTTGAGCGTCCGCACATGATGACGGCGGTTATCGGCGCACGCGGCGGAGTGGGTGCTTCGGCACTCGCCGCCTCGCTTGCTTGGCTGATGAGCGATACGCATAAATGGTCAACCGCGATGCTCGATCTCGACATTCATTTCGGCACTGGCGCGCTTTCGCTTGATCTAGAACCGGGCCGTGGCCTTACCGATGCGATTGACAACCCCAGCCGCATCGACGGTTTGTTTATCGAACGCGCCATGGTGCGTGCGAGTGACAAGCTCTCGATCTTGTCAGCCGAAGCCCCGATCAATCAACCAATGCTGACTGATGGTGGCGCGTTTTTCCAGCTTCAGGAAGAGATGCGCGCAGTGTTTGAATGCACCGTGATTGACATGCCGCGCAGTATGCTGGTTCAGCATCCGCATCTGATGGCCGACGTTCGTTCGGCAGTTCTTGTTACTGAACTGACGCTGGCGGGGGCGCGCGATATGATCCGTTTGCTATCGTGGCTCAAATCAAATGCGCCGCAAACTGAAACGCTTGTCGTTGCCAACCGTGTCGGCGCGGGCGCATCCGAAGTGTCACGCAAGGATTTTGAAACCTCAATCGAGCGCAAGATCGACTTTATCCTGCCCCTTGACATGAAGACGGTCTGCCAGGCTGCAAAGCTTGGCAAATCAATCGCTGAAGTGGGCAAGGCAAGCAAGCTTGGCATCGGGATGCGGGACATTTGCAAACGCCTGATGGCAACGGGGGATGCCGCTGCCACAGCGGCTGTTGAAACACCCAAGGCTGCCTCGGTTTCGCTGATGGGCAAGCTTTCAGGCATGAAATCGATGTTTGCAAAGAAGCCCAAAGCCGAAACCGCGGCAAAATGAGCGCGCACCAACACATAGTTATTGAAGAAAGCTAATTGGCAATGCAGCCGATCCAAATCATCATATTGGGTGCCGGGGTTCTTATTACACTGGCGATACTCGTCCTTGCATTGTCTGGCCCGTCGGTCAGCAAGGCAAGTGATCGTCGTCTCCGCAAAGTCACGAACCGCTACAATGGTTCTGGTGAAGCCGTCATCGAAACGCAGATGCGCAAGATTACCAATAACCGTGACACCAAAATGGACAGTTTCGTCCAGAATATTCTGCCGCGCCCCGCGATCCTGCGCAAACGGCTTGATATGACCGGCAAGAACTGGACGCTTGGCAAATATGCCGGGACATCGGTGGTGATCATGCTGCTTGTTGCTGGCTTTGCGATCTTCAAAGGTGCGCCTGCCCCGCTCGGGCTTATCGCGGGTATCGCAATTGGCCTTGGCATCCCGCACAAATTGGTCGGGATGCAAATTGCCAAGCGCACCAAAAAGTTCAATGCCAAATTCCCTGATGCCATTGACTTGATGGTACGTGGTCTTCGTTCGGGCCTGCCAATTTCTGAAACGCTTGGTATCGTCTCTAGCGAAATTGCAGACCCGGTTGGCACCGAATTTCGCGGCGTGAGTGATCGCATACGCATCGGTAAAACGATGGAGGCTGCACTTGAAGAAACGGCTGACCGGATTGGCACACCTGAATTTCAGTTCTTTTGCATCACGCTTGCGATTCAGCGCGAAACCGGTGGCAACCTTGCCGAAACGCTGTCGAACCTTTCCGAAGTCTTGCGCAAACGTTCGCAGATGAAGCTCAAGATCAAGGCGATGTCGTCTGAATCAAAGGCATCTGCTTACATCATCGGCGTACTGCCCTTCATGGTGTTCGGCATCATCTACTTCGTCAACAGCGCTTACATGGGCCAATTTTTCACTGACCAGCGACTGATTGTTGCGGGGCTTGGCGGCATGGTCTGGATGGGTATCGGTGCCTTCATCATGGCGCAGATGATCAACTTCGAAATTTAACGCGTACAGCACGGGCAGAGAGAGACAAATATGTATAGCGGCGGCCCCACCCTGTTAGGGTTCAATGTCTTCTGGGTGGCAACCATGTTTGCCGCAGTCGCGGTCATCGCGATGATATTCGCGCTTTACACCGTCATGACGGTGCGCGATCCGATGGCAGGGCGCGTCAAAGCGCTCAACGAACGGCGCGAACAACTTAAAGCCGGGATCGTCGCGACATCGGGCAAACGCCGCGCCAAGCTTAATCAGAAGAATGAGACGACTGACAAAATGCGGTCGTTCCTGTCGTCATTGAAAGTGCTTCAGGAATCACAACTTAAAACCGCGCAGCTACAGCTTGTCCAAGCTGGCTACCGATCACGCGATTTGCCCGTGACAGTTATTTTTGCGCGCATGCTGCTGCCGATTATCATCGGTGGCGGTGTGCTGGTTGCGGTTTACGGTTTTGGCTGGAAGGAAGACTGGACGCCGCTCAAGCGCTTCATGCTGATCGCGGCGTCGCTGATCGGGAGCTACAAAGCGCCTGACATTTTTCTTTCAAACAAGATCACAAAACGCACCAAGGAAATCCAGAAAGGGCTTCCCGACGCACTTGATCTGCTGGTAATTTGCGCCGAAGCTGGCCTTACCGTTGACGCAGCCTTCCACCGCGTCGCGCGTGAACTTGGCAAGGCATATCCCGAGCTTGGCGATGAATTCGCGCTCACCGCGATCGAACTCGGCTTTCTCTCCGAACGGCGTCAAGCGTTTGAAAACCTGGCTGGACGGGTAAAGCTCGACGCGGTCAAGGGCGTGGTAACAACCATGATCCAGACCGAAAAATACGGCACCCCGCTTGCCTCGGCACTCCGCGTGCTTTCAGCCGAATTCCGCAACGACCGGATGATGCGCGCCGAAGAAAAAGCCGCGCGCCTGCCCGCGATCATGACCGTGCCACTGATCCTGTTCATTCTGCCGGTGCTGTTCATTGTGATTTTGGGGCCAGCGGCCTGCTCGATCAACGACCAGTTTATGAACAAATAAAGTTTGTTGCGTGCGGCGGCGCTCTTAACCGAGCGCCGCTTGCGCAGCAGCAAGACGAGCAATCGGCACGCGGTAGGGCGAGGCACTCACATAATCGAGTCCAACGCTTTCACAAAAGGCGATGCTCGCCGGATCGCCGCCATGTTCACCGCAGATGCCGAGCTTGATGTCGGGCCGCGTCGCCCTGCCCCGCTCAGCCGCCAACTTTACCAACTCACCGACGCCCTCGACATCGAGGCTGACAAACGGGTCGGTCGCGTAAATGCCCTGATCAACATAAG
>JAYUIX010000198.1:0-4228 GCA_043765635.1 Sphingomonadales bacterium
GGGTATCGCAGTGTGCATACCGCGGTGATCCATTCGGAAAAAATGCGGATTGAGATTCAACTCAGGTCACAAGACATGCACGCCCAAGCCGAACGCGGCTTTGCGTCGCACTGGTCATACAAGCAAAAGGGCGAAGCGCCCGATACGCAGGTGAGCTGGCTCCGCGATCTAGTCGAGATCATTGATCATGCGGGCAGCCCTGAAGAGCTTCTCGAACATACGCGGATGGCGATGTATCAGGATCGCATTTTCGCCTTCACGCCCAAGGGAGAACTGATCCAGCTTCCCAAAGGCGCAACGCCGGTGGATTTTGCGTATGCCGTCCACACCAATGTTGGTGATCAAGCCGTTGGGGCAAAAATCAATGGCCGGGTGATGCCGCTCCGCACCGTGATTGAAACGGGCGACCAAGTGCAGATACTCCAATCCAAGGCGCAGCAACCGCAGCCGCTGTGGATGAATTTCGCTGTGACGGGCAAGGCGCGCGCCGCGATCCGCCGCTTTGTCCGATTGAAGGATCGTACCGAGTCAATCGCGCTAGGCCGCAAAATATATGAGGAAATTGTCGGACGTCTGCCAACGCGGCTTGGCCCCGAAGCGCAAAAAGCGGCGATGAAACGGCTTGCCATTCCTGATGAGGCCGAACTGATGGTGGCGATTGCGCGGCAAACGATCAGCGATGCACAAGTGATGGAGGCGCTGATGCCGGGATCAATTGATCTTGCTGTTGCGCCCGCTCAGCGTGAAGCCATTTCGATCAAAGGGCTTACTCCTGGCGTTGCCTATGCGCTTGCCCAGTGTTGTCATCCCATTCCGGGTGATCGACTGGTTGGATTGCGCCGTCCCGATGAAATGATTGAGGTTCACACGATCGATTGCCACAGCCTTGCCGACGGTATTGATGCTGACTGGCTAGACCTTGCCTGGGGCGACGGCACTGACGGTGCAGCAGCGCGGTTGCAAGTTGTCCTCAAAAATGAACCCGGCGCGCTTGCCGTGATGGCAGGCATTTTTGGCACACAAAAGGCCAACATCCTTAATCTACGCCTTGATGCGCGTGATAGCAGTTTTCACAATTTTACCATTGATCTTGAAGTGCGTGATCTACCGCATCTGATGAAAATCTTGGCGGCTTTGCGCGCCGCCGATGCTGTGGTTCAGGCAACACGCGGATGAGCGCGACCGCGCCGCCCGCACCTGACTTTAATCCGGCGCTGCGCAATCCGGCGATGCTTGCCGCAGCACTCGCGCTGTTTGACAACCGGCTCCACGATGCCGAGCCGCTGCTCCGTGCACGCCTCAAGGAAAATCCATTTGATGTTGCCGCGATCCGCATGATGGCCGAGGTTGCCGGGCGGATCGGGCGTTACAAGGACGCCGAAACCTTGCTCCGCCGTGCGATTGTGCTTGCACCGGGTTTCTTGGCCGCACGTTCAAACCTTGCGACGGTGCTTTACCGCCAACACCGGGTGAAGGATGCGCTGGCTGAGCTTGACACGCTGATCGAATATGAACCCGATGATGTTGGCAATGCCAATCTGCGCGCGGCGGCGATGGGTCAGGTTGGCAATTATGACGAAGCGATCAAGCTTTACGAACATGTCCTCAAACGCGCGTCCAAGCATCCCAAAATCTGGATGTCTTACGGTCATGCGCTCAAAACGGTAGGGCGGCAGGCCGACAGTATCACCGCTTACCGCAATGCGATCAGCTTTGCCCCGCAGCTTGGTGAAGCATGGTGGAGCCTCGCCAATCTCAAAACGGTCAAGTTTGATGACGGGGATATCGCTGCGATGGAGGGTGCGCTCGGCAAGAATGATTTGAGCAACGAAGACCGTTTTCACCTCCACTTTGCGCTTGGCAAAGCGTATGAGGATCGCCGCATCGCCGATACCGCCTTTGGCCATTATGACCAAGGCAATGCGCTGCGCCGTGCGAACATAGACTATGATGCGGGCGTGACGACGGCGCATGTTGACGCGGCGATTGCGCTGCTCACGCCTGAATTTCTCGCCGCGCGCGCTGGCCATGGCAGCCCTGCCGCCGATCCAATTTTCATCCTTGGGATGCCGCGCGCCGGGTCAACATTGATCGAACAGATCCTGTCGAGCCACAGCATGGTCGAAGGAACGATGGAGCTTCCCGATATTCCCGCAATCGCCGGGCGGCTTGGCGGGATTGATCAATGGCCACAGCGGTTAACAACCGCAACCGCCGATGCACTGCGCCGAATGGGTGAAAGCTTTCTTGAAACGACGCGTATCCAGCGTAAGAGTGATAAGCCGTATTTCATTGATAAACTGCCCAACAACTGGATCAATATCGCGCTCATTTTGGCGATATTGCCCAATGCTAGGATCATCGATGCGCGCAGGCATCCGATGGGGTGTTGCTTCTCAAACTTCAAACAGCATTTCGCGCGCGGCCAGAATTTCAGCTACAGCCTGTCCGATATTGGCCATTATTATGCCGATTACGTGCGCCTGATGCGCCATGTTGACGTGGTTGCTCCGGGCTGTGTCGTTCGCGTAATTTATGAAGACATGGTGGCAGACAGCGAAGCCGAGACACGCCGCTTGCTTGACGCGCTCGGCCTCCCGTTTGAGGAGGCTTGCCTCAGTTTCTACAAAAATGACCGTGCGGTGCGGACGCCAAGTTCGGAACAAGTACGCCAGCCGATCTTCACCAGCGGCACCGAGCAGTGGCAGATGTTCGCGCCGTGGCTTGGCCCACTTGAGGACGCGCTTGGCGATGTGTTGACGGAGTATCATGACGGATGAGATAGGTTTTATTGCACGTTGCGTCGCCGCAAGTCAGCTACGCATCTCGCAGCCGTCTCACCATCCCAAAATTCAGGCCGCGCGCGCTGATGTTTTGGCCGGGCGAGTGCTGCGCCCAAATCAGTCATGAGCGAAGCCGCTGTCACAAGCTGATTGGTGCCCTCATCAATCGTGATTGGCCGTTCGGTATTTTCGCGCAGCGTCAGGCAGGGAATGCCGAGATAAGTCGTTTCCTCCTGAATGCCGCCTGAGTCTGTGATCGCCGCAGCCGCACCAAGAACAAGGCTCATGAAACGAATATAGGGTTGCGGTTCGATTAGCCTGACGCCTGCCGCTTCGAGCTTCTTACCAAGCCCGGTTTCAGCCAATCGCTTGGCGCTGCGCGGATGGACTGGCCAGACAAGCGGCAAGCGCTCCTGCACCGCGATCAACGCGTCAACCAGTTCCGCAAGCGGCGCGTCTTCATCTACATTGCTCGGCCGGTGGAGCGTCACAACGCCGTAGCCGCCTGCGCTCAACCCGAGTTCACTAGCAACATCGGCAGCTTCAATCGCCGGGCGTACCATTTCAAAACTGTCGAGCATGATATTGCCAACGCGGGTAATCCGCTCGGGTGCGCAGCCTTCGCTGATCAAGTTCGCATCCCCGTCAGGCGAAGGCGTCCACAGCACGTCAGCGATTGCGTCAGTAACGAGCCGGTTAATTTCTTCAGGCATCCGCCGATCGCCACTGCGCAGGCCCGCCTCCAAATGGACGCAAGGAATATGAAGCTTTGCCGCAACCATCGCGGCGGCAGCGGTTGAGTTGACGTCGCCAACAACAATCAGCCAGTCAGGCCGCTCGGCCATCGCGATTTTTTCGTAAGCAATCATCACGTGCCCGGTCTGTTCGGCATGACTGCCCGAACCGACGCCGAGGTGATGGTCAGGCGCAGGCAGACGCAGATCGGCGAAGATCGCATCGGACATATTGGGATCATAATGCTGACCGGTATGGATCAGGACAGGCCGAAAATCGGGAGAGGCAGTCAGCGCGTGCCAGAGCGGCGCGACTTTCATGAAATTGGGCCGCGCGGCGGCAATCATGTGAACCGTGGCAATGCTAGTCATGCAGACGAGCCATACTGCCAAAATTTGGGAAGTGAAGACGGGGCACGGACTAATCCGCACCCCGCCTTCAAAAATTTATGCAGCCGAAAGGTTCACTGCTGAACTTTTGCCGCGCTGATCAACTTCGACTTCGTAAGAAACGCGTTGTTCCTTATCGAGCGTTGACATGCCAGCACGCTCAACAGCGCTGATGTGAACGAAACTGTCAGCTCCGCCACCATCGGGCGCAATGAAGCCATAGCCTTTATCGGTATTGAAGAATTTTACTGTGCCTACGGGCATGAGATGTTTCCTTTCGCGAAACAGGTGCCGTATCCGCAAAAGCACGGATACGAAGCC
>JAYUIX010000199.1:0-1494 GCA_043765635.1 Sphingomonadales bacterium
TCCATTCCATTTTTTCGCCAGGCGGCGCGATGATCACAGGAAATTCAAGCTGTTCCTTGCGCGCCTTGCCAACGATCATGGTGAGGCTGGCAAGCGGCAGATTCGCCCGCTCCATCGCTATCATCGCCTTATGATCATGTTCAGCATGGTCTGCGCCGGTTTTCCAATCCTGCTTGCCCTGAATAAGCCCAAGTTCAGTTCGCGCCAATTTGAACGTATCCCCCCACACGCTTGCCCACGGCAGGCCGCTTAACAGCAGCACGAGCGCAAAGCTGCTCACCCAGAAACCCGTAACGCCATGAATATCACGCCAAAACGCGCGCTTACCAAGCGACAGGCGCGGCCAAACCACGCCCGCCAGCCTGCCCCCGCTTGGCCACCAGAGATATAGCCCTGTGAGGATCATCACGATGGCCCAACTCGCCGCGAGTTCGACGAGCCAGCCGCCAACCTTACCAAGCAACAGGCTGCCGTGGATACTGCTCATAATTTCGATAATCCGCCAATCAGGGTCAAGGCTGCCAACCACCCTGCCCTGCGGTGACACAAACACATCACGCATTGCTCCGTCCAACCCTAAATGGATGAGCGCTGCATCGCCTTGCACGACGGGCAAGCGGTAACTGCTAAAGGTCGCGCCGGGAAACGCAGCCATCGCTGCATCAAGCTGGGCGTTGGGCGACACTGCGGCGCTGGTCGAAAGCCCGCGAAAGCTGCGCTCCTCCCACCGATCAATCTGCGGCTTGAACAGGAACACCGCGCCCGTAATCGACAGGATCAGGATAAAGGGCATTACGAACAAACCAGCATAAAAATGCCACCGCCAAATCATGCGATAAAGCGCGGTGCGCGCCGCGAAGTTTTGAATCATTGAATAAAGCCTTGATCTAAAGACAGAAAACCACGCGACGGGTCGCGCGGCGCGGTGTTTAGATCAGGGCTGGCGGCGCAGTGGCAGGCGGTGGCGGGGCGGCAAGGCCAAGGCCGATGGCAACTGCAGTCGCCTTATTATTGTAAAGCCGCTGCGGCGCGAATGGCAGGGGGAGCGACGCGGCATCAAGTGCGGGCGTATCGGCAGCGCCGATCAGCCCGGCAAAGGCACAAGGCTGATCCCCCGCGCCTTTTTTGGCTGGGCTTTCTTTGTGAATTTTGCCATCAGCATCAATCCACGCCTCAACCATGCCAGCGCTGGTGCAAAGCGTAATCGTCGTCTTGCCATCCGCAAATGAGGGCATCCAGCCTGTAGGCACCACCATCCGCATAGCAAGCGCAAGGATAATGAACGCCAACAGCCAACATGTCTGAGATTTACGGGCTGCGCGCATCATGGTGTTCTAAAAGCAGATGCGGTGCTGCACAAGCGGGCATCCCAAGGCAATTGGGCAAACGAGAAGCGTCCTTTACAATGCCAAATTCGATTGCCGCCATCTAAGTGTAAAGAAATTTTACAAAGGTGACATAGGTTACGCGTATCGCATGATTTTACAGTGTTTA
>JAYUIX010000200.1:0-55714 GCA_043765635.1 Sphingomonadales bacterium
ACCCGCGACCGGCTTTTCGGTTTATCCCGACACATTATCGAAGGAAGCATAAGTGGCCAACGTCACCGTAATCGGCGCGCAATGGGGCGATGAGGGCAAAGGCAAGATCGTCGATCTTCTCGCGGCGCGCGCCGATGTTGTCGTCCGCTTTCAGGGCGGGCATAATGCCGGGCACACGCTCGTCGTTGGCGATCAAGTTTATAAGCTTTCGCTGCTCCCCTCGGGCATCGTGCGCGGTACGCTTTCGGTCATCGGCAACGGCGTCGTGCTTGATCCATGGCATTTCCGTGATGAGGTTGCCAAGCTCAAGGCCCAGGGCGTCGATATCAATCCGCAAAACCTCCATATTGCCGAAACCTGCGCGCTGATCCTCCCCTTCCACCGCGATCTTGACGGTCTGCGCGAGGATGCGAGCGAGTTCAAAATCGGCACCACACGGCGCGGCATCG
This sequence comes from Sphingomonadales bacterium, assembly GCA_043765635.1. GTDB lineage: Bacteria > Pseudomonadota > Alphaproteobacteria > Sphingomonadales > Sphingomonadaceae > Aquisediminimonas. The sequence continues at coordinate 450 of JAYUIX010000200.1, forward strand.
GCCCGGCCTATGAGGATAAGGTCGGCAGGCGTGCGATCCGCGTCTGCGATCTCGCGCATCTTGATGATATCGAGGCGCAGATTGACCGGCTCTGCGCGCACCATGATGCGCTGCGCACCGGCTTTGGTCTTGCCGGGATTAATCGTAAGCGCTTGATTGATGATCTGTGGGATATCGCAGCGTTCATTTTGCCCTTCGCCAAGCCCGTTTGGCACGAACTCAACGAAGCCAAAAAGCAGGGCAAGCGCATCCTGTTTGAAGGCGCGCAGGGGATGCTGCTTGATGTTGATCACGGCACCTATCCGTTTGTGACGAGTTCAAACACGATTGCAGGCACAGCGTCGGGCGGATCAGGCCTCGGCCCCTCATCAGTCGGCTTTGTGCTTGGCATCGTCAAGGCCTACACCACGCGCGTCGGCGCAGGGCCATTCCCGACTGAGCTTGAGGACGAAACCGGGCAGCGTCTGGGCGAGCGCGGCCATGAATTTGGCACCGTCACTGGGCGCAAACGGCGTTGTGGTTGGTTCGACGCCGTTCTTGTGCGCCAATCAGTCGCGGTCAGCGGCATCACGGGCATCGCGCTGACCAAGCTTGACGTGCTTGACGGGTTCGAGACGCTCAAAATCTGCACTGGCTACACCATTGGCGAAAAGACCTACGACTACCTCCCCCCCCACGCCGCCGACCAAGCCCGCGCCGTGCCCATCTACGAAGAAATCGAAGGCTGGAGCGAAACCACCGCAGGCGCGCGAAGCTGGGCCGATTTGCCAGCGCAGGCGATCAAATATGTGAAGCGGGTCGAGGAGTTGATCGGCTGCCCCGTGGCGCTGGTGAGTACAAGTCCCGAGCGTGAGGATACGATTTTGGTGAGAGACCCGTTTTTGGATTGAGGGGCCACATCTCAATCATGAGTTGATAAGATAGACAAAGCGGTAGATAGATTTGTTGCAATGACAACCAATGCTTCAGGCCTACACTATGATGCGCCGCCCATAATTGAGGCTGTGATTCAGTTCCAGTATGCTGAACCAGTTTCTAAGGTGACTCAGGCCAAACTTCTAAAGCGATTGAAGCGTGAATATACCAATGAACTAGCACTTCAGACCGTTGAAGCCAGTGTCGATTTTGGAAAGAGGCAGGCAGCATTCGCTGCTGAACCTAAAACGAAACTCTCCTCACATGATGAGACCGATGTTTTAATCATCGATCCAACAACGCTGACTTGGTCAAGGCTTGCTCCTTATCAAGGATGGAATAGTTTTTTCGAGCGGGTGAAGCACGATGCTGAAATTGCTCATAATCTTAGCGGGTATCGACAAATCAATCAGCTTGGAGTCAGGTATGTAAATCGGATTGATGTGCCCAGTCAGAAAGGGGTTTTCCGTTATGAAGATTATCTCACTATAAATCTGAGCCTACCAGAAAATTGGGATAGCATTAACAATTATGGGTGGCGGTTGGAAAAAACTTATCCCGAACTAGGGCTGCTTGCTAATATTCAGTCCGCAATAATCGCACCTGAAATTCCCAATCATGCTGCATTTTTATTAGATATCGATATAATTCGACCGAATAGTGTCTCTGCAAAAATCGAAGAAGTGTTTTTGCAGCTAGAAAAAATGCGCTGCTTGAAAAATGAGATTTTTGAGCTATCTATTACTGATACAGCTAGGGCGAGTTTCAAAAAATGAATGAATCGGAAAACTTTCTCGCGAGTAGCCCGCACGAGCGAAGATTGCCAATTTCGGTTTCTAGTTCAAGCATGCTGGGCTTGCAAATATCTGATATAATCAAGCATGGGCTGGTACCGCACAAAGAAATTTACCCAGTTCATAAATTCACGACACCAATTTCGCTATCTGAACATATATTTCAGGCGCTGGCTGAAGCAAAAATTTTGACCTCCCGCGTTGCAATGCGATTGGATTTGGCTTCGCGTGACCGTATTTTTCGCCAGCTTGATCTGCTCCACGATTGCGACGAATGGTTTGGCGACGATCAACCGCTTTCATTGGCATCATACAAAAGCTTTGTCAGGTTCATGATTTCTGAAGGCGGTCAATCAAAGCCGTCGCTTGCTCTAAGTCCGGACGGTCACTTATTAGCGGTCTGGGAAAATTCTGAAAATCGCTTAACGATTGAGTTTCAGGAAAATGACAAACTCCAATGGGTCATTAGCTGCGCAGATGGGGATAGAACCGCAGGAATAACTCGGCTCGATTTAATAATGTCCCGTTTAGCTCCCTATAATCCGGAAGCCTTGTTCTGCCTTGGCTAAAGATCGTATTCCCGATTCCGATCATTTGATGCGCTTTGTTCCATATAAACAGCAATTGCGGGATCCAGATGACGATAGCTTCAAGGGCATACTAGGAGTTGCATTCTCAATTCGGCCCACTGACAATGGCGGGCTATCGCTTACTTGGGTTGAACATTATGGGTCGAAATCACAAGTAACTTATTCAATTGCAGCCTCTAAATTTCGCGATAGCCTACCATCTAAGAAATTGGGCCCTAAAGGCTACTTTGCTATCGGACAGGCAGGTGCTGCACGGGATACTGCTAAGACTTATAAGAAACAGATTCGGCTCGTACACGCACCCGACGGCCCAAACACAGGTCATGTTGAGGTTCGGCGTTTCACCGATGAAGATAGACGCCTACTTGATGCACTCGCGCTTGAGGTGTTTGCGGAACTGGTAGCAGTGGCTAGTTTAGAACTGGTGTAGTCGAGCTGAACAGAGGAATTAGAGAATATTTTTTCTGAGGAATCGATATTGGATTTCTCCAAATTCCTCTCGCAAAAATCACCTAACCCAACACCCGTACCACAATCCCCGGATCGCGCGCGAGCATTGAGAGGAGCACGCGGGCTGGGCCTTCGGGTTGGCGACGGCCTTGCTCCCAATTGCGCAGGGTGGCGGTGGAGACGCCGATTTGGCGGGCAAAGCCGTCTTGCGTTGTGCCTGTCTTCTTGCGAATCGCGGCAATATCAATTGCCGGGAAATGGTGAACGCGCAGGACGGGAACTGCTTGCCCCTGCGCAAAGGCGCGAGCTTCGGCAACGCTTGCCATCAGGCCATCAAAATCTTCGTCTTTCATATTGCGCAGCATAGTACGCCAATGGCGTAGTTTTATCAAGCTACGCGCTTATGCCCGCCCGGCTCGTGAGTGACGATTTGCCAACCTCATGATTCACCCCAAACAAACTATTTTCCTACAATCATTTTTCATGATATGTTCCAATTATGAACGATAATCCCGCCCATTGCGCCGTATGTTCCAACTGGGGCAGAACCAACAAATATACCGATTCAGTGTCAACTTCCTGAGATTTACGTGGTTTTTGAAAAGGAGTTTTCTGCAAAAATAATGGCCTTTCGCATTCTTCCTTCTTCGCGCCTTTGCGGCTTCGCGCGAGATGAATCCTCGGCCTGCCACGCGCGGCGGTTGAATGGGTTCACGCGAAGGCGCGAAGACGCAAAGAAGAGGGGCTGTTGATCGCCAAAGCGCTGCACCAATCGTGAAACCGTCACATTTGGCGGCTAACCGGAATTATGACTGTTGCGTCGGTAGCAAAATGACATCGCGTGAAACCACGTCCGCGCTGGCGCGTCGGTGGGATGCGAGTGTTGAGCGCGAGGCGGCAGATTGGGCGCGGCTCGTTGGCTTTGGCGCCATCCAGTGGCCGTGGCTGCTCAAAAGCCTTTACGGCGGGCGCAAGCGTGACAAGGCGGCGCTGCTCGCGCGGCTTGGCCTTGCTCCTGATGCGCTGCCCAATCTTGGCAGTTGGAAAGCCGATACAGGGCTGCTCACGCTGATCGTTGATCTGATTTTTGAACATCAGCCAAAGACTGTGGTTGAACTCGGCGCAGGGGCTTCAACGCTGATCGCGGCGCGCGCCATTCAGCGCGCGGGCTATGGCGGGCGGCTGGTAAGCTATGATCAACATGCCGATTTTGTCGCCGCGACCTCGGCATGGCTATCCGATAATGAGGCGACGGCCGAAATTCGCCATGCCCCGATTGCCTCACCGTCGGGGCGTTGGTCTGATCTTTGGTATGATCTTGACGGTGTGCCGGACGTGATCAACTTGCTGTTGATTGATGGCCCGCCGTGGGTGATTGATGCGCAGGTGCGCGGCAAGGCGCAGTGTCTTTTTGACCGGATGGCCCCTGGCGCACTTGTTGTGCTTGATGATGCGGCGCGCCCCGGTGAGCGGCTGGTGGCCAAAGGGTGGAAACGCGATTGGCCGATGGTTGAGTGGCATTATGTGGCGGGGATAAAGGGTACGCTGATTGGGCGGTGGCCGTGAATCAGTCGGGATAGGTCTTTGCCATGTAGGCAAGCGAGGCGCTTACCATTTCTTCAAGCACGGCCATATCCACATCGCTCAGCCGCTTGACATAGAGGCAGGATTTGCCGAGCTTATGCTTGCCGAGGCGGGCAAGCTGCGCTTCTTTGTCCGCATAGCCGTCGGTCAGATAGAGCACCGTTTGCCCCTTGCGCGGCGAGAAACCGATGCGGGGCGAGACTCCCTCGCGGCCGCTGTCATATTGATAATGGTAGCTGCCAAAACCGATGATGCTCGGGCCCCACATTTTGGCTGGCTCGCCCGAAAGCCGCGCCATCATCGCCGCAATCACATGCGCGTCGACGCGCTGTGTTTCATCGGCAACGCCCTGGATAAACGCGGTGACATCTGCACTCGTTGCCTGGGTTTTATTCTCTGCCATGCCGATCCTCCCCCTGCTGGGCAGTTGCACCCTGGCGGATTACCGCATAGGCGCAGCGCCATATTCTTATCGTCATTTACGGGAAGTGCCAATGACCGATACCATTAAACGCGTCGTCCTCGCTTATTCGGGCGGGCTTGATACCAGCGTAATCCTGAAGTGGCTTCAGGTGACTTATGCCTGTGAGGTTGTCACCTTCTCCGCTGATTTGGGGCAGGAGGGTGAGCTTGAGCCCGCGCGCGCCAAGGCGGTGATGATGGGCGTTCGCCCCGAGCATATCTATATCGACGATCTCCGCGAAGAATTTGTCCGCGATTTCGTCTTCCCGATGATGCGCGGCAATGCGCGGTATGAGGGCGATTATTTGCTTGGCACCAGCATCGCGCGCCCGCTGATCTCGAAGCGCTTGGTTGAAATTGCGCGAGAGACGGGGGCTGATGCGGTGGCGCACGGGGCGACGGGCAAGGGCAATGATCAGGTGCGCTTTGAACTCGGTGTCTCCGCCCTTGCGCCTGATATCAAGGTCATCGCCCCCTGGCGCGAATGGGATTTGACGAGCCGCACCGCGCTGATCGCTTGGGCCGAGGCGCATCAGATTCCTGTGCCCAAGGACAAGCGCGGCGAAAGCCCCTTTTCAACCGACGCAAACCTCCTCCACACCTCATCCGAAGGAAAGGTGCTTGAAGACCCGTGGGATGAAACGCCCGATTATGTCTATTCGCGCACGGTCAACCCCGAAGACGCGCCCGATGTGCCGGAATATATCACCGTCGATTTTGAGCGGGGTGACGGTGTTGCGCTGAACGGCGCGGCCATGTCACCCGCGACACTGCTCACCGCGCTGAATGAACTGGGGCGCAGGCACGGGATTGGTCGGCTTGATCTGGTTGAGAACCGCTTCGTCGGCATGAAATCGCGCGGCATGTATGAAACGCCGGGCGGCGAGATTTATGCGCGTGCGCACCGGGGAATCGAATCGATCACGCTTGATCGTGGTGCTGGACACCTCAAAGATGAGCTGATGCCCAAATATGCTGAGCTGATCTACAATGGCTTCTGGTTCAGCCCCGAACGCGAAATGCTTCAGGCTGCGATTGATTATAGTCAGGCGAAGGTTAGCGGCACAGTGCGGTTAAAGCTCTATAAGGGGCTGGCCAGCGTTGTCGGTCGCAAATCGGCGAACAGCCTGTATTCAGAACGCCATGTGACATTTGAGGATGATGCAGGTGCCTATGATCAAAAGGATGCGGCGGGCTTCATCCGATTGAATGCGCTAAGGCTGCGCCTGCTCGCGCGGCGTGATTTGGGGTGATTGGCGCAGGCCGATGATGTTGATCGGATCTTGCTGCCAGCGCCCAATGGGCTGCCGGGTGCGCGAGAGCGCCTTCAGGAAGCCATCACCTTTGTCATAGGTTGACGCGCCAAGGCGGAGCAGCCAAATCGTCTTCGTCTTGCGGCTTTTCGCATCAGCAGCAATGGCCTCAAGGCGATATTGGGGCAGTGAAACGACGCCGCGACTTCCGGTGGGATGCCATCCGGTCGGATCATTGGCAGGCACCGGGCCTGGGATTGACCGGATCGGCAGCGTGATCCCTTTATCACGCAGCGCATAACTGAGCGGCAGCGCGCCTTCATTTGGGTAAGCATAAATCATATCACCAGGCGCAACCCGCGTCTTTAACCACGCCACCGCGCCGTACCAATTTTCAGTTGGCGGTTGTCGTTGGAGCGCAAACATCTGGATCGTTGTCAAAAGCATCAGCGCCACAAAGGCCGCACGGCTAAAGAGTGACGATGCAGTGGCACCCGCTGCTACCAACAGAACTAAGGCAATACTTAAGGGGGCTAGTGTGCGCGACAGAAATACTGGGGCAATCGTCAGCGTAATCAGCAACGATAATAGCATTGGCATAAACGCCAGCGTCAACAGCGCGAGCCACACAGGCCGTTCAGATTTCCCCGACTGGAAAATCGCACTGCCAATGATCAACGCTGCGATCACAAAGGCACCAAATCCTGACAATCCGTAGATGGTATAAAGCGCCTGATCAATCCCATTCCAATGGAATCGCAGCCAAGTCGATTGCTGCCAAGTCGGCGCTTGATCAAGCAAAATCAAAAATGCGGGCAAGACAGCGAACGCTACAGCGAGATGCCCGATTAAAAAGGCACGAGGCTGTTCGCGGAGTAAACGCAACGGGCCGATTAGGATTAGCAGCGACAGGCCAAGTCCGGCGGCATAAAGCGCACCAAGATTATGGAGCCATATAAGAAGCGCAAGGCTGATAAGATAACCAAGCCAAAGCTTGGGATACAGCCGTCGCGTCTCGCGGTAATAGCGCGCCAACCCAAAGACGCACCAAATGCCAAACAGATAGACAAGTGCCATCAGCGCATAAGGCCGAACCAACTGCGTAATATAAACAATTGGTGGCGAAACTGCGAGCAACGCAAGCGTGGCAAGTGCATAAAGACGCGGATCAAGCTTGAGCGCGCGCGCGATTTCGCCTCCCACAAGCCAACATAGCGGTAACAATGCAACTCCTGTAAACAACCCAAGAGACCGAAAGCCCATAAGCGAATTGCCGACAATCGCCGTCCATGTGCTCAGAATTGCCGAGTAAAAAGGCGGGTGCGTTTCATAGCTTGGCAAGATATTGAAGATAAAGCCAAAGCCCTTATCAGCGGCATAAGCGCTATAGGCCTCGTCTAGCCAGAATGGGTTTGCTGTAAGCCCACTCATCCGAAACCAAAGCGCAGCGGCAATTACGATAGCAAGGCAAAGTAGCAATGGTAGACGTCTGGACAAAAGTGCGGCCAAGCTCGAACTCCTTGGGCGTAATGGCATTGCACTATCCCTTCGCTTATTTCATCCGCTATTGCTAGGACGCGGCGATGTTTTCAAATTTCGTTCGTGATCGACCGTATTTCGTGATCTTACTATTGGCCGTACTCAGCACGGTGCCGCTGCTTAGCCCTTCGCTCCCGCCGCTCACTGATTTGCTTGGCCATATTGGCCGCTACCGCGTTCAACTCGATCTTGCGAACGATCCAGTTTTGCAGCGTTATTACGGGTTTGAGTGGGCACTGATTGGCAATTTGGGAGTTGATCTGCTGGTGCAGGTGATTGCTCCGCTGATCAGACTTGAGCCGGCGGTGAAGCTGATCGTGATTGCAATTGTCGCACTCACCACTGGCGGGTTCCTGCTGCTATCCTATCAAGTGCATGGCCGGATTGGCGCGGCAGCCTTCTTCGCGCTGCCGCTTGCATACAGCTTTCCGTTCCAATTCGGTTTCGTCAATTACTGCCTGTCGATGGCGCTTGCGTTCATCGCATTTGCTTTTTGGATACGGCTTGGTGCATCTGGACAAATCCGACTACGATTGCTGCTATTCGTGCCGATTAGCTTTATCATATGGCTTGCGCATATCAGCGGTTGGGGTGCGTTTGGACTATTTGCGTTTGCCGGTGATTTTGTCCGCGCACGGCGAGCCGGAAAAACATATTTGGCTTCAATTACCAATGGCGTCCTTCACTGCATTCCACTCGCACTGCCGATTGTTATGATGGCCTTGCTTAGTGATATTGGCACTGAAGGTGGAACCGGCTTTTGGTTTGAATGGGAAACCAAATATCAATGGTTTGCAATGGCGCTAAGCGAGCAATGGCAAGCGTTTGATGTCATTTCAGTAACAATTCTACTTTTTATGATCGCACTCACTGCAATCTTGTCCGATCTTAAGTTTGATAATGCACTTGGGTTGGCAGCGTTGCTGCTGTTTATTGCATTTATCATTACTCCGCGCGTTTTGATTGGATCAGCCTATGCTGACATGAGGCTTGCACCCTTTGTTTTGGCAATGGCGCTTGTCGCCATCGATACCCGGCACCCTTCAGGACGCGGTCTTGGTCATGCTATTATGATGCTTGGTTTTGCCTTTTTCCTCGTGCGCACGACAGCCACATCGTATAATTTTAGCAATCATGATGCGATGCTCCAGCGCGAACTTGGTGCGCTGGATAAAATGCCTAATGGAGCACGAGTGGCATCATTCATCACCTATTCCTGTCGCAGCCAGTGGCGGCTTGACCGACGAACCCACTTGCCTTCTATTGCGCTAGCTCGACAGCGGATTTACACGAATGATCAATTTATTATGGGCGGCGCTCAGTTAATCCAGATTCGTTATAAAGGTGGTTTTCCTTTTGACCGCGATCCAACCCAATTGATCAAATCGGATAAGTGTGACCGCCCAGACTTACTGACCTTTGCGCAGTCAATGGCGAAACTACCGCGAACGGGGTTTGATTTTATCTGGATCATTGGCGCGCCTGAGGATACCCGTGTTGACTATTCTGGACTGATGCCTGTTTGGCGCAATGACGCAAGCGCGCTCTACCGGATTGAGCAGTAAAACGCCCTGCGAGAAATTATTTTTGTGCACTGCACAAAAACTGCTTGAAATTTGGTAAAGCCTTCTGTATTGTGCACTGCAACATAACAGTGATGGAGGCCGATTGTGGCTAGCGTACCCGCCGAAAAGGCAAAGAGTGTAGAAAGCGTTGCCGCTGCAACGCCAAGCGTAAACCAAGCACCTGTCGCAAAGACGGTTGGTGCTCAGGTGGAACAAACAAAGCCAGTTGTTGCTGCGCCGATTGCCGCTGTAAAGCCTGTTGCCGTTGTTTCGGCGAAGCCAGTTGTTGCAGCGACGCCAGCGCCTGCTGCTAAGCGCGTTGTTGCTAAACCAGTTAAGAAAGTCGCTGCAAACGCAGTGGCTGCACCTAAGTCTGTTGTTCTCAAAACCAAGGCTGCACCAGTGAAGGCGGCCGCCAGCACCAAAGGAAAAACCATGACCGACACCGTAAAGAATATGACTGCCGAAGCCGGCGAAAAAGCCACCGAAATGTTCAAGGATGTTACCACCCGTGCCAAAACCGCGTTCGCCAAGAGCGGCGATATTGTCAAGGACGTGACTGAATTCAACAAGGACAACCTCGAAGCTGTCGTCGAATCGGGCAAGATCGCCGTTAAGGGCGTTCAAACGGCTGCACAGACTGCCGCTGATTTTACCCGCAAGAATTTTGAAGCGACAACGTCGATGCTCAAGACCGTAGCTGCTGTTAAGTCACCGACTGAACTGCTCAAGGTTCAGAGCGATTTCGCAAAGAGCCAGTTTGAAGGCGCGATTGCCGAAATGTCGAAGTCGAGCGAATTCACGCTCAAGCTTATGGGTGAAATGTTCCAGCCGATTTCAAACCGTTATTCGGTTGCGGCTGAAATGGTAAAGACCCGCCTCGCTGCATAAGCTTAGGTTAAAGCCTTAATGCCAAGGGCCGTTCCGGTTTTTTCCGGGGCGGCCCTTTGTTTTTATGCAGTTGCATCTTGCTCTTGGGGTAACAATTGCCATATTCTGATCAAGCAATGAGCAGATTAACCCCTCCCTTGATGGCAGACCGCAAAGACGGCGACGAAGGTACTGGCCTTGGCGTTGCCACGCGCACCCGCACACGAACAAAAAAACCGACGCCATACAAGGTGCTAATGCTCAATGACGATTACACGCCGATGGAATTTGTTGTTCTGTGCCTCCAGCGTTTTTTCCGAATGAGCATGGATGATGCGACCCGCGTAATGCTTCATGTCCATCAAAAGGGCGTCGGCGTGTGCGGCGTATTTTCCTATGAAGTTGCCGAAACTAAAGTGACTCAAGTGATGGATTTTGCGCGCGAGAATCAACATCCGCTCCAATGTACGCTGGAAAAGGCATAAGCCTACATGCCCAACTTGCTTTGATCTTGCCATAACGCTGTTGCAGCTTGCCGATCAGTCAAGAATGAACCAGTATATTAATTAGTATGACCGAGTTTGCCAATTTCACTGATACTAGCGACGGCACGAACCGACGTTTAAGCTTTTCGGGTGGCTTAACACTGGCGCGGATGGGCGATTTGCCTAAACGCCTTCTCGCGGTTGAGGGTGACGTAAACCAGATTGATTTAAGCGAAGTTGACCGGGTTGATACCGTTGGTGCCTGGCTGATTTACAGGCTTGGCAAGGATCAAAATGCAATTATTTGTGGCGCAAGCGACAACACGCGGCATTTGATCGCTCAGGTCGCCAAGGCCGATGAGCCCGTCAAAATGCGGCCCGAACTGCTCAATCCGTTTTTGCGCGTGCTTAAAGAAGTGGGCGATTCGACTATGGTCGCATTACGCACACTTTACGGCTTGCTTGGTTTTTTCGGCGCAATATTGATCGCGATTGCGGGAATGATGCGCCATCCATCACGCTTTCGCTTTCATTCAATCGTCCACCTTTTCGAACTTGTTGGTGTTAAAGCGCTGGGTATCGTTGGGCTGATGAGCTTTTTGATTGGTATTGTGATTGCACAACAAGGCGCTGTCCAACTTGCGCAATTTGGCGCCGAGTCGTTCACGGTCAATTTGATCGGACGGATCACAACGCGTGAGCTAGGCGTGCTGATGACCGCGATCATGGTCGCCGGACGCTCGGGTTCCGCCTTTGCCGCGCAGATTGGAACAATGAAGCTCAATGAAGAAATTGATGCGATGCGTACCATCGGAGTGTCGCCGATTGAAGCTCTTGTGTTGCCGCGTCTGCTTGCGTCAATCTTGATGATGCCGCTTCTTGCGTTCTACGCGATGATGGTTTCAATGCTCGGCGGCGGGGTATTCTGCTGGATCTCGCTTGAAATTCCGCCAGTGACTTACATCCAATTGTTACGCGAGGTTGTTCCAATGACTGACCTTGCGGTTGGTTTGACCAAGGCACCCGTGTTTGGCGCAATCATCGCGATCACTGGCTGTTTTCAAGGCATGCTTGTTGAAAACAATGCCGAAGAGGTTGGCCTCAAAACTACGGCTGCAGTGGTTCAAGCAATTTTCCTTGTAATTGTGCTTGACGCATTTTTTGCCGTCTTTTTTACTTGGATCGGTTGGGTATGAACCTTGCTGATCCAATCGCGATCCGTGTACGCGGGATCGTTAATCGTTTTGGCGCGCAAACAGTGCATGACGGGGTTGATCTTGATGTCCGTAATGGCGAAATTCTTGGTGTAGTCGGCGGATCGGGTACAGGTAAATCAGTGCTCATGCGCTCAATAATTGGCCTTAAAAACCCTGAAGCTGGTGAGGTTGAGATTTTCGGCGAATCAATGCTTAACCGGGAAGAGGACGAAGCGCTCGCAATCCGCAAACGGTGGGGCGTATTATTTCAGGGTGGCGCACTCTTCTCAACACTTACTGTTGCTGAGAATGTTCAAGTGCCTTTGCGCGAATTTTATCCCGCGCTTGATCAGGATCTACTTGATGAAATCGCTGCTTATAAAGTCGTCATAGCTGGGCTTCCCGCCGATGCTGGCCCTAAATATCCGTCCGAACTTTCAGGCGGCATGAAAAAACGCGCTGGCCTTGCGCGGGCGCTGGCGCTTGATCCCGTGCTACTGTTCCTTGATGAGCCCACCGCCGGGCTTGATCCGATTGGCGCTGCGGCCTTTGACGAACTTACGCTCAACCTCAAAAAAACGCTTGGCCTGACGGTGTTTTTGATTACCCATGATCTTGATACGCTATATGCAATTTGTGACCGGGTGGCGGTACTCGCTGACAAAAAAGTGATTGCGGTCGGGACGATAGCCGAACTGCTAGCGCTCGATCATCCGTGGATTCAAGAATATTTCAACGGCCCGCGCGGTCGGGCAGCAACTGCAGCCATTGATCGCAACGCGAAAATAGGGGCATAGAGGCAGCATGGAAACCAGATCGAACCATATCCTCGTTGGCGGCGTTGTACTTGGGCTGCTCGCAGCACTTGCAGCTTTTACGATCTGGCTGGCCGGTTTTGGTGGTGGTGACAAAAAAGCATATGATATTTTTTTTCGCCAATCGGTACAGGGCATTGCCAAGGGCGCTGGCGTAAGCTTCTCCGGCGTTCCCTCGGGCAGTGTTGACAAGATCGAACTGTGGAAAGCGAATCCGGAATTCGTCCGGGTGCGTATTTTAGTCAACAAAGAGTTGCCCGTTTTAGTCGGGACTACCGCATCAATTCAAGCCGTCAGCTTTACTGGCCCTTCGCAGATCCAACTTGACGGCGCAGTCAAAGGCGCGCCGCCGATCGTTGAAATTGGCCCTGCTGGTGTCCCTGTTATCCCAACCCGAACATCAGGAATTGGCGCGCTGCTCAATAATGCGCCGCAGCTTATTGAGCGGCTTACAACGCTGACCGAACGAATGACTGAAATCATGAGTGATGAGAACCAGAAGCGGCTCGGCAATATTCTTGCCAACACTGACCGGCTGACTGGCACACTTGCTGATAGCGGCCCTGATCTTCAGGCCTCGATTGCCGAAACGCGCAACACCATCAAGCAAGCCGGGGTTGCCGTGGCGCAGCTTGGCAAGCTCGCCGGGACGACTGAGGCGCTGCTTGATGCCGAAGGAAGACCAGTCATGGCCGATCTCCGCAAAACCGTAGCGCAAGCACAGAAGAGCATGGCGAACCTTGATGCCGCGATCGGCGATGCGCGCCCTGGTTTGCAGGCGCTTTCGACCCAAACCATGCCCGAAATCAATCTGCTGATCCGCGATTTGCGGATAATGTCAGAGTCGCTTGGATCGGTCGCGACCAAACTTGATCAAGGCGGCGCGGCCTCGCTGATCGGTGCGCCGACGCTGCCAGACTATAAACCGGGGAGACGCCCACAATGACGCGCTATTTTATCATCGCGGCGGCACTCCCGCTTTCGGCGTGCATCAGTTTTGGCGCTAAACCGCCGCCTTCGCTGCTCACGCTCACATCTACGTCAGCGCTGAGTGCGAATGCGGGACAGACTGTGAGCGCAAGCCAGGCCATTGGGATTGCCGTGCCGACGGTGCCCCAAGTGATCGCGACAACGCGGGTGCCAGTTTCTGTTGATGCCACCGCAATCGCCTATGTCCAAAATGCTCTGTGGGTTGAAGCGCCTGCACGGCTGTTCCAGCGGCTGCTTAGCGAAACTATTGCGGCAAAAACCGGTAAAACCGTGCTTGATCCAAAGCAAACCGCGCTTGTTCCCGCAATGCAATTAAGCGGGCAGCTCCTGAAATTTGGAGTTGATGAAACGACCAGCGACGCAGTGATTGTCTATGACGCCGTGCTGACGCGTGATGCGGGGAAAACCGTGATGACGAGGCGTTTTGAGGCGCGAAGCAAGGCCGCAACGATCACCGCGAAACCCGTTGGCGAAGCGCTCAATGTTGCCGCCAATACCATCGCGGGCGAGATCGCGGCTTGGGTCGGCGAAGTTAGATAACGGGCTTCAGTCAACCTGCGGCAAGAGGAACTTGATCTTCCGGCTCGCAAAATCGACTGACACGCGCTCGAAACTGCGCAAGCCTTCCATGCCGAGCAGCATTGCGGGCTTGGTTGTAAGATCAAACAGTTTGAACGGATGCACATCGGCAAAGGCGATTGGCGAATTTTTCATCGCGATATCCCCCACCCGCATAGTATCGACCACGATATAATCGGCCAAAGTACGTTTGCCGAGAACGTCGGACATTTCAACGGGCTTGATCGGCAAATTTGAATTGCGCTTGATCATCAAGCGGCGCAGCTTGCTATTGCCAACCGAATTTTGCGCGCCGGTATCAACCACGACCCATACTTTCTGGCCATTGGCATCGGCATCGACCATCACCAATTGACCAAGCCGCGTTTTCGCCGTCACCACGATCATGCCTTCATCTTCAACCGGTGTTCGGTCATTTTTTGAGGACGGCACAACCGTCATCGTCATGGCTTTGAAATCCATGATGATCCGCTGCCCCTTGAGACTGTCAATCCCGAGGAGACCGTCCGCACCAAGATTGCGTGCCGGAAGTGCAGCGGCGCGGACATCACGCACGGTGTTGGTTGACACCCGAACGCTATCAATCGCGACAATCCGAACATCCTGTTCGCCACCCATCGCGTGAAGCCGCGCCTTGCCCGCCTCAGGAAGCCCAAGCCGTTCGGCAAGCTCGCTCGAAATCACCGTGCGGTCAGCGCCGGTATCAATCACAAATTGAAACGGCCCCTGACCATTGATCATCACCGGCACCGTCATCCGCAGCGCATCATCCTCAGCGGTTGCGATGATATCGCCGACGGGCACAATCGGCGTCGGGATGGATTCAGCCTTGGCCGCCCCTGTTGTAAGCACGATGCCGCCAATGGCGAGCAACAATGAATGCTTGATCCGCATGATCCTGTTCCAATTCAGTGACGCGACCCTCTGTTGTGCAAGATAGCCTGATCCAGCGCGGCGTCAACTGGGTGGAGCAAAGCGAGGATTTCCACTTTTGAACCTTTTGGAAGTTTGCACCAATTTACACTGTTTGGTTTACACTATTTGGGGAATTTCATGCAGATGATCCCGGTCCACCCGTGTGCAACAGATAAGAGGTGCATTTCAATATCAGCTTGTGACAAGTTTGCAGGCGTGTGGCTTCGCCTGCCTCCTGCACACATGCTGCCCTCTGTTAAACAACCTGACTTTTGACACTTTTGACACGAAAACAGGTTTTTCGCAATTCTGTTCATCTTTTATAACGCGGCTTTAGTCTGGTCATAGCGACCGGCTCAAAAGAACATAATTAGTACATAATGTCAAGTGCTATTTCGCTGCCACCTCTCCGATCATGGCGGTTGCCGACGAGGTTGCGGACGTTTAGAGGCGTAAAATCGGTCTCCAAAAGCGGTCATGGTTCGCCGTTTTTGGTACTTATACTTTTGAGGGTCTATGCCACCAGCTTTGCTTCGTTCGATACCGAATTTGAACGATACCCATCGAGAACCGCTCTAACTGCGACTCCAATTCGACGAGCTAGTTCGCAGGGAACAGCGTTGCCAATTTGCGCATAGATAGAGGACTTTCTCCCAACGAATCTATATCCGCTCGGAAAAGTCTGGATCGATGATGCTTCGTCTAAGGTAAGTCGGCGAAGGCGCGACGGTGCGGTCTTCCCAGTGTGTGGCTTTCCACCGCGCAATAGCTTTGCATGGTAGCCGACTACCCATGCTTCGCCGTCACCATAAAGATGCTCTTCATCAACTATCGGCGTTCTGTTTCCGCCCATCGATGCCGGTAACGTTGAAGCGTAGCCATCAGGGTCGAGTGGACGACCTTGCCCATTGAACAACATGCCTGCGTATGGCGATGCCCGCATAATTGGCCGCGTAGCAATGGTGATTTTGGCTTTGCAGACATGGGGGTTCGTTGCTGAACCGGCCCTGCCAAGGTGCGCGATTGCTTCACGTAGTTTTGGCGCTGCTTTCCGCTGCGTTTTCAAAAAATCAACGAAATCTAGCGCGCTGTGATGCTGGAAACCGACGATGAGCATACGCTCACGAGCCTGTGGAACTCCAAAGTCAGATGCCCTCAATACCACGAGCTCAACATCGTATCCGGCAACCCTAGCCTCACGGAGCAGTCGTTCGCGGATGGGTCTGAATTTGGCAAGGGTGGCTAACGCTTTAACATTTTCAAGCACGAATGCTTTTGGCTTTAACAGCCGTAAAACTTTCATATAGGTAAAGACCAGCTCAGACCGAGGGTCATTCACATCCATGTAGCCTGCTACACTGAAGCCTTGGCAAGGCGGTCCACCAATCAGCACATCGGGCGCAGGCAGTCTTTCGAGCTCGCCAAAATGCTGCTGAATTTCCCCACAACGAATGATGCCGATTCCGTGATTTAATTCAAATGTAGCACAGGCGTAGGGGTTGATATCGTTCGCCCAGATTGTTTTAAAGCCTGCTGCGGCAAAACCAATGTCGAGTCCCCCGGCACCGGTAAACAATGAAACCGCCGTACTGGACATATCTGGTCTCCCCATTTTTAACGCGTTCCTATTATGTACTATATTTTCGCGATCAATCAAGCGTCATAGTGACTCAGCGTGGTCGATGCTGCATAGCAATCCTACGCTCGATTCAAAATGCGCTTGGGGGACTTAATGGCTTTAACGCCTGCAAAAAGAAATGAGTTTGTCACGCAGACGTTAAGTGATTTTATTGATCGCGTAAAATCCGGCGAAGGGCCAGCCTTGGACCGCTACCGAGCGGAGCGGGCAGTGTTGGAACGGCTTATTCCGATCAACTCGGATGGCTTTCGAGGCGTCACGCTCACTGCAATCATGGGAAAGTTTGTTCGTTCAGACATAAACACCTCTACCGAATTCAGCTCAATCAATCCGCGTTCAATTTTTGAAAAGGGTATCCGGCCCGTGCTCAAGCAGCACCGGATTCCTACAGGTGCAAGCGCACCTTTGAATGTAGCAAAAAATATCCAGGTTCTCGACGAGAAGTGGGCAGAGGGACGTAAGCCCGAGACAGCAGCGCTTGCCGCCGTCGATTACATCCGAAGGGTCAACCGGCATTGGCCGGATGTCGCTATGCGCGACGATTTAATCATGATGTTTTTGCAACGCCTGCTTGCACATGCAGCTGAGGTCGCTTCGCACGATGTTGATCTCGCCCCTATTGATGGAATAGTACCGATTGTCCTTGCAAAACGCCTAGCAGATTTCGCGCTTGCATTCCCTGAAGGTGGATCAATGCCTCAATTCGTAGCCGGAGCCTTGATCGCTGAGGCTCGCTTATCAGACACGGATTTTGCTTCAATGGGAGGAGTGGAAGCGAGCGTTTTTGGTACGAACTCCACATCGAACAAACCTGCCGATTTGTGGGAAACATTATCCAGCGGAGACTTCGCGAACCTTTACGAAGTCACATGCAAGCCCGTTGATTCCGAACGATTAGATGCTGCGGTAGATTCGTTTGCAAAGCTGGGAGTGCCTACAACTGCAATCACATTCGTTTGCCGTGTTCCGGAAGACTGCTCCAAGCTTGAACTTGTTGACGGAGCCATCGTACATAGAGGCGTTCCGTTCCAATTTCTTGACTTCGCTGCTTTCGTAGAAACTATTTTTGTGATGCTGACGCCCGCCAAACAGCTTGCGACCCTAGAGCGGGTAGCATCATTTGTGTTGGATCCGGCGCGTGCCGTAAAAACAAAGACTGCTTGGGCAAACGCGTTCGGTTGATCTGCTGACTGGCAGCTTTAGCGCTTTGCAAAATAATAGCCGCCATTCCGGACTCCGCAACACCCCCAATCCCCAGACTCTTGACGGCGAGTCGCCTGAGGGCGCATTAGGGCGTTTGCGAACATATCGCGCCCCTGTTTTGTGGCGCGTGACAAGGGAGACAGGCGTCATGGCGACACGGGCACCGGCCTTTCGCGATGTGATGAAGCGCGGGGCGATCCGCACGGGGGCGCTGGCGACGTCAGTTGCGCTGGCGATTGGCATTTTGCTCTTTGCGTTGATGCTTGGCAGCTACCGCCCGAGCGATCCGTCAATGAACACCGCCGCCGCTGGCCCGGCGCGCAATTTGCTTGGAACGCCCGGCGCTTGGCTGTCCGACGGGCTGCTTACCTTGCTTGGGCCAGCGGTGGCGCTGGTCATTCCGCTGTTTATCGTCGCTGCCGTCCGGCTGTGGCGCGCAAACCCGACGGGTGGGCTTGGCCGCCGCCTTGGTGGAGTGGTTGGCGGGATCATCCTGATCAACATCGCTTTGTCGCTATTCCGTAACGGCGCGGTGGCGGGGCTTCCCGGCGGCGTGGGCGGCGTGATTGGGCTGACGGGGGCGGATATTCTCCGCTGGGGCACTGGCTTCATTCCCGCTGAGCAGGCGCAGGCGTGGGTGCGATACGCAGCAATCGCGCTGTTCGCGATCCTTGGTGTCATCCTCTGGGCGAAAAGCCTCGGCATTGATGCGGGCGAACGCGACTGGCTGTTTGGCCGCAACCGCGCAAGCGATGATCAGGTGGATGATGCCATGCCGCTTGAGCGTCCTGCCGTCAAAATTGCCGTACCTGCGCCGCGCGTGGTCGCTCAGCAAGAGAATAAGCCGCGCCCGGTGATCGGTGACCGGCTGTCGGCGGCGGCCAAACCAGCCAAGCCTACTGCGCCCAAGCAATCCTCGTTCGATCTCAAAGATCGTTATGTCCTACCCCCGCTTGATTTGCTCACCCCCGCCCCGCCCTCGTCAGGCAATGTGATTGATAAGGCCGCGCTTGAGCGTAATGCCCGTCTGCTCGAAACCGTGCTTGATGATTTCCATGTGAAGGGCACGATTACCGAAGTGCGCCCCGGCCCCGTGGTGACAATGTACGAGCTTGAGCCAGCGTCGGGCATAAAAGCAAGCCGGGTGATCCAGCTTGCCGATGATATCGCGCGCAACATGTCAGCACTGTCGGCGCGGGTCGCGACGATTCCGGGGCGCACGGTGATCGGGATAGAGCTTCCCAATGCCCGGCGCGAACCCGTTGTGCTGCATGAACTGGTGTCAAGCCAGGCGTTCGAGGATCAAACCGCGCAATTGCCGATTATCCTTGGCAAGAACATCGCGGGCGATCCGGTGATTGCTGATCTCGCACCGATGCCGCATCTGCTCGTTGCGGGCACCACGGGTTCGGGAAAATCGGTTGGGCTGAACGCGATGATTGTTTCGCTGCTTTACCGGCTGACGCCTGATCAGTGCCGGATGATCATGATTGATCCCAAAATGCTCGAACTCAGCATTTATGATGATATCCCGCATCTGCTTTCTCCGGTTGTGACTGAGCCCGCCAAGGCGATCCGCGCGCTCAAATGGGCGGTGGAGCAAATGGAGGAGCGTTACCGGATGATGGCCTCGGTCGGGGTGCGCGGGCTGGCTGGTTTTAATGACAAGGTGCGCGCGGCCAAGATCAAGGGGCAAAAGCTCGGGCGGCGGGTTCAAACAGGTTATGACGCTGATACGGGCCAGCCGATTTATGAAGAAGAATTGCTTGAATATGACGTCTTGCCCCAGATTGTGGTGATCGTTGATGAACTTGCCGACCTGATGATGACGGCGGGCAAGGAAGTTGAATTCCTGATCCAGCGGCTCGCGCAAAAGGCGCGTGCGGCGGGCATCCATTTGATCATGGCAACGCAGCGGCCATCGGTTGATGTCATCACTGGCGTCATCAAGGCCAACCTGCCAACCCGGATCAGTTTCCAGGTGACCTCGAAGATTGACAGCCGCACCATCCTTGGTGAGCAGGGTGCCGAACAATTGCTTGGCAAGGGCGACATGCTCTATATGCCCGGCGGCAAGCAGATCGCGCGCGTCCACGGGCCGTTTGTCAGCGATGATGAAGTGCGCGCAGTTGCCGATCATTGGCGCGGTCAGGGCCACCCCGAATATGTTCAATCGGTCACTGAAGAACCCGAAGAGGGCGGCTGGATGATGGAGGGCGCGCCAACGGGCGAAGACAGCGCCGAGGATCAGCTTTACCGCAAGGCGGTTCAGATTGTCGCCGAAAGCCAGAAGGCCTCGACCAGCTATGTCCAGCGCCAGCTCCGTGTCGGTTATAACAGCGCGGCGCGCCTGATCGAGCGAATGGAAAGCGACGGCCTCGTCAGCCGCCCCGATCATGTCGGACGACGCGACGTGCTGATTGATACCGAGGGCCATGCGATTTGAATTCAGGCGACATTCAAGCCGTGATCGGCAAACGCATGTGTCATAGCCTCCTCTGAACGGAACCAAAATGTTCATTCGCTCAATTGCTGCGATCACGATTCTCATTGCAACGCCCGCCGCCGCCCAAACAGGCGATCTTTCGCTCGTCTCTGCGCACTTGAAGGCTGTCACGACGATGACTGCTGATTTCATCCAGACTGACCGCGCAGGCAAAGCGCTCGGCGGGGTAGTGACGCTTAAGCGCCCCGGCAAGATCCGTTTTCAATATGAAAAAGGCGTGCCGTTCTTGATTGTGGGTGACGGTAAGGCGCTGACGTTCGTCGATTATTCAGTCAAGCAGGTGCAGCGCTGGCCGATTGGCAATTCGCCGCTCGGCGTGTTACTTGACGCAAACAAAGATCTGTCACGCTTTGCCAAGATCGTGCCAAATACCAGCACGCGCATTCTGCTGGCCGAGGCGCGTGATCCACGTCACCCCGAATATGGCATAACGACGCTAGCCTTCCTTCGTGATTCGTCCGCACCCGGTGGTTTGATGCTTCAGGGATGGGTGACGCTTGACAGTCAGGGCAACCGCACCTCGGTTCGTCTCAGCGACCAACGGTTTAACGTTGGCGTATCCGACGAGTCGTTCAAATGGCGCGATCCACGCCCTTCGGGCAGGGGCCGTTAGGCAGTTCGTTCATATTGGCGACAGGAAACTCGGCTATATTTGGCAACGCTGTACCGGGATTAAAGCCTGCGAGATTCCCCCCTGTTGCTTGCGGGTTTTGATGAATACCCGGTACACGCCAGCGTGACGAACGCTCGGTCGACCCTCGCTCCATGCCCCCGGAGCGAGGGTCTTTCCATATAGGCTGTTTGCGGTTGCGGGGTCTCGGGCGCGAAGCTAGACGCTATGCTATGACTCAATCTATCAAGATCGCCTCATGGAATATCAACAGCGTGCGCGCACGGATTGATATTGTCGAACGCTTCTTAACCGAAATGGCTCCCGACATTCTCTGTCTTCAGGAAATCAAAGTTGAAAACGGGATATTCCCAGCCGCTGCTTTCCGCGCGCTTGGCTATGATACGCTGATCCTCAACGGCCAGAAAATGCACCACGGTGTTGCGATTATCAGCCGTATTCCGCTGACCGAAGATATCCGAAACGATTGGCAGGACAATGGCGAAGCGCGCCATATCGGGGTGCGCCTGCCCAATGGTGTACGATTGGAGAATGTTTATATTCCGGCAGGTGGCGACATTCCAGACCGCGATGAGAATCCAAAATTTGGCCAAAAGCTAGATTTTCTTGGCCGGATGACGCGCTGGTCAGATGCGCTGCGCGAACCGACGATCATCGTTGGTGATTTCAATGTAGCCCCGCTTGAATGCGATGTATGGGGGCATAAGGAATTGCTGAACGTGGTCAGCCATACGCCAATTGAAGTTGAAACGCTTAAGGCGCTACAGGCAAGCCATGACTGGGTTGATCTTGGCCGTCATTTCATTCCTCCGCCTGAACGGCTGTATACATGGTGGAGCTACCGCGCGAAGGATTGGGCGGCATCAGATCGCGGACGGCGGCTTGACCATATGTGGGCTTCGCCTGAGGTCGCGAAAGCGGCAGTGTCGCATCAGGTGCACAGGGTATGTCGCGATTGGGGCAAGCCATCCGACCATGTGCCGCTTGTGACCGAATTTGCGTTCTAATCATGCTTGATCGCGCTGCACCACGCGCGATTGATGCGCTGCGCCGTGGTTGGCCCGTGGTAATTGACGGCGTAATCACCGTTCTTGCGATTGAAAGCGCTGATACCCACCGGCTGGCCGCGTTTGAAACGCGTCAAAGCGCCAACATCCTTATTTCCGCATCGCGTGCGGTGACGCTCAAGCTCTCCAATCAACGCGCGGCAGCGGTTGACGCTGGGCCAGTGATGATCGCGCGCGCGCCGTGGCTTGACCTCCCTGCCGCTGTTGCACTCGCTGATCCGGCAACTGATCTGACCCACCCGTTCAAAGGGCCGTTTGCCGCGCTTGATGTGGCACGTCCGCAGGCAGCACACGCCGCACTTGAGCTGGCACGATATGCTGGGCTGCTTCCGGCGTTTTTCATTCATGACTGTGCACTGGCGGGCGCTGATGCAGTTAGCTCGGCTGACGTCGCTGGATGGGAAGCGCCCGACAGCCTAGCGATTGCGGCGCGGGCGCGGCTGCCTATTGCTGCCTTCGAACACAGCGAAATCGTTGCGTTTCGATCACCTGATCAAGCAGGCGAGCATGTCGCGTTGATCATTGGCCAACCGGGTGGCACGCCGCCGCTCGTCCGGCTTCACAGCGAATGCCTTACCGGCGATATTTTCGGCAGCCTCAAATGCGATTGCGGGCCGCAACTTCATGCTGCACTTGCGCTGATGGCTGATGCTGGGTGGGGCGTTTTGCTTTACCTTCGCCAAGAAGGGCGCGGCATTGGCCTGATCAACAAGTTGCGCGCGTATGAGCTTCAGGATCAGGGCTTTGATACGGTTGACGCCAATTTACGGCTTGGCTTTCCGGTTGAGGCACGCGATTTCGGAATCGCCGCGCGGATGCTCACCTTGATTGGCCAGCCACGCATCCGTCTGCTGACCAACAACCCGCAGAAAGTGGCGCGGCTTGAAGCGGCAGGGATCATCGTCGAGGAACGTGTGCCGCATCAGCTTCCCCCCAATCCCCATAATGCGCAGTATCTCGCCACCAAGCGTGACCGCACGGGGCATAAGCTTTAGAGCTTAATGAGTTTAGATTAAACCAAACCCGTTCGGGCTGAGCCTGTCGAAGCCCTGCCTTTCTCCTTGCCGCATTGGAAAAAGAAGGACAGCCCTTCGACAAGCTCAGGGCGAACGGGTTAACTTAATCTCATCACGTTCTAAAAAATCAGCTCCTCAAGACGGTGCGGAGCGACCACAGTGAGGCCATCACCGTCGCGTCGCACGATTCCCCGTTTCTCAAGCGCGC
Source organism: Sphingomonadales bacterium (assembly GCA_043765635.1). Lineage (GTDB taxonomy): Bacteria > Pseudomonadota > Alphaproteobacteria > Sphingomonadales > Sphingomonadaceae > Aquisediminimonas. Next base: position 23,722 of record JAYUIX010000200.1, read on the forward strand.
TGATTGTGCGTGAAACGGTCTCCCGCGATGTCTGGACATGAAGCGCGAAGGTGGAAAGGATCGGCATTGGCTGGATCGTCATTGCCTCGCCGCTGCGCGCCTGACGCAGCAATTCGGCATGAATACGCCCCGGCGCAGAAAGTGTTGCACCCTCAACCATCCGCCGGGTCGTTTGCGTCAGCCGAAGCGTCAGCGCGTGCGCGACCGAAAGTGCGATGCAATTATAACGCTCCATCAGGCCAACAAACGCACCAACCCCGATCTGGCCCGCATCAACGCTCATAGTGGCTGAAACTTCAGCGCCAGATGTTGCCAGCGACAGTCCTGCCGCTTCGCCAAATATATCGCCTGCAACAAAACTGTGGACGAGAATATAATGCCCGCCCGCTGAATAAGCGATTGCCTGCGCCTCACCGCTTAGCATCAGCCACGCATCTGGATCAGCATCGCCTGCGCGGATCATGACACTGTGCGCAGGGAAATGACGCGCAGTGGCCGTCGCAGCAACGATACGCGCGACATCTTCGGTACAGCCAAAGCTTTGCGTGATCCGGGTCAGATAGGTCTCGCTGATCTGCACACCATCCTCCCCCCAAGTGATATTCTCTGCGTATGATGATGTCGAATTTATACCCATCAAGCAATAACTACTTCTCACTTGGCCGATCAGCCTCTAACGCGCGTCAGCTATGACACTCCGACCAAACAACCGCCCTGACAGGCGAACCTTCGCGATTATTTCGCATCCCGACGCCGGGAAAACGACACTTACTGAGAAATTGCTGCTGTTTGGCGGCGCAATTCATGCAGCGGGCGAAGTCAAGGCACGCGGCGTCAACCGCCGTGCGCGTTCCGACTGGATGAAGATTGAGCAACAGCGCGGGATTTCAGTCACCTCATCAGTGATGACCTTTGAACGTGACGGCCTCACCTTCAACCTGCTTGATACACCGGGGCATGAGGATTTTTCCGAAGATACTTACCGCACGCTTACCGCCGTTGACAGCGCGGTGATGGTGATTGACGCCGCGCGCGGGATTGAGGCGCAGACGCGCAAACTGTTTGAGGTCTGTCGCCTCCGCTCTGTCCCGATCATTACCTTCATCAACAAGGTTGACCGTGAAGGGCGTGACGGCTTTGCCCTGCTTGATGAGGTCGCCGATCAGTTGCAGTTGGATGTGTGCCCAATGAATTGGCCCGTCGGCATGGGCGGACAATTTGAGGGTATTTTCAACCTGCAAGACGGTAGGCTACGGCGGCCCTCACAAGATAATAATATGCGGACGTTTGAAGGCGATATCAGCCAAACAAGCGGGCTTGATGATCCCAAACTTGAAACGCTGCTATCCGCCCAAGGCCTTGCTGCATTTCGCGAAGAGGCCGAACTCGCCCAAGCAGGCTATGCCGATTTTGATGCAGAGGCCTATCGCGGGGGCGACCTTACGCCCGTTTATTTCGGTTCCGCGCTCAAGGATTTCGGCGTTGACGAACTGATTGATGCGCTCGCGCGCTTTGCCCCGTCTCCCCGCGCGCAGCCTGCCGAACCAGCCCCAGTCTCGCCCGATGATGGCGCAGTCACTGGCTTTATCTTCAAGGTTCAAGCCAATATGAATCCAATGCACCGTGACCGGATTGCGTTCATGCGGCTCTGTTCAGGCAAGTTCAAACGCGGCATGAAGCTCAACCAAGTCGGCACTGGCAAATCAATCGCTGTCCACAGCCCGATCCTGTTTTTCGCGCGTGACCGCGAACTGGCGGACGAAGCCTTCCCCGGCGATATCATCGGCATCCCCAATCACGGGACGCTGCGGGTTGGTGACACACTCACTGACGGGCCGGACATTTCAATCACTGGCCTGCCCAATTTCGCGCCTGAAATCCTGCGGCGGATTGTGCTCAAAGACCCGACCAAGACCAAGCAATTGCGCAAGGCGCTTGATGACCTCGCCGAAGAGGGCGTGACGCAGGTGTTTCATCCGCAAATCGGCGCGCAGCAGATTGTTGGCGTTGTCGGGCAGTTGCAGCTTGAGGTGCTGATCTCACGCCTTGAGGCCGAATATAAGGTTGATGCAGCCCTTGAGCCTTCGCCGTGGGATACGGCGCGCTGGGTATCAGGCACAGCCGCTGATCTCAAAAGCTTCACCGACACCCACCGCAGCCAACTCGCCAGCGACCGCGACGGGGCACCGGTATTCATGGCCAAAGATAGCTGGGACTTAAACTATGTCACCGGGCGCAATCCGGCGGTCAAATTCTCCGCCACCAAGGAGCGCGCATAATGGCCGAGGGCCGCTTCGAACGCCACCGGCAGCCGTGGACAAGTGACGAAATCCAGAAACTGCATTTGCTCGCCAAAAAGGGTATGCCCCTCAAACAAATTGCCAAGGCACTGACACGGAGCGAGGAATCGGTGAAGGAGCGCGCGAAGGCGGATGGGCTGAAGATTGCAAAGTTGCGGTGAGGCTATATCTCCCGCTCCGATACTGATAGCGGTAAATGATGGAAACAAACACCCCCGCCAAAACTAACTGGTCACTCGTCGTTCACGGCGGGGCGGGGCAGATTATGCGGGATCGGATCACGCCCGCGCAAGACGCCTATATCCGCGTGGCGCTTGGTTACGCGCTCAAAGCTGGCGGGGCGCTCCTCAAAAGCGGCGCATCTGCTGTCGATGCGGTTGAGGCCGCCGTTCGCGTGCTTGAGGATGATCCCAATTTCAATTCTGGACGCGGTGCGGTTTTCACTTACGAGGGCCGTAATGAACTTGATGCCGCAATCATGGATGGCAATACCCGCGCGGCGGGTGCGGTTGCCGGCACGACCCGAACGCGCAACCCGGTTTCGCTTGCCCGCGCGGTCATGGAGCAAAGCCATCATGTCATGCTCTCGGGCATTGGCGCGGATCAATTCTCGGTCGAACACGGACTTGAACAAGTTGACCCGTCTTGGTTTGCGAGCGCACAGCGGCTGGCCGATCTGGAAGAGCTTAAGGCGGCAGGCAGCGACGGCTACGATGTCGATCTCAAATACGGCACCGTTGGCGCGGTCGCGGTTGACGTACGCGGCCATGTTGCCGCTGCGACCTCAACCGGAGGGATTACGGGCAAACGGTGGGGACGAATTGGCGATTCGCCTCTCATCGGCGCAGGCACTTATGCCGATGACCGCGCTTGTGCTGTCTCCGCCACGGGTGCTGGCGAATTTTTCATCCGTGAGGGCGTCGCGCATCAGATATGCGCGCGGGTGCGGCTGGCCGGAGACACGGTGCAGTCTGCTGCTGATACAGTAATGGCAGCAGTCAAGGCGCTTGGCGGCAATGGTGGGGTGATTGTCGTCGCGCCTGACGGTGACGCTTGTTGGAGTTTTACCACGCCCGGCATGTTTCGCGGGCGCGTGAGTGCTGGCGGAGTGGCTGAGGTTGCGGTCTACGGCGATGATTAAGCGTCTACTGCTTCCACTGCTTCTCCTCTTGCCGACGTCTGCTTTGGCATGGTGGGATTTTGGCCATAAGACCGTTGCCACGATTGCACAGAATGAGGTTTCGCCAAAAACTCGTGCGGCCATCCGCGCACTGCTGCGCCATGAACGCGCAGTTGCAACGCCGACCTGTCCACTGCGTACACTTGAAGACGCAAGCTATTGGCCCGATTGCATCAAAGCGTTGGGCGCGCGGTTCGATTATGCCTTTTCATGGCATTATCAAAATGTCGATATTTGCAAGCCGTTTGACCTGACCACCGCGTGCAAAGATGGCCACTGCGTATCACGCCAGATTGACCGCGCGGTAAAGCTATTGAAGAATAAGGCTGTGCCGCCCCGTGAACGGTTGATGGCGTTGGCCTTCCTCACCCATTTTGTAGGTGATCTTCATATGCCGCTCCATGCTGGTGATCGCGGAGATCGCGGTGGCAATGATCTGAAGGCGGCGTACGGGATCGTTGCCGGGCGCGTGAATCTTCATTCACTGTGGGATGGGCCACTCGCCGAACGCGCGATTACAACGCCGCCTGCCGGGCCAAAGGCGCTTGTGGCTGGTTTGAATGCGAGTGAGCGGGCGCAATTGGCGGCGGGATCGACTGAGGATTGGAGCCGAGAAAATTGGGCTTTCGCGCGTGATACAGTTTACACGGTGGCGCTGAACGGCGATCCGTGCGGGCCAATCCCACCGCGCGCGGCGATCACCGATATGAAGATTGAGGCGCTAGTGCCTGCGGTGCGCGGTCAAATTACCAAAGCCGGGCTAAGGCTCGCGCGACTTTTGGATGAAGCGCTCAAATAGCGATTATTGCTCTATTTCTTTGCTGAATCGCTCGCGCATGTGCGCCATTACCGTTGGTGAAATTGGCGAAACGCCAGCCGCAAGCATCTCCTTGGTCGGCCATTTGCCTAACAAAACCATTTTGCGAACAGTTTTGACATCGGGTGGGGGCCAGGAAAACCCCTTCATTTCTGCCTGTGCTTCTGCTTTTGCCATCAAACGTAGACGCGCCTCATTCTCGGCCGGGTTATCAAGGATCAAAGGCCGAGCAAAATATTGTGCCGGAAGCGCGCCAGCAGTTCCAATGCGCCACATATTTGAGCCTTTTTCAATAAGAAGCTCTGCTATCCGATATTGCCCCATACCAAGTGCGGTTTGTAAATGCGTGTACCCAAATTGATCCTCCCAATTCACGTCAAGCCCATGACGCAGTAACATCATGACACCGCCGACTTGCTGAAATGCGGTAATGTCATTCATCGCATTTTGTCCACCGAGCTTTTGCGGATCAGCCGAAGCCCCGCGTTGCAGCAGAAGTTCCGCCATCTCTGGGGTGTCTGCCAAAAGCGCAAGCGTCAGCGCACCGCCAATATCAGTCCCATTCACAGGCATCCCAATATCAAGCAGATGCTTTTCCATCGCCAGATCACAGCGCGACACGGCAAAAGTCAAAAGATCGCCATATTGCCCCGTAGGACGCTCTGAATTCTTAGTCTTGTCATAGCCAGTCGTGGTGGTGAACAAGCGACTGTCGCGCTTGATCAGCGCCGTTACATCATCAATCTTGCCTTCAAAAACCGCCGCCGCAATATCGCGGCCCGCCTGACCATTACTGACATTGGGAAGCACAAGCTCAGGCCTAGGCACCACAACATCGCGCTTCGTAAAACAGGGACTATCTGCCAGCATCGCTCTCACAACCGAACACCCCCCAAGCGCGAGCGCAAGCATAATTGGCAAAACGCGGATCATGTGCCGAGCTTAGCAAGTGATGCCGTTTTGGCTAGAGCCATTAATTGGGTAAGCTGTTAATTACCCAATTCATACCGTGTCGCGAAACCGGATTATCCTGATACCATCTGACATCGCTTGGCCGGTTTCCATCAAGCCCGATGCGATTGCCATAAGCCTCCGGTGCATCAACCACTGCAGCACCGATAATACCGCCGAGCAACGCGCCAATTACACGGTCACCGCCATCCTGAAGCCCGGAAAGCACCTCCCCGCGAATAAAATAAGCATCAACTTTTCCGGCATTGCCAACGCCGGCATTGGTGCGGATTTGATTCGCACTCCTGATCGTTGCATCGCTGAGGCCAGCCGCGTTAAACGTCACGGCATCTTGGCCGGAGGCGATAGCTGCGGCGGATGCAAGGCCACCCCCGAGCGAATGCCCAGTGAGCGTAACATTTTGATTGCCGCTCGCAGCAATCCTATCGCCTATTATAAGCGCCTTCTGATAATGATCGGAACTTACTCCAAAGGCTTGCTTGGCATTGCTAATCCAGTCAGAATTACCTTGTGTACCCCGAAAAGCGACAACATATTTGGCATCAGCACCGGTTCCGCTTACATACATACGTGCAGCAAATGTACTATTGCCTGACACCAGATCGCTCGGCCTCAAATTAACCGCGCTCAAATCACTCGCTGTTGCCTCACGAAAGCCCGGAGGCGGAACTGCCTTTGCATTATAAACATCACTTGCCATCAGCGCGAGCGTGTTGCGGTCAACATTCGTGCCGCCAACTGTCGGGGCCGCGCGCGAAGCCTGCGCGAGTTGGGGCATCGGAGCGCGCGGCCCGGCCCAGTTCAGTATTTCACCACCCGGAATCCCGCTAAGCAGGCCGCGCGCGAGGCCTGCAGGTGAGGCACTGCCGAACAAATTGGCACCGGGAAGATTTAACCCTGGCGGCGTTGGCAGGTTCCGTGCGAGTTGACTGATAAGGTTCATGACATTTCGACTCCCGATTTATAAACCAGAATATCGCGTATTTGCCGGTCTCTGTCTCTAATCGAAACGATTAGAAAATGAGGCTTTCATCTAATCGAATCGATTAGACTTTCCCCGCAATATGCGCGCGAAACCGTTTGAGGCCTGCGGCCAAATCTTCAATAAGGTCAACAGGATCTTCAAGGCCGATTTGCAGCCGGACAAGCGGCCCTCCCGCGTGCCACTGTGTCGCGGTGCGGATGGATGCAGGATCAACCGGGATTGCAAGGCTTTCAAACCCGCCCCAGCTATAGCCAATGCCGAAATGCACGAGCCCGTCGATGAACGCCGCACGCGCGGCTTCATCCCTGCCATCAAGCATAAAGCTGAACAGCCCTGATGATCCGGTAAAATCCCGCTGCCAAACGACATGACCGGGGCAATCGGGTAGTGCTGGATGGAGGACTTGCGCAACCTCTGACTGATCACGCAGCCAATGCGCAATCTCAAGCGCGCTCGCCTGATGCCGCTGCATCCGCACATCAAGCGTGCGCAAACCCCGCGCGGCGAGCCACGCATCATCGGGGCCAACATGATGGCCCAGTTGCTGGGTGGACAGCCGCAAAGCCTGCCAATGTGCGGCATTTGCCGTCACTGATCCGATCATCGCATCGCTGTGGCCAACAATATATTTGGTGCACGCCATGATCGACAAATCAACCCCGAGCGCCATCGTCTTGAGAAACAGCGGCGTTGCCCAGGTATTGTCGATTAAAGTCGTGATGCCGTGCGCCTTTGCCACCGCGACGATTGCGGGCACATCCTGCACTTCAAAGGTCAGGCTGCCGGGGCTTTCCATATAAATCGCGCGGGTGCGTTCAGTGATGAGCGCCGCGATCCCGCCGCCAATCAGAGGATCATAATAAAGCGTTTCGACCCCAAATGATGCGAGCAAGCGATCACAAAAAATCCGGGTTGGATCATAGGCGCTATCAGTCATCAGCAATTGATCACCGGGACGCAGCACCGAAAGCAGCGCGGTTGTCAGTGCCGCAACCCCTGACGAATAAAGCATCGTCCCCGCAGCACCCGGTTCCATTTCGGTCAGCGCGTCGGCAAGCGACCACTGTGTCGGTGTGCCGCGACGCCCGTAGAAAAGCTTACCATCGGCATTGGATTTAACACCCGCACGCAGCGCCGCCACATCATCGTAGAGGATTGTCGAAGCACGCCAGACCGGCGGATTGACGATGCCCTGCGTCCATTCGGCGCGCCTGCCGCCCTGAACCGCCTGCGTCGCAGGCCGTGCTGAAGACCGCTTCGGCCCGTCGCTCACGCGCTGCCGACAACCTTGCGCGTATCGGCCTGTGCGCCCCATTCAGACCAGCTACCGTCATAAAGCGACACATCAGTCTTGCCGAGCAGAAACGCCGCAAAGACCAAAGTTGCAGAGGTCAATCCTGAACCACAGGTCGCAACAATTGGCTTGCTCCAGTCAATCCCGATACTGGTGAAGGCGGCCTTCAAATCATCGCCAGTCTTGTAGGTTCCATCGGCGTTAAACATCTGATCATAGGGCAGGTTCAGGCTGCCGGGGATATGACCGGGGGCAACGCCCGGACGCGGATCAGCCTCTTCGCCAGTAAAGCGCGCGTTACTGCGCGCATCAACCATCTGCTCAGCCTTGCTCTCCAAATTGGCCTTCATCGCATCAATGCTGCGCACATGGCTGTCATCGCGCCAAACGGTGAAATGGCGGTGGCGCAGCGTAACCTTGCCGCTTTCAAGCGCGCGGCCTTCGGCTTTCCATTTGGGCAGGCCGCCATCAAGCACCGCAACACCGTGTGCGCCGTAAACCACGGTCAGCATCCACCATGCCCGCGCCGCCGATTTGAAGGGGCTGTTATCATAAAGAATAATCCGACTGCCATCGCCAAGCCCAAGCGATTGCATCCGGCTCGCAAATTTTTCTGGTTTAGGGAGCATCAATGGATAGGCGCTGTTACTGTCAGCAAGCCCAGCCAAATCCATAAACACCGCACCCGGAATATGTTCAGCCTCATATTCGGCTGACGCATCGCGCCCGTCCATCAGGATCGTCGCATCGACCACACGGAGATCCGAAGCCCCAAGTTCACCTGCAAGCCATTCGGTTGATACCAGCGCGTCCATATACGTCTCCTGTTCGTCTTTGTTATGTCTTTAACCAGCGATAAAAGATTCGTCGAGCGGCGAAAACATTATCGCGCGCGAATAAAGTTGCGAACGTCACGCGTCAGCTTTGCGCGGTCTTCATCACGCACATACATCATGTGGCCCGCATCATAATAATGAAACTGGATGCGATCCTGGGGTATCCCACTGCGCGTGAGTGAATATTCAGCGCCGTAAAAGGGCGTGGCGAAATCATAATAGCCCTGCGCGACAAATATCCGCAAACCGCTGTTTTCGCGCAGCGCCTTGCCGAGGTAGGGCGCGACGTTGAAATAAAATTTGCCGTCACCCTCCATGCTCCAATCCCAATCACGCACCCCGCCAATAGTCACATATTGGCGCTCGGTTTTGAAATTGAGCGTGTTGCGCGCGTAGGCATTGAAAGCCGCAGTGTAACCTGCATCAATCCCGTAAAAGCTTGGATCATTATCAGGCTCTTCGCCGGCTGAATCGAGATCAATCCCGAGATAGCGGCTATCAAGCCGACCCACTGTCCGCCCCCGGTCGCGGAGCAATTCCTTGTAGAAACGCCCCGGAAAAACGCGCAGATCAGCGCGATCAAGATAGGTTTCCGATAGCCCGGAAAAACGCGCAAGCTTTGCGCGAACATTGGCGCGCTCGTCAGCGGAAAGCGCGCTGCCCTTAATCAGTGCCGAAAGATATTCGCCGCCCGCAAACACCCGTGCTTGCGCCACGAAACTGGCCAGATCAGGTGGTCGGTTGGCCACTTTATTATGATACCAAGCGGTTGCCGCCATCGTCGGCATATTCACAACATAAGCCATTTCATTGCCCGGCACTTCGGCCTGTGCGCCAAAATCGAGGATTGTCGAAATCAGGATAATGCCGTTCAGCGCAACATCATTGTAACTGCCCTCAAGCTCTTTGGCGACAGCGGCAGAGCGCGTCGTGCCATAGCTTTCCCCGCCGAGATATTTGGGCGCGTTCCAGCGGCCATTGTCGCTCAACCACCCGCGAATAAATTGGGCGACTGATTTGGCGTCCTTGGTAACGCCCCAAAACTCCTTTGGCTCGACCTTGCCGAGCGCGCGACTGAACCCCGTGCCCACGGGATCAATGAACACAATGTCTGTAACGTCGAGCAAGCTGTCGGGATTATCGACGATTGGATAAGGCGGTGCGCCGTCGTCACGCGCATCCGAGGGGATCGCGACGCGTTTTGGCCCGAATGCACCCATATGGAGCCACAGTGAGGCTGAACCCGGCCCGCCGTTGAACAGGAATGTGACCGGGCGACGCGAGTCGGCTCCGTCTTTAGTGTAAGCGGTGGAATAGATGCTTGCGCGCGGGGTGCCATCCTCGCCCTTCAAATAAGTTTCACGTGCGGTGGCGGTATAGCTTACACTCACTCCACCAAATTGCCCCGAGTGCCGCGTTACCGACACAATAGGTGCGGGCATGTCGGACGCCTTATCGGCCATTTCCAGTTCGACAGGTTTATCAGCCGCAAGCGCTGGAGCGCCAAGGCTGAGCAGTCCCGTCACCAGAAATATTTGCTTGATCCGCATCAGCGTTCCCCTGTCTAATCCAAACTGTGCAGAAATCCCTCCGCCTGCGCAAGCAAAGCCTGTTGCGCCCCGCCCGCCATCTTGTCCCAGTTGCGATAGGGCATTGCAAGCCGGACGTTGCCACCAAGCTTGTCCCGGTTGCGCGCAAGGAAATCCCAGTAAAGCGCATTGAACGGACACGCGTTTGGCCCCGTCTTCAACTTCACATCATAACGGCACTTTCCGCAATAATCGGACATCCGGTTGATGTAAGCGCCTGACGCTGCGTAAGGTTTTGAGGCAAGCAGGCCGCCATCGGCAAACTGGCTCATCCCCAGCGTATTGGGCAGCTCAACCCATTCATATGCGTCAGCGTAAACTTGCAAATACCATTCATGCACTTGTTCGGGATCAACCCCGGCAAGCATCGCGAAATTGCCCGTTACCATCAGCCGCTGGATATGGTGGGCGTAGGCATGGTCAAGCGTTTGGCCGATAGTTTGTTTCATGCAGTTGAGATCAGTATCGCTCGTCCAGTAAAAATCGGGGAGATTGCGCGTTGCCCCCAAGAAGTTGCGCTTCACATAGTCAGGGCCGGCCCACCAGTAAATGCCGCGCACATATTCGCGCCAGCCGATAATCTGCCGGATAAAGCCCTCGGCTGCGTTAAGCGGCACCCGGCCTTTACGGTATTCCCGTTCAACCTTTTGGCACAGCGCGAGTGGATCGATCAGGCCTGAATTGATGTAAGGTGAGAGCAACGCGTGCCACATAAACGGCTCACCGCTGACCATTGCATCCTGATAATCGCCGAATTTGGGCAGGCAATCGCGCAGCCATGCTGCCTCAGCTTGAGCCGCTTCTTGAGCCGTTACCGCAAAATCGAAATTGTCGAGGCTGCCAGGATGATCACCGAACTGCGCGGCAACGAGCGCAAGCACATCATTGGTTATCGCGTCAGGCGTAAAGCCTATCCGCTTTGGCATCTTCGCACCGTCTTTGGCGGGTTTGCGGTTCTCGCTGTCATAATTCCATTCACCGCCTTCAGGCTTGTCGCCGTTCATCAGCAGGCCAGTGTGCCGCCGCATATCGCGGTAGAAAAACTCCATCCGCAATTGCTTGCGTTCCTGCGCCCACTCTTCAAAAAAGCCTATGGGGGTAATGAAGCGAGTGTCCGCGCGGATATCGACTGCGATGCCGAACAGCGTCTCCCAGCTTTCCATTGCGGCCTGAACGCGCCATTCGCCGCTGTGGGTGACGGTGATTTCGCTTGGCGCGTGGCGTGTAACCGCGCGCGCGATTTCACCTGTAAAACTGCCGCTGTTCTCTGGATCATCAAGCGTGACATAATCCACCTGCCAGCCCGCCGCGCGCAGAGCGTCGGCATGGTGGCGCATTGCCGAAAAAATATACGCAATCTTGCGCTTGTGATGGCGGACGTAAGTCGCTTCCTCAGCCACCTCCATCATCAACAGCACTGACGTCGCCGGGTCAGCGCCACCCAGCGATGAAAGCGAATGCGAAAGCTGATCACCAAGGATCGGGATGAGTGTGGTCATATGTCATCGCTTATTATACAGAAAGCGCCATGACACTACAGCATCTTGGCCAGACCTCCGCCCTTCCTGATAGTCCGCAAGCAGCGGTGCTTGATTATCCGCTCAATCCGCGCCCCGGATCGCCCTATTTAGTGCGCTTTTCTGCGCCTGAATTCACCTCGCTGTGTCCAGTAACAGCGCAGCCTGATTTCGCGCATCTCGTGATTGATTATGTGCCGGGTGAAACCATTGTTGAATCGAAATCATTGAAGCTGTTCCTCGGCAGTTTCCGCAATCATGCTGCCTTTCATGAGGATTGCACCGTTGGCATTGGCCAGCGGCTGTTTGCTGAAATGAAGCCGCTCTGGCTGCGGATTGGTGGCTATTGGTATCCGCGCGGCGGGATTCCGATTGATGTCTTTTGGCAGTCTGGCGCTCCGCCTGCGGATGTGTGGATTCCTGAGCAAGGCGTCGCTGGTTATCGTGGCCGGGGCTAGACACTCCGTTCGGGCTGAGCCTGTCGAAGCCTTGTCCTTTCTTGCTACGTCAGCGAGTGAAAAGGACAGCCCTTCGACAGGCTCAGGGCGAACGGGCTATTTTTAATGCGGGTCAGCCGAGCCACTCACACAGTCGGCATGAACACTGACCAGCCGGTGGCATCAGCCAGCCGTTCAAGCGCGCGGGTGCCAAGCTTGCTATTCCCGCGCGCATTGAGGCCGGGTGACCAGACCGCAATGCTCGCCTTACCCGGCACAACCGCAAGGATGCCGCCGCCAACGCCTGATTTACCAGGGATGCCAACGCGGAAGGCAAACTCGCCCGACCCATCATAATGGCCGCACATCAGCATCAGCGCGTTGATCCGCCGGGTGAGCAGCGGGCTGATAATCGCCTCATTGCTTTCAGGATGAACGCCGTCATTCATCAGATACCGCCCTGCCATTGCGAGTTGACGGCATGATAGCGAGAGTGCGCACTGGTGAAAATACAGCTTGAGCGCCCCTTCGACATAAGGGTCCATATTGCCAAAGCTTTTCATATAATTGGCAAGCGCAACGTTCCTGAAACCCGTTGCTGCTTCGGAATTGGCAACTTCATTATCAATAGTGACGGCGTCATCGGAGGCAAGCATCCGCACAAAACGCAGGACATCGCCAATCGCGGCACGCGGCTCAGCGCCGTCAAGCACAACGTCACTGACAACAATTGCGCCCGCGTTGATGAACGGATTGCGCGGAATCCCACCCTCATTTTCAAGCTGGACGATTGAATTGAACGATGATCCCGAAGGTTCTCGCCCGACGCGGCGCCATAATTCGTCACCGTGTTTCTGGAGTGCCATCGTCAGGGTGAATACTTTGGACACGCTCTGGATTGAAAACGGCGTGTCGGCATCACCCGCTATATGCACGCTGCCATCAGCCAGGATTACAGCAATCCCGAAATGATCGAGCGAAACCTTTGCCAAGCTCGGGATATAATCGGCGACCCTGCCGCGTTCAGTTACAGCGACCATTTCGGCAGTGATCGCCGATAATGTGGCATCGAGAGTGTCCACCGTTTCCACTATCTCCACATCCGCTGAAGCTCGGGGTGCTTGTCAATAAACTGATGCTTGAGCGCGCCGCCGACATGAAGGACGAAGAGCGCGAAGAGCGCATAACCGAACATTTCATGGAACCAATTCAACTGGCCGTGCAGCACTTCCTTGGCTTCTGCATCCATATTCATGATGAAGCTGATACGCGGCCACTCAAACAGGCCGAACCAATACATTTTAACTTCTGGTGCTGCTTTCCATGCCGAGTCATGCAGCCACCCAGAAATCGGCAGGGCAAAAATCAGCAGATAAAGCGCAATATGGGCAAAATGTGACGCGCGCTTTTCCCAAGGCTTATATTCCCTTGGAAGTGGGGGCGGCTTGTGCGTCAAGCGCCATAAAATCCGCATGACCGCAAGGCCAAGGATCGTAATCCCAATTGATTTATGCGTATCAATCATGAAGCGGATATTATCCTCGCCAAACGCCTCATAAAGCTTTCCAAAGCCGAAATTGACGATAATCAAAGCCGCAATCAGCCAATGGAAAACAATCGCAGGCTTTGTGTATCGTTCGGGCAGCGTCATCCGAATATCCTTCAGCAAATGGCAAGATTAGGCAGGATAGCTATAGCCTTGCGGTTCGCCTATCCCTAAATCGCAGCCAAACGTTTGGAAATTTGCTTGCTCGCCACTCTTGATCAAACCCTGCGAATTGAATCGCCCCGCCTAACGCCGCGTAAGGCGCCGCTTGCCAGTGGTCTTATCAGCGGCGGCGCACTTTTGCTGTTCATTATCCTGACAGCACAGGCGTTCCTTCGTGATGGCTTTGGCGGTTGGGCGGTTGGGCTGGTCTATATCGCGTATGACACCGCCCTGCTTGGTTTTACCGCATATCACATGCGTGCTATTCTACTGCCTCCACCGCCAGTATCCACAAGTGCGCGACCAAGCCTAGGCGTGATTATCGCCGCGCATAATGAAGCGAGCGCCCTGCCCATCACGATTGACGCGCTGATGCGCCAGATTGACTTGCCTGATCTGATTATAGTTGCCGATGACGGGTCAAGTGATGGCACCGCTGCGCTTCTTACTGAACGTTACGGGCTTGAGCCGCACAAGATACTGCACAGTGCGAGCAGTCCTGATATGCTCTGGCTACCAATGCCGCATGGCGGCAAGGCGCATGCGCTGAATAACGCCATCACTCTTGTTGACACTGATATTGTTCTCACTGTCGATGCCGACACGCTGATTGAGGCACATGCGATTGGTGCAATGCGAACACGCTTTGCCGCTGAGCCAGCGCTTGTTGCAGCCACCGGCATTTTGATGCCCGTGTGCGGAACTGGCTCGCAAGCGCGCTTTTTTGAATGGTTCCAGCGCTACGAATATATTCGTAATTTCATTTCGCGCTTTGCCTGGATGCAACTCAACAGCCTGCTTTTGATTTCAGGCGCGTTTGCTGCCTTCCGACGTGAAGCGCTGGTACGCGTCGGCGGTTTTGATCCGGTTTGCCTTGTTGAGGATTATGAGCTGATCCACCGCCTCCACCGCCATTCGGTTGATCACGGGCTTGGTTGGACGATCCGTGTGATTGGTGAGGCGCAAGCCCGCACCGATGCCCCTGAAACGCTGCCTGCATTCCTGCGACAGCGCCGCCGCTGGTTTGCAGGCTTTCTCCAGACACAGCGTTGGAACCGGGATATGACAGGCAACTCGCGTTTTGGCGCGCTTGGCACCGCGATGATGCCGATCAAAGCGCTTGATACGCTCCAACCGATTTACGGGCTTACCGCCTTTGCGATCCTGATCATCTTTGTGGTGACGGCTCAGTTCAGCATCGCGTTGCCGATCCTGATTATCATGCTCATCAAAATCGCGATTGATATGACGTTTCACCTCTGGTCGCTTCACATCTACCGCCTTTGGACGGGCGCAACGCAGAGCATTAGTTGGCCAAAGGCAATCTTAGCAGCGCTCCTTGAGCCGTTCAGTTTTCAACTCATGCGCCATGCTGGTGCGGCTTGGGGCTGGTTGACATTTCTCACTGGCAGACAAAGCTGGGGCAAGCAAAATCGCGGCGGGATCGTCGCGCAAGGGTAGGTTGCGCCTATGCCAAGCTTACGCTAAATAGACATTGAGCAGCCCCGGCTTGCGCATTCGGTTCTGAATGTTGCGTGCCGGGGCTTGATATTTTTACGACCCCGTTTGCGTTGGAAAGGCCAAGCCGATGACCCGCCGCCGCCAGATTTACGAAGGCAAGGCCAAGATCCTTTATGAAGGGCCAGAGCCTGGCACGATTATCCAATATTTTAAGGATGATGCCACCGCGTTCAACGCCCAGAAAAAGGGCACGATTAATGGTAAGGGCGTAATCAACAACCGTATTTCTGAACATATGTTTACGCTGCTCGGCAATATCGGCATCCCGCATCATTTCCTCAAACGCCTTAACATGCGCGAACAGCTTGTCCGACAGGTTGAGATTATCCCAATTGAAGTCGTCGTCCGCAATGTGGTCGCGGGATCGCTCGCCAAACGGCTTGGAATTGAAGAAGGGACGCCGCTGCCGCGCACAATTATCGAATATTATTATAAGGATGATGCACTCGGCGATCCGATGATCACTGAAGAGCATATCGCCTGCTTCGGTTGGGCGAGCCAAGAAGAGCTGCATGACATTGCGGACATGGCGATCCGCGTGAATGATTTCATGTGCGGGCTATTCGCCGGGATTGGCATCCGGCTGGTCGATTTCAAGCTTGAGTTTGGGCGTATTTGGGAAAATGAATATGCCCGGGTGCTTTTGGCCGATGAAATCAGCCCTGATGGTTGCCGCCTGTGGGATATGGCAACTGATGAAAAGCTCGACAAAGACCGCTTCCGTCGCGATCTTGGTGGTGAGGTTGAGGCTTATCAGGAGGTCGCACGGCGGCTAGGCTTGCTACCCGACGGCGCTGATAGTGCCGTGCTTGATCTTGAAACCCACCGCAAAAAGCGTGGGAAATAAGATAGTGCGGCGGGCCTGAAATCGGCCCGCCGCTGTTAATCCAGATTATCGACTGCGTGGCTTCTTGCGCATCATGTTGCGTTTTGCACCTTGCATACATTGATCTTTAATTGTTGCTGAGCAGAGTGGATAAGTTGCTTGGGCGGTCGCCACTGGGCCGGGCACAGCATTGGGATCAGGTGTTGCTGTAGCAATTGGATCAGACGCTGATGGTGCTTGCATTCCTGGCGTTGTGGATTCATTCGACATCATAGGTTTTTCAGGCGTCGTTGGATCGTTAGGCATGGTCGGTTTTTCAGGCATGGTTTGTTGATTTGGCGTTGTTTGCTTGCCAGGCATGTTTTCCTGCGCACTTGCAACTGCCGCTACCATTATAAATGGTAAAATTAAGGGTTTTGCGAATTTTGAAATCTTCATGGGATACTCCATTCATTACGCAACTAACAATCTAGATGCCTTTGTACCCCCATGGTCTTATAACAACGAAGCGTTCAATTTGTTGCCATGTCCGTCACTTGAATCAAACGGCTTACCTTAGGATTTGGCAAATTACGCAATACGGGTGACCACTACCGCAACATTAAGATCAGGATACCAAACCCGCGCCGACTCGCCCGGATCAACATCAGCAGCCATAACCGCAAGCTGGCGATTGACCTTGCCCCGGTGGTGCATCCGTGCGGTATTCTCTTGGCCAATGTAACAACCTTTGGTGAAACTCACGCCGTTTTGCGCGCGCGCATTGCACTCAAGCCAAAGCGTCTTGTCGCTCCCAAGTTCAGCCAAGCCTTCAAATATGCCAAGCGACAAGCGGTGCGCACGGTAAAGTTCAGCCGCGCCTTCATCGCCACTTGCAGGCGCAAGCCAGCGCCGACCAAGCCCGGCCGAACGCGGATCAGCAATACCTACTGCACCATCAGCCGACCAATGGACACACAGCATCTCTTCGCGGGCAATCGTAATCGGACGACGCAGGCGGTAAAGCGTCAGCCGCTTGGCAAGATCACCTGCTGCCTCGCGCTGGCAATCAATCAGAAGGTCATCGCCATCAGCCCAGACCAGAAAATCAAACAGCGCTTTACCCTGCGGCGTGAGCAAACCCGCCCATATTGGCAGATCACCGAGCACATCATTAGTGATTAGACCTTGAAGGAACGCGTGCACGTCCTCACCCGACAAACGAATGAGCGCGCGATCAAAGAGGGTTGTTGCAGTCATATGTGAAAGGTAGGGATGATACGATGAACTGCCAAGCCCATGGCATCTCAAACGGAGCCTAAATGATTCAACGCCTGACCATCCGCCGCCCCGATGATTGGCATGTCCACTTGCGTGACGGCGACATGCTGCGCGCTGTTGTTAATTATACCGCGCGGCAATTCGCGCGTGCGATTGTCATGCCGAACCTTTCGCCTCCCATTACAACCATCGCTGCTGCTGAGGGCTACCGCAATCATATCGCCGCTGCGGTGTCGCCAGACATTGATTTCACTCCGCTAATGACGTGCTACCTGACTGACGGCGCCGACAAATCCGAAATTACGCGCGGGTTTGTCCAAGGGGTGTTTACGGCTTGCAAGCTCTATCCCGCCCATGCAACGACCAATTCCTCACACGGCGTCACTGACATTGCACACATCTATCCGGTGCTTGAAGCGATGCAGGATATTGAAATGCCGCTCCTCATCCACGGCGAAGTGACTGACGGAGATATAGATATTTTTGATCGTGAGGCGGTGTTTATTGAGCGGCATTTGCAACGTCTCATCCGTGATCTGCCGGGGCTAAAAATTGTCTTTGAACATATCACAACGTCAGATGCGATTGAATTTGTTGAAAGTGCCGGCTCCAATATTGCCGCGACCATCACACCGCATCACCTCCACATCAATCGTAACGCCATGTTTGCAGGCGGTATCCGCCCTCACGCCTATTGCCTGCCTGTTGCCAAGCGCGAACGCCACCGCCTCGCACTCCGCAAAGCCGCAACCTCAGGATCGCCTAAATTCTTCCTTGGCACTGATAGCGCACCCCATTTGGTCAGCGAAAAAGAGTCGGCTTGCGGATGCGCGGGAATCTTCAACGCGCCTTGCGCGCTTGAAAGCTATGCAATGGTTTTTGATGAAGAAGGCGCGCTTGGCCGTCTTGAAGGCTTTGCTTCGGAACATGGCCCGCGTTTTTACGGCCTGCCGCTCAACGCCGGTACGATTACGCTTGAGCGCACAAGCATGACTGTGGCTGAGGAGGTATCCGCTGTCGATAGGGCAATCGTGCCATTTCATGCGGGGGAGATGCTAGGCTGGACTATCGCATGACCCATCATGATCAGCACCACAAAACGCAGTTCCATAAAACATTCGTCTCAGCTAAACTAAATTTATGTGATTAACCTCTAGCCGCCGTGAATTTCGCCGCCTAAACCGCTGTAATGCATTCCCTTATGTTTCGCGCGTTGCGCTCCGCTTTTGTCCTGCTGCTTAGTTTTGGGCTTGTCACACCGTCGTTTGCAGCCGAAGCAAAACTATCGCAAAAACCGATCTCGGTTAGCAAACCAACCAAAGCTGTGCCGTGGCTGTATGTTGGAAGTGATATTCCACCTGATCCAGCGTGGACATTTGGCGTCCTGCCCAACGGCGTGCGTTACGCGGTGCGGCGTAACGGCGTGCCGCCGGGACAGGTTTCAATCCGCGTTGATATCGAGGCGGGTTCACTGATGGAGCGCGAAAACGAGCGGGGCTATGCGCACTTTATCGAGCATTTAAGCTTTCAAGGATCGCGCTATGTTGCCGACGGCGAGTCAATCAAAATCTGGCAGCGGCTCGGCGCGACCTTTGGCAGTGATACCAATGCCTCAACCACTAACACCCAGACAATCTATAAGCTTGATCTGCCCAACGCCACAAAGTCGGGGCTTGATGAAAGCGTCAAAATCCTTTCGGGGATGATGTCTGCGCCTGAGCTTAAGCCTGACCAAGTTGAGTCCGAACGGCGCACCGTCTTGGCTGAAGCACGCGAACAGGCTGGCGCTGATGTTCGGGTTGGCGATGCAACACGCGCGCATTATTTTGCCGGTCAACTGCTTGCAACACGTTCCCCCATTGGCACGACTGCGGCGCTGAACGCGGCTACCGCCGCATCGCTGCGCGCATTTCATGAACGCTGGTACCGCCCCGAACGCGCGATTGTCGTGATCGTTGGCGACGGCAATCCTGCGCTGTTTGAACAAATGATAATCAAATATTTTTCGGATTGGCGCGGCAAAGGCCCGGCTGTACCCGATCCTAATTTTGGCAAACCCGATCCCAAAGCGCTGGCAAATCTCGTCATTACCGAACCCGGAGTGCCGCTTGTCGTCAGCCTCGCGACACTGCGGCCTTGGGTGCAAAAAGCCGATACCATTGCCTATAATCAAGGGCGCCTCGTTGAACTGGTTGCGCTGCGCCTGATCAACCGCCGCCTTGAAGAACGCGCGCGGGCTGGCGGAAGTTTTCTTCAAGCCTCGGTTGACCGCGATGACATTGCGCGTTCGGTTGATGGCACCTTCGTGCAAATCGTACCGCTCGGCGATGATTGGCAGGCTGCTGTGCGTGATGTGCGCGCGGTGATTGCTGACGCGCTTGCCAATCCAAGCGTGCAGGCCGACATTGATCGTGAGGCAGGTGAGTTTTTCGCAGCACTTCAAGTCGGTGTTGATACGCAGCGCACCGAGGCTGCGGCAAAACAAGCTGATGACTTGATCGAAGCGGTTAATATTCGTGAGACAGTTGCCTCCGCCCAAGTGGCACTTGATGTGTTCAGTGGGATCAAGAATAAAATAACCCCTGAGGGCATTCGCGTCGCGACGCGCGCGCTCTTCAACGGGGTCGGCCCACGTGCAGTGTTGACAAGCCGGACGCCAATAAAGGGCGGCAACGAAGCGCTTGCTGCGGCAGTCAATGCCGAGGTCACCGCGATTGCCTCTACGTCAACGGCCCCTGTTGGGAGCTTCAATCAACTGCCATCGCTTGGCAAACCGGGCAAAGTCAAAAAGCGTGAGCCGATCCCCGATCTGGGGATGGAGCAAATTAAATTTGCTAACGGCGTCAACATGATCCTCTATCCCAATCCCGCAGAGACCGGAAAAATCTATGTCCAAGTGCGCTTTGGCCGCGGGCTACAAGCGCTCCCGTCCAACAAGCAGACAGTGGCATGGGCTGGGTCGGCAGCACTGCTTGCAGGCGGGGTCGCCAACTATGATCAGAACGCGCTTGACCGGCTGACCAGCGGACGGCGGATCAACGCAGGGTTTGACATTGGTGAAAATGCCTTCGTCTTGCGTTCGCAAACACGGGCGGCAGATCTTACCGATCAATTGAAACTGCTTGCCAGCCAGATGACGTCGCTCCGCTGGGACGCAGCACCCGTGCAGCGCGCACGCGCTGCCTTCCTCACCAACTATGATACGCTTGGCAACAGCCCGCAGTCGGTGCTTTCACGCGATTTGTCTTCGCTTTTGCACGGCGGCGATACCCGCTGGGGCACGCCGTCGCGCGAAGCAATTCAAGCACTGACGCCGCAGGCTTTCCGGCAATTTTGGGAGCCACTCCTCAAAACAGGGCCAATCGAAGTCCTGATATTTGGTGATATTGCCGCTGACGATGCGGTCGCGGCGGTTAGCGAAACCTTTGGTGCGCTTAAAAAGCGCAGTGCCGCGCGCCCGCTTGCTGGCAGCAGTGGCTCACGCGGGCCGACGGCAACGACAACACCCATTGTTCGCTTTCACAGCGGCCCCGCCGATCAGGCCGCAGCGGTGCTTGCTTATCCGATTGGTGGCGGGACGGCCGGGCTTTACGAATCGCGCAAACTTGAACTGCTTTCGAGCATTTTTAATGACCGGATGTTCAATGAGTTCCGCGAAACCGAAGGGGCTGGCTATAGTCCTAATGTCAACAGCAATTGGCCATTGTCGCTCCAAAGCGGCGGCAGTTTCCTCATCTCATCGCAGTTACGGCCTGACCGAATTGATCTGTTTTACAAGATTGCGCGTTCAATCGCTGATGACCTTGCCGCCAAGCCCGTAACAGCCGATGAGCTTGTCCGCGCGGTGACGCCGCTCCGTCAGTTTATCGCGCGCGCCTCAAGTGGCAACACCTTCTGGATGAGCCAGCTTGCCGGGCTTTCGCAGGACAAAGGCAAAACCGCCGCGCTGCGCACGCTTTCAACCGATTATGGCCGGATTACCCCGGCTGAATTGCAGGAGACCGCCAAGCGCTGGTTCGTGCAAGATAAGGCAATGATGCTGGTGGTTAAACCCGAGGGCGGTTGAGCCTATTTAAGTGCATCAATCGCCGCGATGATCGTGGCATTTTGGGGGCGAACTTTGTAATCAGCGGCGACCGTTTTCCAGCGGACAACGCCTGCTTTGTCGATGATGAGTGTTGAAGATTTTGGCACGCCAGCGGCAAAGCTGCCTGCCGCGTAAGCCGGATCACGCAAGCCAAGCGCATCAATCATCGCCGATTTTTCATCTGATAGTAGCGGATAACTAATCCCTGTCTTGGCCGCAAAGGCAGCAAGTGTTTCAGGCGCATCATAGCTCAGCCCAACAATCGTGTAGCCCCGCGCCCCGAGTTCGGCCTGTGCCGCTTTCAATTCCTTCAGCTGCGCCTGACAATAAGGACACCATTTGGCTGAACGATACAGCACAAGCACAGTGCCTTTTTTACCTGCTACGCTTGCAAGGTTGCGTATCTTTCCTGTGCCATCTCTAGCTGCAAAGCTTGCTGGAATCTTCGCTCCAGTTGCAATTTCAGCAGCGCTCGCAGGAACGGCAACGGCAATAAGTGCGGTGGTAGCAAAAACAGATATCAAACGCATCGACAGTCTCCCAATATCAACTGGTTTATTCGCTGCAAAGTGGCTTACGGTTACTGGCTTGATTTAGTCATCAGCCAGGATAACGCTCAAATGCAGGCAGGCTATGTGCGTCGGCCATCCATTCGATCCGCTCTGCCGTCTGGATATGTGCGCCCGCCGGAAGTGCGGAAGGGTCATCAAGCGTTGCCGATTGGATATCAACAATGCCGGGCAAAAACGCCTCATTGCGGTAAAACAGCCCGGTGCCGCACTCAGAACAGAAACTGCGCATCGCGCTTCCCGAGGAGTTGAATGTTTTGGTATCGCCCTGAGTGACGGTCATTTCATTTTCGGCAAAGGCCGCCCACGCCACCATCGGCGCGCCAGCACTGCGCCGGCAATCAGTGCAGTGGCACAGCGCAACATGTTGCGGCGTGCCACTCACTTCATAACGTACTGCGCCGCAGTGGCATCCGCCGGTGTGAGTCATGGCCTGTCTCCAAGATGATTCGAGACATACAATCGAGCATAAAAGTCAAAACATATCAAGAACGAATTATACTACAAAATATATTTCGACAAATCGGTATTGCGCACGATGCTGGCAAGCTGGCTATCAACATAGGCCGCGTCAATTACCACCGTTGTGCCCTGGCGATCCTCGGCCTCAAAGCTGACGTCCTCAAGCAGTTTTTCAAGCACCGTGGATAGCCGCCGTGCGCCGATATTCTCGATCGCTTCATTCACTTCGGCAGCCGTGCGCGCGATGGCCTCAATCCCGTCATCGGTGAAGGTGATGCCCACCCCTTCGGTGGCGAGCAGCGCCTGATACTGATCGGCAAGACTTGCGCGGGTATCCTTCAAGATGCGCACAAAATCGGCCTGAGTCAGCGCTTTGAGCTCAACCCGGATCGGTAAACGACCCTGCAATTCGGGGAGCAAGTCGCTTGGTTTGGCCACATGGAACGCGCCGCTCGCGATGAAGAGGATGTGGTCAGTTTTCATCGGGCCGTATTTGGTGGCAACCGTGGTGCCCTCGATCAGTGGGAGCAAATCGCGCTGGACGCCTTCGCGGCTGACGCTGCCCCCGCGGACGTCGGAAACCGCGATCTTGTCAATCTCATCAAGAAACACGATCCCGTTCGCCTCAGCATCGGCAAGCGCTGTCCGGCTGAGTTCATCCTGATCAAGCCGCTTGTCAGCCTCTTCCTCAACCAGCTTGCTCCATGCCGCGCGGACGTTGATCTTGCGCCGCTTCATCTGGCCTTGGCCGAACGCCTTACCCATCATTTCAGACAGGTTGATCATTCCCATGCCCCCGCCGCCGGGTACTTCAAACTGCGTTTGGGGCGTCGCCTCCAACTCAATTTCAATTTCGGTTTCATCAAGATGACCATCAGCAAAGCGCTGACGAAATGCCGCGCGCGTCGCCTCCGAAGCACCCTTGCCTGTCAGCACATCAAGCAACCGCGCCAGTGCCGCCTCTTCGGCTTTGTCCTTCACCGCGATACGGCGGCGTTCTTTTTCGAGCCGGATTGCCTCTTCAACCAGATCACGCGCAATCTGTTCAACATCACGCCCGACGTAGCCCACTTCCGTGAACTTAGTCGCCTCAACCTTAACGAACGGCGCATCGGCGAGCTTAGCAAGACGGCGTGAAATCTCGGTTTTGCCGCAGCCAGTGGGGCCAATCATCAGGATATTCTTGGGCGTCACTTCATCGCGCAATTCAGGCGAAAGCTGCTGCCGCCGCCAGCGATTGCGCATCGCCACCGCTACCGCGCGTTTGGCCTCGGCTTGGCCAATGATATGTTCATCAAGTGCCGCAACAATGGCTTTAGGGGTAAGGCTGTTATTCATAATATGTGTCATCCGAGAGAGTCCGTTTGCCCTGAGCCTGTCGAAGGGTTGTCTTTTCTCTTAACGCTGGTCGAGTAGAGAAAGGCAGTGCTTCGACAGGCTCAGCACGAACGGTTCCAGTTATGGGGTGGTTTCTAATATTTCGACGGTCAATTGATCATTGGTATAAACACAAATATCCGCCGCAACCGCCATCGCCTTGCGCGCGAGAACCTCGGCATCGCCCTCATAATCTTTAAGCGCGCGCGCCGCCGAGAGCGCGAAATTGCCGCCCGATCCAATCGCGGCAATCCCGTCAACTGGTTCAAGCACATCGCCGTTGCCAGTCAAGATCAGGGTCACGTCCTTATCCGCGACGATCATCATTGCCTCTAAATTACGGAGATATTTGTCAGTCCGCCAATCCTTGGCGAGTTCAACTGCCGAGCGCATTAGCTGCCCGTTAAACTGTTCAAGCTTGCGCTCAAGCCGCTCAAACAGCGTGAACGCATCGGCGGTCGCGCCCGCAAAACCAGCTATTACCTGACCACTGCCGAGCGGGCGGACTTTCTTCGCATTGGGTTTCATTACAGTCTGGCCCATCGAGACCTGACCATCGCCTGCAATCACCACCTTGCCGTTCTTGCGAACTGAAACAATCGTGGTGCCATGCCATTTTGGGGTTTCACTCATGGAGGGGATATGGGGCGTTGAGGGTTGGTGTTTCAAGAGAATGTTCGACACGGGTGTAAATTCACTCTACCCCTCACTCATGAAACCACTTCACATCCAGCGTCTGATCGCACTGCCCTACCTTTTCCTCGGTGCCTGGTGTCTGATCGCACCCGCCATGGTCGAGCAGTTAACGGTGAGCCCATCCTACCAGCATTTGAGCGCAACCAGCGCGCTGATGATGGGCTGTTTCGGGGCACAGGCAGTGCTTGGCGGGCTATTCGTCTGGTTCAGCATTTTCACCCGCCGTACTTTCCTAATTTATGCCATCGCACTGCTGCCCTTTTTCTGGTTCAACTATTGGTTTGTCTTTGTTGTGCCCGTGTTCAACCAGTGGATGGCGCTCGACTTTATCTCAAACGCCGCAATGCTTGGCCTGAGCCTATGGGGCTGGCGGATCAGCGCTCCACACCCTTAACCTTGCCCCATTGGCGCGCGGCGGTGTAGCCAAGATAGCCAGTGCCAAACAGCGCCCACAGTGGTTCAGGAATCCCAGCGAGATAGGCGTTCATGCCCGTAGCAATCCCCTTTGCCATATCGGGCGCGACAGCGGCGATCAGCCCCATCGGGATCGCCCAGAGGATGATCGTGTACATGACATAAAGGAAGGATGGCCGCGCGCGGCTTGTCCACGGGTCAGTGCTGCCCGCCTCGGCAAGGATAGCGGAGAGTTGCGCTTTGAGGGCGTCCATTTCCTGAGTGCCCTGCAACTGGAGCAGTTCCATTTTTGCCCGCTCGCGGGCTTGCGGATCAGGAATGATTTTATCGAGCAATTTGCCGATCGGGCCGATAACGGCATCAATGATTGACATGATTTTTCGCCTTTTTATCTGGAAGATTACATAGATTACACCGTATAAGGGGTTTTCAGTTGATCCGGTTCGCCAGCCAGCCATAGAGAAATGCCTCATTGGCGGGCCGCGTTTCGGCAAGGCGGACGTAACGTTCGCCTTGAAGCGATTCGAGTGCCTTGAGAAGGACGGACTCTCCGTTCGGTTTGCGTTTGGCCATGAACGCATCAAGTGCTGCAAGCGTGGCTGCATCAATTATCGGCGTGCTGCCAATATCATCATAATCAACCTCACCCCGGTTGAGCGCGTTGAGTGTGCGTTTGAGGAACCCCGTGGCAGTGCTCGGCCCCATGTTGACGCCCGTATCAAAAAGTTCAGCCGCGATTTTAGACGCACGCACGGCAATCTGATCAAACCCCGGCTTGATCCAATAAATTCGCCGATAGACTTCAATCGCATCGGCGCGTGGGAAATCGCGCATATCGCCGCGATAGCCATGCGCACGTGCCACTGCTTCAGTTACGCCCCAGCGCGTTGCGCCGCCGCGATCAGCCGGATGGTTTGAATAGCCGCCTTCGCGTCCGATAACATCGTCGATCAATTGATCAATATGAAAGTAACTTGCCATTTTTGTATCTCCTTAACCTGTTTGGAGAAAGAACATAAATGGAACAATATCAAATAGGAAAGCGAAATCTGCATTATAGAGTCGTTTTTTTGAAAACGGCTTAGCTACCATGCCAAACGTTGGTAAGATGGAGCGGCCAGCTTCGCGGGGCGATGAGGATGACGTCGATGCGAATATCATCGCCAGCTCGGGCATAAAGATGCGCAACCGCATTTGTTGCTGCCGCCACACGTCGCAGACGGTAGGCATCAATCGCTGTGTCGAGATCGGCGGCCGCCGCCCGCGTCTTGACCTCGATAAAGGCAGTCGTGCGTCCGCGCCGAGCAATCAGGTCAATTTCGCCGCTGCGCAGTTTTACACGGCGCGCGAGAATGCGCCAGCCGTGAAGACGAAGCCACCATGCCGCACGGCGCTCTCCCCACGCACCAAAACGTTCAGCAGCTTGACGGTTCATCTGCGCGGCAAAGCCATTGCCCGGTCATAAAGCGCGCGCCGATCAAGCCCCAATCGCTTGGCAACCTCGCTTGCCGCCTTGGCAGGCGAGAGCCTAGTCAGCGCTTCAACCAATGCCGCATCACCGTCAGCTTTCGAGGCAGCCTGCGCCTCTTGCGGTGGGCCAATAAGGATAACAATTTCACCCTTGGGCGCAGCGCCGGCATAGCGCGCGGCGAGCGAGGACAGCGTCCCATCAATGCATTCTTCATATATTTTGCTGATTTCGCGGGCAACGGCGGCAGGGCGATCACCCAGACCCTGTTCGAGCGCAATCAGCGCCTTGCCGAGTCGCTTGCCCGATTCGTAAAGGATGAGCGTCGCGCGAATGGTGGCAATCTCGGCAATGGCCTCGTCACGGGCCTTGGCCTTTTCGGGCAAGAAGCCGATGAACAGGAAACGGTCAGTTGGAAGCCCTGCCAGTGTAAGCGCGGCAATCGCGGCGCACGGCCCCGGTATTGTCACGATCAACCGCCCCGCAGCGCGCGCGTCCCGCACAAGCTTATAGCCCGGATCGGAAATAAGCGGCGTCCCGGCGTCACTTACCAGTGCCACGGCTTCATGCGCCATTCGCGCAACAAGCGCGGGGCGAACGCCTTCGGCAACATGATCATGATAGGCAATCATTGGCCGCTTGACGCCAATATGGCGGAGCAGTTTTGCGGTAACGCGGCTATCCTCAACCGCAATGACGTTCGCCTGTGCGAGAATCGCGGCAGCGCGCGAGCTTAAATCGGAAAGATTGCCGATTGGCGTCGCGACGATGTATAGGCCGGGTTCAAGTATTGCGTTCATAAGGGGTAGGGTCATGGCAGACACACAGGCATCAGAGCAAGGCACGACTGTGTCCAGACGCGCGGCGCTCAAGCGTTGGAGCACGCTTGTTTTTGCGAGCGCAGTCCTTACCGCATGTTCGATTGTCCCCAAAGGCCCGCCAAAAACCGTCGATGCGCCGCCGCCCGTCGAAGCGCCGCCGAGCACAACACCGCTGCCAACAGACCTTGCGCGCCACCGCATTGCTTTGCTTGTCCCGATGACGGGCAGCAGCGCAGCGGTTGGCGAATCGATTGCCAATGCCGCCAATCTTGCTGTGCTTGATACTGGCGGCAAAAATATCCGAATCACAACGTATGACACAGGAACGGGTGCCGCTGCCGCTGCTCAGCGCGCAATTGCCGATGGCAATCGCCTGATTATCGGGCCGCTGCTTGCTGAGGATGTCCGCGCCGTCGCGCCGATTGGTCGCGCGGCAAAAGTACCGCTTATCACTTTCTCAAATGATGTTTCAGTGGCTGGCAACGGCACTTATCTGCTCGGCTTTGTGCCAACTCAATCGATTGACCGGGTCGTGAGCTTTGCCCGCAGCAAGGGCATGACAAGTTTTGCCGGGCTGGTTCCCAACGGGACATTTGGCCAGCGCACCTCACAAGCCATGATCAGGGCCGTTGAAGCCAATGGCGGACGCATGGTCGGGCTTCAAGCGTTTGACCGCAGCCCCGCATCAATCGCCGCTGCAGTGACCAAATTATCAGCCAGTTCGGCCTATGATGCGCTGCTGATTGCCGATTCGGGCCGGGTCGCACTTCAGATCATTCCGCTTGTGAGGAAACGTGGGGGCGTGAATGCAAAAATCCTCGGGACTGATTTATGGAATGTCGAAGGGGCACTTGCGCAAAGCCCCGTGATGCAGGGCGCATGGTTTGCGAGTGTTTCGGATAGTTTCTATAATCAGCTTGCCACCAAATATCGCGCGCGTTTTTCCAAGGGGCCATACCGTCTTGCTTCGCTTGGCTATGATTCGGTGCTGCTGGTGAACAAGATTGCGGGTGCCTGGAAGGTCGGCACCGCTTTCCCAACCGCGCAGTTGCTTGACAGCGGCGGGTTCAGCGGGATTGATGGCGCTTTCCGTTTTACATCGTCTGGAACCGCTGAACGGATGCTTGAGGTTCAGGAGATAAAAGCGGGCGGCTTTACAGTTGTTTCGCCAGCCCTGCGTTCGTTCGGGAAATGATCTAAACCACGACAATTTCGCCGAGGATATGATCGAGGAGCAGCATTCCGGTAGGTGTCACGCGGAGATGATCGCCTTTGTTGTTCATCAGACCGAGCGCTTCAAGCTCTGCTGTCCGGGCGTGGTTGACAAGACTGTCATGCGCCATCCCGCTTCGCGATGCAATGCGGCCAAGGTCAACGCCCTCGTGAAGCCTCAGCCCCATTAGCAAGGCCTCGCTGGCTTGTTCCCGAGGCGACAACGCCACTTCGCTTTGGAGGCCGCTTGCATTTCGCGCGACGCCGCCGATCCAATTCTCGGGCTTTTTATGGCGCAGCGTTGCCAGCCCACCGCGCCGCCCATGCGCGCCGGGGCCAATGCCGAGATAATCGTCATAGCGCCAGTAGCTGAGATTATGGCGACTTTTATCGCCTATCCGCGCATGGTTTGAGACTTCATAGGCAGGCAGACCAGCCGCTAACGTCACGGCTGCTGTCAGTTCAAACAGCAGTGCGCCGTGATCAGGATCGGCTGGCGTCAGCTTGCCTTGCGTAACCAGCGTCGCAAAGCGCGTGCCCGGCTCAATCGTGAGTTGATAGAGCGAGAGATGCGTTGTGCCGAAACCAAGCGCGCGACCAAGCTCTGCCGCCCAATCTGCTTCGCTCTGATCGGGGCGGGCATAGATCAGATCAAAATTGACGCGCGCAAAATGCGCCTGCGCGGTTTCAAGTGCGGCCAACCCCTCAGCGACATCGTGCGCGCGGCCCAGAAAATGCAGCGCGTCATTCTCAAGCGCCTGAAGCCCAAGCGAAACCCGGTTGATGCCCGCACGCGCGAGATCGGCAAAGCGCGCCGCCTCGACCGATGACGGATTGGCCTCAAGCGTAATCTCAATCCCGCCCGCAAAGCCCCAATGCTGTTCAGCCGCTTCAATCAGCGCAGCCACAGTTTCAGGCGGCATCAGTGAGGGCGTACCGCCGCCAAAGAAGATCGAAGTCAGCGGACGCCCGCCGGCAACCTCCGCCTCATGCGCCATGTCGGCAAGCAGTGCCGCGCGCCATGCCGGTTGATCAACGCTTTCGCGGACATGGCTGTTGAAATCACAGTAAGGGCATTTTGACACGCAAAAAGGCCAGTGGATATAAAGCGCCAGCGGTGCATCCATTGCTAAAACAGGGCTTTTACTAATCTGGCAAAGGCAAAAGCACGGTGGTTTACGCTGTGTTTTTCGGCTGGTTCCATTTCGCCGAATGTAATTGTCTTGCCAAGCGGCTGGAATACAGGGTCATAGCCAAACCCGTGCTTTCCGCGTGGCGGCCATACCAGAACGCCGCTCACGCGACCTTCAAACAACGGCTCTTCGCCGTCTGGCCAGACGACCGCAAGCGTGCAGACGAAATGCGCGCTTCGGTTCACGTCGGAACCTAGCTCGGCAAGTTTGCCCTCAACCTTGCCCATTGCCATATACCAGTCGCGACCCGGCCCGCCTTCATAGGGCTGCTTTTCGGCCCAATCGGCGGTGTACACCCCCGGCGCACCGCCAAGCGCATCGACCATCAATCCGCTATCGTCGGAGAGCGCAGGCAATCCCGAACCAAGCGCACTCGCCCGCGCCTTGATCAGCGCATTGCCTGCAAAACTATCCTCGGTTTCGTCAGGCTCAGCTAGACCCAGTTCACCGGCAGAAATCGGCTCTATCCCAAACGGCTCAAGCAGCGCCCGAATCTCGCGCAGCTTACCCGCGTTATGGCTCGCGATAACCAGTTTGCCGGGGGCAAGCTTGCGCACCGCCCCTATCGTCCTGTCGCCTGATCTTGTGCTGCAAAAATCGCGGTGCAGCCAATCCGCGCGAGGCGCAGCAGGCGGAGCAACGCTTCCTCATCATAGGTCTCGCCCTCAGCGGTTGCCTGCGCTTCGGCGATATTGCCGTCACCCGTCAGCACGAAATTTGCGTCAGCCCCGGCATTGCTATCTTCAATATAATCAAGATCAAGTACGGGCGTGCCGTTATAAATGCCGCAGCTAATCGCCGCAACCTTCTGCTTGATTGGATCGACGATAAGCTTGCCGTCCTTGAGCAAGCCGTCCACTGCCAGACGCAGCGCAACCCATGCGCCTGAAATGCTCGCCGTCCGCGTGCCCCCGTCAGCCTGAATCACATCGCAGTCGAGCGTGATTTGCCGCTCACCCAGCGCCTTCATATCCACCACCGCGCGGAGCGATCGCCCGATCAGCCGCTGAATTTCCTGCGTCCGCCCCGATTGCTTGCCCTTGGCCGCCTCACGGTTGCTGCGGGTGTGCGTCGCGCGCGGGAGCATCCCGTATTCAGCGGTCACCCAGCCTTCGCCTTTGCCGCGCATGAACGGCGGCACCCGCTCTTCAACACTCGCCGTCACCAGCACGCGGGTATCGCCGAAGCTGACGAGGACTGAACCTTCAGCATGTTTGGTGAAATGCGGTTCAATCGTAATGCTGCGCATTTGATCGGGGGCACGGCCGGATGGGCGCATAAAATCTTGTCCTTTTAATATGATTGCGCGCGTCTAGCTTCCCAAGCCACCAAGTACCAGCGCGATTGTCAACCATAGCGCGCCGCCCTACATCTCCATTATGTCCACCATATCCACTCCCGTCCCTGTTCATGAACTGACTGACCGTGCGCGCGATGTGTTTCGCGTTGTCGTTGAGAGCTATCTCGGCTCGGGCGCGCCAGTGGGATCACGGACGATTTCACGCAGCGGCCTGATGAACCTGTCGCCCGCCTCGATCCGCAATGTGATGCAGGATTTGGAGGAGCTTGGGCTGCTCGCCGCGCCGCATGTTTCAGCAGGACGGATGCCGACCGAAAGCGGGCTGCGGCTGTTTGTTGATGCGATGATGCAGGCGGCCGAACCCACGGCTGACGAACGCGCAGCGATTGAGGCGCGGGTCGGGGACGGCGGCGGGCCGATTGAAACCGCGCTCGCCTCGGCAACGCTCGCGCTTTCTGGGCTTTCGGCGTGCGCAGGAATCGTCATGGTGCCAACGCGCGAGGTGCGCTTGAAGCAGTTCGCCTTCGTGCCACTTGCGCCAACCCAAGCGCTTGCGGTGCTCGTCGGCGATGATGGCAGTGTTGAGAACCGGGTGATTGCGGTGCCGCCTGATATGCCCCCTTCCGCGCTAATTGAGGCGGGCAATTATATGACCGCGCGGCTTGGCGGAATGACGCTGACTGAGGCTGCGCGCATGGTTGCCACCCAAATCGCCAACGAACGCGCCGCACTTGATGCCGCATCACAAGACCTCATCACGCGCGGCCTTGCAATCTGGGCGGAGGACGGTGCGCAGCGGCCCGTGCTGATCGTGCGCGGTCAGGCCAATCTGATTGATGATGTTGCCGCCGCTGACCTGGAGCGCGTCCGCCAATTGCTTGACCAGATTGAGGGCAAGGAGGAGATCGCGCAGCTTCTCGATAGCGCGCGTGAGGGCAGCGCAACCAAAGTCTTTATCGGTTCGGAAAATAAACTATTCGCGCTTTCGGGGTCATCGGTGATAGCGGCCCCCTATCACGGGCGCGATGGCCGCGTGGTTGGGGTTGTCGGCGTAATCGGGCCGACGCGCTTGAACTATGCCCGCGTCGTACCCATGGTTGATTTTACCGCACAAACATTGTCGAGATTGATGAATTTATGAGTGAACAGGAA
>JAYUIX010000201.1:0-4158 GCA_043765635.1 Sphingomonadales bacterium
GCGTCTTCCCATAGGCCAAGCCGATCTTCGGCGATTTCCTGATTGGGGCCATTGAAACGCGAATAAACGAGGCCCTCAGCGCCGCCGGGGCGCTTGCCAGTCACGCCCTCAAAATGACGCTTGCCAGCAGCGGCATTTTCAAAAACGAAGGTCGAAGTTAGGAAAATCGGCGGCTTGAGCGACCCTTCGGACAGCATTGGATCATAGCCGTGGCCCATCATAAGGGTCGAGGGCTGCAACCGGCGATTGCCAATCGCGCGAACGCCTGCCTTAGGGCGGCGGCGCGGGGTTTCGTCGGTGGAATTGGTGGAATCAGTCATGGGGAGGACAACTTTCAAATCTGCTGCCCGATGATCCGGGCGTGATGTAACGAGTCTAATCGGTTGCTGCGTCGACGCGAAGCGTTATTGTGCATCAAGGCGAAAAATCCTTTGTTTCTGGAGAGCATCCAATGACTAAAATTGCCGTTATTCAAGCGGCCACTTGCCTGTTTGATACACCCGCTACACTTGAAAAGCTTGCGCGGTTGGTGGACGAAGCGGCGGCGCAAGGCGCGCAGCTTGTGCTATTTCCAGAGGCTTTTGTTGGTGGATACCCACGCGGCATGGATTTTGGTGCGCGGGTTGGGTTTCGTTCAGCAGAAGGCCGCGATTGGTTTGCGCGCTATCATGCCAGCGCAATTAATGTGCCGGGGCCGGAATGTGATGCAATGGGTGAGGTCGCGAGGCTCCACTCCCTCCACCTGGTTGTCGGCGTGATCGAACGTGATGGCGGCACGCTATATTGTACTGTGCTGTTCTTTGCAGCCAACGGTACGCTTACCACCAAGCACCGCAAGTTGATGCCAACCGCGATGGAACGGATCATTTGGGGGCAGGGTGACGGGTCAACGATGCCAGTGATCGATACCGGCATCGGCAAAATCGGCGCGGTGATCTGTTGGGAAAATTATATGCCGCTGCTCCGCATGGCGATGTATGGGCAGGGAATACAGATTTACTGCGCGCCGACGGTTGATGACCGTGAAACATGGGCGCTATCGATGCGGCACATTGCATTTGAGGGGCGCTGTTTTGTCGCCTCCGCCGTTCAATATATGACGCGTGAGGATGCGCCCGCCGATTGCCCGATTGACGCGGCACCCGGTGAGGTGCTGATCCGGGGCGGCAGCATTATTGTCGGCCCGCTTGGAGAAGTTCTTGCTGGGCCAATTTACGATGAGGAGACAGTGTTGATGGCGGAAGTTGATCTTGCGGCGATCCCGCGTGCCAAATATGATTTTGACGTGGTTGGGCATTATGCCCGGCCTGATGTGTTCGCGCTGACCGTTGATACGCGCGCCAAGCCGTCAGTCATGTTTGAATGATGCGCGGCTTCTTTCTCCTCATGCTGATGATGCTCTCGGCCTGTGTAAAGCCGGTCAAGCCTGAGACATTTGCGGGCAACACGCCGATTTTCCGTCCCGAGGCCTTTTTTGGCACCACTGCAACTGGCAACGGCGTGATCCAGTCCGCCGGGGGAAAGCCCGCACGGCAGATCCGCGTTGAAAGCCGGGGGAGTGTGCTGCCCGATGGCCGCTTTCGGCTTGACCAGACAATATATGAAGGCGGCAAAGTAAGTCAGCGGCACTGGATCATGATACGGCTTGATAATCACCGCTATACAGCAACGCTTAGTGATGCTGATGGGCCAGTAACGGCGGAGGTTTACGGCAATTTATTTCATTTGCGCTACCTGCTTAAAAAACCTTTTGTGACGATGGAGCAGTGGCTTTACCTGCAAAGCGACGGCAAGACGGTGCTTAACGAAGGCATAATTCGGATGCCGGGGCGGACGATTGCGCGCCTGTCCGAGATTATCGTGCGGCAGGGCGAGTGAAATACGCTCTATTATTTTCGGGGGTGGATGCTTATTTGTGCATCCAGCCAGCGTCACGTCACGTAACTGGCCTGTACTTGGTTGCAAAATCGCTGTATTAATGCGTTTGATCAGCCCAGTTGACGGGTTGGTATACCCTCCGAATACCGCGTTATTGTTTGACCAAGTTCGAAAATTTTCAACAAGGAAATATATATGAAGAAAACCCTCGCAACTGCCCTTTTGATCGCAACCGCTTCGATGGCGCTTGCCGCTTGTTCGCAAAAACCAGCTGAAACTGCTGAAGCACCTGCTGAGACCACCGAAGCCGTCACCAGCGAAACTGCCGGTGAAGCTGCACCCGTCATGGTTGGCGGCGCGCCAATGTATGCAAACAAGAATGTTGTCGAAAATGCTTCGACTGCACCAAATCTCAAGACGCTGGTAGCCGCTGTTACCGCTGCTGGTCTCGCTGAAACGCTTTCAGGCCCAGGCCCGTTCACCGTATTCGCACCAGATGATGGCGCTTTTGGTAAGCTTCCTGCGGGCACTGTTGAAACGCTTGTGAAGCCAGAGAGCAAAGAGACGCTGACCGGCATCCTGACGTACCACGTTGTTGCTGGTAACATGGATGCAGCCGCTCTCTCAGCTGCTATTGAAGCCGGCAAGGGCAAGGCTGAGCTTACCACCGTTGCTGGTGGCAAGCTCACCGCAGCCAAGGAAGGCGATGCGATCGTCCTGACTGATGCCAAGGGCGGCAAGTCAAAGGTGACGCAAGCTGACGTAACTCAGTCAAACGGCGTAGCCCACGTGATCGACACGGTGCTAATGCCCAAGTAAGCCTTTCCCAAGGCGAATAAGAAAGGCCGGGGGTGCGTATAAGCACTTCCGGCCTTTTTTTGTTTGACCCCTCTCCCCTCGCGGGAAAGGGTGGCACGAAGTGCCGGGTGAGGGGCCAGCCGTATCTGCGTCGGAAAGACGGCGCAGGTTGTTGAAGAAGACCACGCTCGCTACGCATCGCTCTGCATCCCCTCACCCTTCCGCCGCTTCGCGGCTCCCTCCCTCTCCCGCAAGGGGAGAGGGGTTAATACCCCACAAAAAAGCCCCGGCGGATTGCTCCGCCGGGGCCATTTGTCTGGCTCAAAAATCAGTTGCGTTTAGTCGCGGCTGCCCATGAACTGAAGAAGGAACTGGAACATATTGATGAAATCGAGATATAGGCTAAGCGCGCCCATAATCACGGTTTTGCCCATCATGTCCGTACCCGCAACATAAGCATACATCGATTTAATCTTCTGCGTGTCATAGGCGGTGAGGCCAGCAAAAATAAGCACGCCGACGAAGCTGATCACAAGGTTCATTGTCCCTGATTTCAGGAAAATGTTAATCACCGAAGCCACGATCAAACCAACCAGACCCATGATCAGGAATGTGCCCATCCCTGAAAGATCCTTCTTGGTGGTATAACCCCACAGGCTAAGCCCCGCGAACGCGGCAGCCGTCGCGAAGAATGTCTGCGCGATTGAAGCACCGGTATAGACGAGGAAGATCGTCGACATCGAAAGGCCCATCACGGTAGCAAAGCCCCAGAACATCATCTGGAGCGTGCCAGTGGACATCCGGTTGCTGCCAAAGCTCATCGCCATCACAAAAACGAGGGGCGAAAAGATAATCAGATATTTTGTCAAGCCGGGGCCGAACATGATGTCCTGTGCCATGCCGCTCTGCGCAAACAGCAAGGCGACAATGCCCGTGAGCAATACGCCCGAAGCCATGTAATTATAAACCGAAAGCATGTAAGAACGCAGACCCGCATCGTATGCGACGTCGCGTGTGCCGGCGCCGACAGCAGCAGGCGGCGCGCCGACCATCCGGGGATCAGACCAATTGGCCATGAGAACTCACTCCTATTGCCCGGCATAATGGCCGGGTAAACGCAATATCGTTGGGATTCGTTAAAATTTCAAGGGAAACACGACATAGCGCGCTAAATTCAGCAGAAAGTGAGTGCCCATTTGCGATTTGGCGCAATGATGCATCCTTTTTTCGGGCTACAGCGTATTTAACTATGTGCTTTGATAGTGGGTGGGGATTTCCGCTACCGGCTCAAGAAAAGGTGCGAAAGTCACCAACGGGAGGGTATTTTGGGAAATGATCAGTCGGCATCTGCGCCGAAAAACGAGCGTTATTCATGGTATGTTCTGATCATCCTTGTTTTCGTTTATATCCTCAATTTTATTGATCGGCAAATCCTCAGTATTCTTGCTGAAGATATCAAACGTGATCTTAATCTGACGGATG
>JAYUIX010000202.1:0-13824 GCA_043765635.1 Sphingomonadales bacterium
AGCAATGCGGAGCGGTGGCCGAGTGGTCGAAGGCGCTCGCCTGGAAAGTGAGTATGGGCCAAAAGCTCATCCAGGGTTCGAATCCCTGCCGCTCCGCCAGTGACCTGTTCCAAGCCCTATCAACAAGTCCAAAATGTCCCTAAATCTGCGGGTTTCGGCGTATTCTTTGTTGCGTCCTGTACACCTTTGTTTCATACTAACCCATGCTGTGTGTGGTAGCAGATGTGGGAGTAATTAGATGGGTCGATTGAGTGCTGCTGCGGTTAAGGCGGCGAAGTTGCCCGGTCGCTACGGTGACGGTGATGGATTATATTTGCTGATTGGGCCAAGCGGCGCGCGATCATGGATGTGCAGGGTGCAGAAATCAGGCAAGCGACGCGATATTGGGCTTGGGAGCGCAAAGAAAGTGACGTTGGCGCAAGCGCGTGAACGAGCCACAAAGGTACGTTCGCAAGTTGAGGCAGGGATTGATCCGATTGCTGAGCGCCGCAAAGAAGCGGGCATTCCCACATTTCGTGAGGCGGCAGCGAAGGTTTTTGCTGAGAATTACAAAAGCTGGCGTAACGCCAAGCACAAGGCACAGTGGCTTTCGACGCTTACGGCATATGCCTTTCCCCATTTCGGCGACATAGCGGTGAGCGAAGTTGACGGCCCGCATGTTCGCGATGCGCTGGTTGCGATTTGGCTTGAGAAGCCCGAGACGGCGCGGCGAGTACGTCAGCGAATCGTAACGGTGATCGATTGGGCGATTGCCAAGGGCTATCGCGCCTTGCCCTTGCCGCTTGCTGCAATGAACAAGTCGCTTCCTAAGTCACGCGTCAAGGCTGCGCATCATAACGCACTGCCCTATGCGCAAGTTCCAGCCTTTGTTGAAAAACTGCGCGAAGGCGAAAGCATTGGCCGCTTGGCGTTTGAGGCGCTTGTTCTGACCGCCGCGCGCTCTGGCGAGATACGCGCGGCGACATGGTCTGAGATTGATCTTGAAGTCAAGGCTTGGACGATCCCTGCGGCGCGGATGAAAGCAGGCCGCGCGCATGTTGTGCCCTTGTCACAGCCAGCCATTGATGTCCTGACAAAAGCCAAAGCATTTCGTGAAGCGCGCAGCGACCTGATCTTTCCGGGTCGCGTTTTAGGCAAACCGCTTTCCGATATGACGCTCACCAAGATTTGCAGGGACATGGACATAAGCGCCGTCCCGCATGGCTTCCGCTCAAGTTTTCGTGATTGGGTTGCCGAAGAGACCGACTTTGACGGTGCGATTGCCGAGATGGCGCTTGCTCACAGCGTTAGCAATAAGGTTGAAGCCGCCTATCGACGCGGCAACTTGCTCGAAAAGCGGCGTAAACTCATGGAAACGTGGGGGGCGTATTGCTCAGGTAGAATGCTGATTTGACCAAGTGTGAGACTTTAGCTAATTAATGTCAGTCGCGTGGATTGCTGCTTTTTTCGTCCGATATTAAGTCGGGGAAGGATGGTGTATGACAATTGATTCTCCGACATTAGCCGAGGCTTTGGCCGCTGACCTTGACCCCACTGATCCACATGCTGCTTCACTCAGGATTTCGGCCGCTCTATCACCAGTAGCGAAATGGGCGCATACATTCAAAAATTGGTGCGATATTTCCGCTTTTTTTACGAGCTTTTTTGCTTTGGTTTGCTTTTCGCTTTGGGTGCCAGATCAAAAGCAGGCTTGGTATCTCTACGACTTATGTATGGCACTTATCGTTGTATCATTTTCAGTTTTTATGCTCCCTCAATTCTTGTGGGGTCGGTTATACCGAGGGCCGATGTTCGGATGGTATCCGAGCGTCTTGGCTAATCCAGCCTTAGTGCCCATCAAGAGCTACATGGCGCGGTGCGCCAACGGAGAGATTAAAGTCAAAGATGACAAGAACGCGCGCGTGGATAAGAATTTTTTTGAGAACGCGCTATCGATTCTGCTCCCTTCCGATCCTGAGCCAGACCGCACCCTTGTTAAATCAGATTATCGTCGGCGTAGCTATCGCTACCAATTACGTGTTGAAAGCATAAGTGGGTCGGCTGTGCATGTTGACCAATTCATGGCTGAAAGAGCTCAGAAAATTGTCAGCACCGACGACGTCACGGCAACCGATGTGCCGCTAGTTTTAGAGCAAATCACGCAGATTGAAGCAGAACCCAAGCGGACAAATTTTAGCGACAGTCATGAATGGATTGCAGGCGGAACGCTGGCGCAGTTTGAGGCGGGGCTTGCGATTTTCTTGAAGCTTGTGCCTTCCCATAGCGATGCAATGTTCACACTCATCATGATGACGGCGCGGCGTGAGCTACTCGTCCGCCGTGAGGCCGACTCGCAAAACAAGATTATTGTGCGGATCACCAAGACGCTTACAGAAAATAATCTCAAAAAGCGTGGGTCGTCACGAACCACGATCATAAATCTGCTTCGCGGACAGTACCGTAAAGCAGATATAACCAGACACTTTCTAAAGTTTCGAGTATAAAACCGCGCTTCTCCGCGATCAAACCAGATAGTTTTGTACAATAGTAGACACATCAATTTCCACCTCCTTCATCCCGGATTATCCACAATGCAACACCCTTGAACAGGACGTTGCGAGATGGCTCAGATTGAACAGAATTCACTCCTACGAATAGGCGATGTGTTATTGATGACGGGCTACAAGAGTCGTTCTTCGTTGTACCGCCTCATAAAACAGCAAAAATGCCCAAACCCAATCGTGATAGGGGGTAATCAAATCCGATGGCGTTCGGGCGATATTGAGGACTGGCTCAATAATTTGCCGACGCGGCGATACTGACACCGGGGCCACCCGGCAAACTCATCATCCTTTTACATCTCAACAATCCTCCCCCTCGTGATTTCACGAAAGGAACCCTTATGCCTACTGTCTCATTGTTTCGCCGCGTGATTAGACGCCTGACAGGCTGGCCGCTGATTAAAATGACCTACCGCGCGCATTACCGCGTGATGCAACGTGCGCATCCTTATATCCTCAAGTTGATTGAAGATAATGAAGACGGTGAGGCGCGCCGTGCGTCGCTTGCTGGATGGCTCCGCGCTGAGCGGCCCGTGCTTGATGTGCTTCGCGGTACTGTATCGATGTTCAGGATTGACGGGCCAAGGCAGTGTGTTGAGGACGAGTGGTTCGCACTTGGCGCGCGGATCGAAAGCCCCGGCATTACGGTGCAACTTGATCCAGTTGCGACGCATCATCTTGAGTCACGGGTGCGCCGCGCGATTGAGGCCGAGATAGTCGGCTGGATCACTGAACACGGCCTTCAGTATCATCCATCAGTTGATAATCCCATCAACCGCGTCGTTGACGACGCTCAAGCTGTCGCACTGATGACTGAGTGGGTGAAACGTGATCGCTGGGTCGAGACGCAATCCTATGCCAAATAATATCACCCCGTCGGCTGACAAAACGCCGTTACCCCGCATCCCCAAACCTCTTGCTCCACCCCTCAACTGCGCGCGTAACCCATACGCTCAGGGCAAACGCAAACCCGATGATCGTTCAACCGATGGTATGGTGGCGGTTAAAAAAATGACCGCTTGGTCGCTTCGCTGCCACAAGGTTGAGGAGCAAAGCCATGCGTG
The DNA here is from genome assembly GCA_043765635.1 of Sphingomonadales bacterium. Classification (GTDB taxonomy): domain Bacteria; phylum Pseudomonadota; class Alphaproteobacteria; order Sphingomonadales; family Sphingomonadaceae; genus Aquisediminimonas. Next base: position 3,605 of record JAYUIX010000202.1, read on the forward strand.
GTAATCTGATCAACCGGGGTCAAGAAAGAAGCGTCGATACTTCGTATCGCGCGGAGGTAAGTCTATCACACCTTACGTACTGCGTAATGCTGGTTTTCCGCCATTTTTTGAGAGTGCGATCAGGGTGCGCCTGGGCTTTGCACTCCGCGCCCTTCGCATTTGCGCCATTTTTTGAGGGTGCGATCCGCACCCGCGCAGGAGCCACATCATGAAGCATATTCAACGTTCAGTAAGGCTTAGTCCTGCGGTTAATCGCACGCTTGGAGTGCTTGCCGAGCAGCGCGGTTTGACCTGTTACCAGCTCTTGGGGCGCGTGATCGAAGCAGGGCTTGCGAGCATGATCGGATCGCCATCAGGACAGCCAAGCATGGCGGCTTTTGGTGAGGATATAACCGCGCGGCTCTTTGCGCTTGAAGCGCTGGCTGACCGCTGCCTGTTCACAGCGTCCGCAGCCTATGTCTATGCGCGGCACGGCGCGCTGCCCGGCGAGGGCGATGCTGACAAAGTGGACGCCACTTTGGGTGAGGCGGTGCAGTCAGCCTATGCGCGCCAGCGCGCGCTTGCCGGGGAGATACTGTGATGGCGAGCCAACGTGATAATCTCCTGCGCGGCCAGGGGCTGTTGCAGCAGGGCTGGTCAGGGCTGCTAAGCCGCTGGCGGCTTTACCGCAACCTGTGTCTAGCAAGTGTCGCGCTTGGTGCAATTGCTGTGCCCTATCGTAGCGCGGAGCCGGGTGAGTTTGTCTATCTTGGTCAATATGCTCATGCCCGCCTGGTGGACTGGATCGCAAGCGACAATGGTAATCCGACGATCACGATCACGCTTGAGGGTCAGTCTGAGGAGGTTTATGCCCGCAGTGTCGTGACCCACCCTTATTATGTTGCGCTCGCAGGCGCGATGCAGGGCAAGGCGATCTTGGGCGGCGTGCTTGGTTTATTGCTTGGCGCTGGCGGATGCTTTGCGCTTGGCTGGTTTATGCAGACAAGCGGACGCCGTGCCGGGGCTGACAAGGTGATCAGCGGCAGCGAGATTGTCAGCGAGCGGCACTTGCGCAAAGCAACCAGTCGGACGGCCAATAGCCTTAGCCTCCATATTGCAAGCGTCGCCATCCCGCCTCAGTTCGAGTGCCGCCACTTTGCGCTTTTGGGCACAACGGGTTCAGGCAAAACAACGGTGCTGCGCCAGATGTTGGACGCCATCGAGGCGCGCAGTGAGCCTGCACTTGTCTATGACACCTCAGGCGCATTCATTGCGCACTACTACCGCCCCGAGCGCGGCGATGTGATCCTTAATCCGTTTGATGCGCGCTCGGCTTATTGGTCGCCCTTTGCTGAGATTGCACACCCCGCAGATGCTGACCGGATCGCGCATCAGTTGGTGAGTACCACTGGCAAAGAAGACGATGATGTCTGGTTAGAGACCGCGCGCATCCTCGTTGCCAATATCCTGCGGCTCCTCTGGCGTGAGGGCAAGACAACGCTGCCAGCCCTCATTGATGCGCTGCAACTCAAAACCAAGGATGAGTTGAAGGTCTGGTTATCAGGCACATCCTCAGCGCGTACCTTTGAAGAGGATGCTGACCGGGCCAGTGCGAGCGTCCTCTTCATGCTCGCCAAAACCTCAAACCTGTTGCAGTTTTTGGTGGCTGAACCGAGTGACGCGGGCGCGTTTGCATTCCGTGATTTTATCGCTGGGCTTGATCAACGCCAAGGGGCCAAACCCTGGATATTTGTGCCGAGGAAGGAAGATTATTTTGAGGCAATGAAGCCGCTTATGGCGTGCTGGCTTGAATGCGCAGCCAGTGCAACCCTGGGGCTGGCACCGTCCCCAACCCGGCGGATGTGGTTTATGCTTGATGAGCTGGCCGACTTGCCGCGTGTTGATAATCTCACAAGGCTACTGCCTGAGGGACGTAAGTTCGGTGCAGGCGTGGTGCTGACCTTCCAATCCATCGGCCAGATGCACGCGCGCTACGGCCATGACAGCGCTGAGGCGATCCTTGGCTGCTGTAATACCAAGCTCTATTTGCAACTGGTTGACCGTGACAGCCGCGAATGGGCGTCAAAGACGATTGGCGATGTTGAGCTAGAGATACGCCCTGCCTCAGACATGCTTGAATATAGTCAGGACGGCGCGCGAAGTTCGCTTGGCACTGTTCGCCATATCCGCGCTGCCGTGCTTGAGAGCGAGTTGCGCTTGCCGCCTTACGAGGGTTATTTGCAATGTCCTGACGGACTGCCGATAGCACGAGTGACGCTGACCAATGCGCATATCACCGCAAGAGGTGGCCCATTTCATCAGAGCTTTATCGCCGCTGACATAAGCAAGTCGCTGTGGGGGCAGATGGCACAGCCTGTGTCCACGCGCTCCACTGCGCCCAAGCCGGGTGATCCGGGTAAGGGCAGCGCAGGGGGCGGGGGAAGCGCAGGCCCGGTATGATGAGCCCAGCAATAGGTAGAGCCTAATGGTGGCAACAATTTATGCGCTGACCAGTTCAGCTCAGGCATCCGCTTATTATGAGATTGATGATTATTATGCGGGTGATGACCTGTCGCCGAGCGCGTGGCAGGGGGCAGGCGCAGAGGCGCTAGGGCTGTCAGGTGAAATTGAACGTGAGCAGTTCCGTAAGCTTCTTGAAGGTAAAATCAGCGACGATCAGCAGCTAGGCACATCACGATCCGGGGTGGTGCAGCACCGCCCCGGTTGGGATGTCACGATGAGTGCGCCTAAATCGGTCTCAATCATGGCTGAGGTTGCAGGCGACAGGCGCTTGGTTGATGCGCATGACAAGGCGGTGAGCGCAGCGCTGACGTTCACCCAAACCCACACCGCAGCCACGCTGATCAGGGCGGATAATAAAATCGCGCGCCAGCAAACTAATAATCTCACCATCGCCAGCTTCCGCCATGATACCAGCCGCGCGCAAGACCCGCAGCTTCACACGCATAATGTCATCATGAACGCGACGCATGATGCAGAGGGCAAGTGGCGCAGCCTTGAGCCGCGCGCGCTCTAACAGTTGCAAAAAAGCATTGGCGCGGTTTACCGCCAAGAGCTTGCGGTCAACATCCGTGCGCTTGGCTATGAGGTGGAGGCGGGCAAGGATTCATACTTTGAGATTAAGGGCGTTCCCGCCGAGGCGATAAAGGCGTTTAGCGAACGCGCCGCGCAGGTTGAAGCGCGGCTTGCCGAACGCGGCCAGACCCGCGCGACGGCGAGTGCCCAAGAAAAGCAAATTGCAGCGCTTGATACGCGCGTCGCCAAGGTTGAGGTCAACCGTGCTGATTTGATCAAGGACTGGCGCGCGACCGCTGACGCCGCAGGCTTTGACCAAGCCGCACGACTGGCGCTCGTTGCACAGGCTGAGATGACCGCAGCAAATAGTGATCATAAGATAATGCTTGCAGCCCAAGGCCAACTTACAGCACATCAAGCCGTTGCCTTTGCCGCAGAGAAACTGGGTGAGCGCGAGTCGGTCTTTGCAACTTCCGAGTTGCAGAAAGAAGCGGGACGGTTCGGCCTTGGCAGCGTTACCCAAGCGCAAATCAGTGCAGCAATTAACCGCGCAGGCACTGACGGCGCGCTTAGCGCTCGCAGCTTTATCGACAAACGCGGCGCAGAATTTGGCGGGTTTACTACCGCCGTCAATATCAACAATGAACGCCGCTTGCTCCGCGCTGAGGCGAACGGGCGGGGGGCTGTCATTGCGATCCAGACCCAGGCACAGGCTTCCAAAGCGGTGGCGCGTTCTGCGCTCAAGTCACAGCACTGCTGGAGCGAAGGACAACGCGAGGCAACCAAGGCGCTGCTCACCAGTCCCAACCGCGTGACGGCGGTTCAAGGCTATGCAGGGACGGCCAAGACGACAACGGTACTCGCGACTTATGCCAAAGAAGCCCAAGCACATGGCTATAAAGTCACCCCGCTAGCCCCGCTCGCGTCGGCTGCACGAACGCTGGGCGACGCGCTTGGGATCAAAGGTGAGACCGTTGCCAAGCATCTGATTGGGGTGAGAACAGCAGACACAGGCCCAGACACTGAGCTGCGCACGACAGGCGCGCGCAGTATCTGGATTGTTGATGAAGCCTCAATGCTCTCGGCGCGTGACACCGCGCGCTTGCTTGAAACCGCAACCAAAGCCAACGTCCGTTTGATCCTTGTGGGTGACGTTAAACAGCTTGGCTCAGTCGGCGCAGGGGCCGCGTTCGCGCAGTTGCAGGGTGCGGGGATGGCGACCGCAAAATTGGACGAGATTGTTCGCCAGACCAATCCGCTCACCAAGCTGGCGGTTGAGGCGAGCATAGCAGGTGACGCCCGCCGCGCGCTTGATGCGCTTGAGCGTGGTGGCGGCAAGGTCATTGCTTATGCTGACCCTGCCGAGCGGGTGAAGGCAATGGCGAAGGATTATGCGGCACTTTCCCCCAAAGACCAGCGACGCACCATCGTCATTGATCCCTCGCGTAGCGGACGCGATGCCTTGAACATTGAGATCAGAACCCAGCTTATGGCAAACGGGCAACTCAGTGGCGCGGCGACGACGATGCGCACGCTTGAGGCCAAAGGGCTGACCCGGCCCGAAGCGCGCGATGCAAGGAGCTATGAGGCAGGCGATGTCGTTAGGTTCGCGCGTGATTATCCCGACAAAGGCATTGCCAAGCAAGAGGCGCTCAACGTCACAGAGGTTGATCCAATCAAAAACGCAGTATTGCTCTCGAAAGCGAATGGTCAGTCGGTTGATTGGCGACCGCGCCAATGGGGCGCAAGCAAAAGCGAAGCGTTCACACCCGCAAGCATCGACATAATGAAAGGCGACCGCATCCAGCTCACCCGCAATGACCGCAGCCAGTCGCGCACGAACGGCGCAGGTGCGCAAGTGATCGCGGTGAACCCAGAAGACCGCACCGCGCGCATCCGCCTCGACAACGGCAGCTTCCAGACGCTTGGGTTAGACACATCCACCGACCAGCACATCCGCCACGGCTACGCCCAAACCACCCACGCCGCCCAAGGCCGCACCGCCGAGCGCGTCATGATCAACGCCGACAGCAAAGCCACTAACCTCGTTGACCAAAAAATGCTCTATGTCGCTATATCACGCGCCAAAACCTCAGCCAATGTCTACACCAACGACCAGGGCAAACTCATCACCGCACTCAAAGAACGTACAGGCGAGAAGCAGGTCGCAATTGAGGGTGCAGGCATAAAGGCGGTTGGTGCAGCCAAAATGAGAAGTGCGGGGCTGGGTTGAAAGTGCTTAAATCAAGCACAGGCTCAGTGTTTTCAGTACAACATGGCGATTAAACCAAATGAAAACGGAGGCCGTGGCCCCCGTTTCGATTTGGTGCAATCAAGTCGCTTGTTAACAACCAGACCACGATTTCTGTAAATCTGTGAGTATATCAAGCAATCTGATTGTCAAGCGCGTCGATTTTGGCACAGTGCGTCGAAACGATCAGGAGAATCGCACATGGAAACACGTCTCGGCCTTGATATGGGCACAAACAGCATCGGCTGGTGCCTCTATGATGGCGACACCATCCGCGACATGGGCGTGCGAATTTTCTCTGACGGGCGTGAGCCTTCTAAAGGCGGTATGCCGGGCGCATCGTTAGCCGTTACTCGCCGTGCCGCCCGCGCGATGCGACGGCGGCGGGATCGGTATTTGGGACGGCGTGATGCGCTGTTGCGCGCACTAATTGCTGTCGGCTTGATGCCGGAGCATACGGCCGAGGCGAAAAAGGTGGCGGCGCTTGATCCCTACCCGTTGCGCGCAAAGGGTGTATCGGAAAAGCTGACCCCGCATGAATTTGGCCGCGTGCTGTTTCACCTGAATCAGCGACGGGGGTTCAAATCGAACCGTAAGACTGACCGTGATCCCAATGAGGGCGGCAAAATTGCCGGAGGAGCCAAGGCGCTTGATGAGGCGATGGACGGGCGGACATACGGCCAATTCCTCAATGACAATGAAATCAAGCGCGTGCGGATGCGGCCCGAAGGTGACGGCTATGATTTCTATCCCGAGCGCCATCATTTGAAAGCAGAGTTCGATACGCTTTGGGCTGTTCAGTCCGAGCTTAATCCTACGTTACTGACCGAAGAAGTTCGCGCCCGCTTGCGCCGGATTATCTTTTTCCAGCGTGATTTGAAACCGCCTGTTGTTGGATATTGCACTTTCTATAACCAAGAACCCAATCAAGAAAAACGCCTGCCCAAATCGAGCCTTCTGTTTCAAGAGTTGCGTTTGTATCAGGAAGCAAACAATCTAAGAATAACTAAGGCGGGAGCAGAGTCTCGGCCACTGGAATTTGATCAGCGTGAAGCTGTTATCCACAAATTAAAATCAGCAAAGACCATCGGTTTCAGCGCACTTGTGACACTTTTGAAATTACAGGACGGCGAAGGATTCAGCAAAGATACGCCGAATTGCAAAGGCTTGGATGGTGACGAAATTTCGTTTTTCTTCAATAAGAAGGAATGTTTCAACAAGCGGTGGGCGCACTTTGATGTCGGAACAAGGGAAACCATCATCGAAAGGGTTGAGAATGAAGTTGACCCAGAAACTCTCTATGCGTGGTTAATAAAGACGCACGGCGTTAGCCGAGAGCAGGCAATTGCGATTGATAAAATCAGAAACAGGCTGCCCCAAGGTCATGGTCGTTTGGGTGAAACGGCCAGCCGATTGGTTCTGGCCAAACTAAAAGAAAAGGTGATCACATATGACAAGGCGGTTTTGGAAGCCTTGGATCGATCTCATAGCGACGAACGGACAGGGCAAGATTTGAAATCTCTCCCTTATTATGGCGAAATTCTTTCACGCCATATTTCCCCCGGTAAGCCCGAATTTGGGGACGCCAACGAAGCGCGCTGGGGCAAGATCACCAATCCCACGGTGCATATTGCCCTCAATCAGCTGACTAAACTGGTGAATGAAATTATCAAGAAATATGGCCGCCCTGACGAGATGGTGGTTGAACTAGCACGGGATTTGAAACTCAACGAAAAGCAAAAAGCGGACATAAACCGCGAGCAAGCAGCCAACATCAAAGCAGCCGAGGCGCGTAGCAAAAAGCTGATTTCGATCAATCAGCTCGATACCGGTGCGAACCGGATGTTGCTCCGAATTTGGGACGAGCTAAGCCCCGGCAACGTCTTTGACCATTGTTGCCCGTTCTGCGGAAAGCCGATTGGCGTCACTATGCTGTTCAATGGTGAGGCGGAGGTTGAGCACATTATCCCCTATTCGATTTCTTATGATGACAGCGTGGCGAACAAAGTCATTTCGCACCGCACTTGCAACCGCGACAAAGGCAATATGACGCCTTGGAAAAAATGGGGTGAGACGGATCGCTGGCCGATCATTGCCGACCAAGTTGGCCGATTAGACAAGCGCAAGCGGTGGCGGTTTGAGCCAGATGCAGAGGAACGATTTAAGGATCATGGTGGCTTTATTGCGAGGCAACTGACCGACACGCAATATCTGGCGCGTATGGCGTTGCGGTATCTATCGGCCTTATACCCCGAACGCCCCTCAGATCGCTTGCCCGGTGACGGCGTTAAAGGCGTCTATGTTATTCCCGGTCGGATGACCGCGATGTTGCGGCGTCGGTGGGGGCTGAATGATTTATTGCCGGATCATGATTATGTCGAAAACCCGCATAGCGGCGCACCGAAGAACAGGCTCGATCACCGTCATCATGCGATTGACGCAGCGGTGATTGGTGTCACCACGCGCGGATTGCTCAATATGATTTCACAGGCTGCAGGCCGAGCAGAATCGCAGGAACTCGATAAACTGTTTGATGGGTTGCAAGCGCCGTGGGAAGAAAGCCGTGGCAAAGAAGCATTCCGTAGCGACCTCCGAGCAGCGCTTGACCGCATCGTCATCAGTCACAAAGCCGATCATGGCCGTGATGGCGCACCGTCCAAACAGCGCGATGTTACGTCGGCGCGGCTGCATAACGACACGGCATATGGATTTACGGGGGAGGTAAGCGCGAGCGGATTACCGATTGTTGTTCACCGTGTACCATTGCTCAGCCTGAAACCAGCTGACATCACCGATCCTATCCGCATCCCCGATGCACCGCTTCAGCGTGCTTTATGGCAGGCCACCGATGGACTATCCGGTAAAGATTTTGAAAAAGCGCTGATGACGTTTTCAAAACGGAACCCTGTTTTTAAGGGTATCCGCCATGTGCGCGTGCGAGAGGTGCTAAGTGTCATCCCCATTCGCGACCAGCATGGGAAGGCCTTTAAGGCATATAAGGGTGGCTCCAACGCTTGCTTTGATGTTTGGCAACTTCCCGACGGGAAATGGGTCTCGACGACAATCTCAACTTTTGATGCTCACCAGAAAGTGCAGCCCGATGTGCGACCGCATCCGGCGGCCAAGAAGCTTCTTAGCTTGCGACAGAATGATCTGGTTGCAATTGAACGCGGCGGTGGCCCGCGAGAAATCATGCGTATCGTCAAATTCACGCAAAACGGGCAGATTACACTTGCTGGCCATAGAGAGGCTGGCAATTTCACAGAACGGGATAAGAATGCCGACGATCCGTTCAAGTTCTTCTCACCAACTGTTGGCGGCTTGAAAAAAATGAAAGCCCGCCAAATTCGTATCAATCCTCTTGGCCATATTCTTGATCCCGGACCGCGCAGCGGATGAGACGCCCATGTTAACTTCATATTATCCATAATCTGCGATGATTTCCTGTCGTTTTGACGAAATGGGAAAACATCGGGAAGTCCGCCTATGGACAGAATTGTTGATATTGCCACAGATGGTCTGCACCTCTCCGCGCACAGGGGCTTCCTTATCGTGTCGCTTGATCGCGCAGAGCAAGGTCGCGTCGCGCTTGATGATGTTCACGCGCTTATCGTTCATGCTCACGGCGTAACCTGGACGACTAATCTTGTCGTCGCATTGGCTGAGCGCGGCGCGATAATGGTTCTATGCGGAGCCAATCATTCACCCGTAGCGATGATGACCCCGATAGACGGTCATCATGCGCAGGGCGGGCGGATGCGCGCCCAATGGGCCACCGGAGAACCGCTTCGCAAACAGATATGGCGGCAGATTGTGATCGCTAAAATCATGATGCAAGCCAGCCTGTTGCATAGCCTTGGCGCACCCGAAGCCGAGGCACTTAAGTTTTTGGCCCGTCGGGTGAGATCAGGCGACCCCGATAATTTGGAGGCGCAGGCCGCACGGCGATATTGGCCAGCACTTATGGGGCCAGACTTTCGGCGCGACCGTGATGCCGAGGGCGCAAACGCCCTGCTCAATTATGGGTATGCCGTAATGCGCGCCACCGTTGCACGTGCTGTGATTGGAGCGGGGCTGCACCCTAGCATTGGCCTACATCACAAAAGCGGAGTGAACAGCTTTGCGCTGGCTGACGACTTGGTCGAACCGTTCCGGCCCCTAGTTGATGCTGTGGTGCGCCGCATGGTTGGAGAGGGCGTGAATGCGGTCACGCCCGAGAGCAAGAAGCCACTCGCCCATTTGATCAGGGCAGATGTGCGATTGGAGAACGCGCTGTCACCCGTGTCAGTCGCAGCACAGCGTTTAGCGGTTTCGCTCGCCAAGAGTTTTGAGAGCGGTAAGCCCGCGCTGGCCCTGTTTGATGCACTTGATCCGTTGGACTGGGCAGGTCTGGGAAATGCAGCGAGAGAAGACTGATTCGTTATGGCCGCAACCTACCTGAGTGGATACCGCCTTATGTGGATTTTTGTCATGTTTGACCTGCCCGTCGGTACTAAAGAACAATCGCGCGCAGCGACTAAGTTCCGCGAGTTTTTGCTGGACGAAGGCTTTGAAATGAGCCAGTTTTCGATCTACGCTCGATTCTGCAATGGTAAGGAACAATTGGAAACCTACCTACGCCGGATTGAGAACAACATTCCCGAACGTGGCGACATCCACGTCCTCAATTTTACAGATAAACAATATGAAAACATCGTCCGATTCAGCAGCCAAAGCCGACAACGGCAGCGGAAAAATCCCGAGCAGCTCGTTATGTTCTGATCGGGATGAGCATTTTTGCTGCGTCAGATGTGATGTTTTTTGGTTCTATTTCAACCATTTACATACACATCTGACTTAGCACATCAGAAATCGTGGTCTAGCCGCAACGATCAGCGATGAGCGCTGTTGAAAAGATCAGACTTAGCACATCAGAAATCGTGGTCTAGCCGCAACGTAAACAGGATCGCACAGC
>JAYUIX010000203.1:0-4112 GCA_043765635.1 Sphingomonadales bacterium
GGCGCGGTGAGTCATGCCTTTGATCGGCTTGGCTTGATTACTTATCCAGCGAGTGTTGGTGACGGTGACGCGGTGTTTGAGGCCGCACTTGATGCAGGGGCCGAAGATGTCTCGTCATCCGTGGACGGTCATGAAATCTGGACAGCACTTGAGGCGCTTCACGGTGTGCTGAAGGCGATCGAGCCAGTGCTCGGCGCGCCCGAAAGCGCGAAGCTCGCATGGCGTCCGCAAGTGATGGTGAGCGTGGGTGAAGATGATGCGGCGACGCTGTTCAAGATGCTTGACGTGCTTGACGATGATGATGACGTTCAGACCGTGTGGGGCAATTATGAGATCAGCGATGATATCATGGAGAAACTGGGCTGATCATTCTTGGCCTCGATCCCGGCCTTGGCACCACGGGCTGGGGCGTGATACTGGCAGACGGCAATCGCCTGAGCCACATCGCCAATGGCCAGATCAGCACTGACGCGAAAATGGCGCTGGCGGAGCGGCTTGTGGCGCTTGATCGCGCGCTCGTCGATGTTATCCTCGCGCATCAGCCGCAGAGCGCGGCCGTTGAGGAAGTGTTCGTCAACGTCAATCCGCAATCGACGCTCAAGCTCGGCCAGGCGCGCGGCGTGATCCTGCTCGCGGCGGCAAAATCGGGGATAGCGATTGGCGAATATGCCGCGCGGTTGGTCAAGAAAGCCGTCGTCGGCACGGGCGGGGCGGACAAAGCTCAGGTGCATGCGATGGTCGCGCGGCTGCTCCCTGGCGTCAAAATTTCAGGCGCCGATGCGGCGGATGCGCTTGCGGTTGCGATCACTCACGCGCATCATATCGCTTCGCATAAGAGCATGGGACTGAAATGATTGCTCGCCTCACAGGAACGCTTGCCGAAATCGCGGCTGATCATGCGGTGCTTGATGTCGCAGGCGTTGGCTATCTGGTACAAGCATCGGCGCGCACGCTGTCTGCCATCGGGGCGGTGGGCGGCACCGTCATGCTGCTCACCGAAATGCAAGTGCGTGAGGATAGCATGACGCTGTTCGGCTTTGGTTCAGCGGGGGAGCGTGAATGGTTCCGACTTCTGACCGGGGTTCAGGGCGTTGGCGGGCGCGTGGCGCTCAGTATTCTTTCAACGCTTGATGCCGACGAGCTGAGCCGCGCGGTCGCGGGCCAAGACAAAGCGATGATCGCGCGGGCAAACGGCGTCGGGCCAAAGCTGGCGCAGCGGATCGCGATGGAACTCAAAGACAAGGTTGGCGGCGTCGCGATTGGCCCGGCGGGAAGCTTGCCAAAGGCCGCAGCGGGCGTGGGCGCGGACGCGGTGTCAGCACTCGCCAACCTTGGCTTCAAACCCGCCGAAGCGGGCGCAGCGGTTGCCGCCGCTGAGGCAGAGCTTGGTGACGGCGCAAGCCTTGATGCACTCGTGCGGCTGGCGCTCAAAAAAGCCGCCCGTTGATATTAGGAGATGACATAATGCGTACCTCGTTGATCGCCATTGCTCTGCTCGTCGGAAGCATAAGCCCGGCCACCGCTCAGAGCGCGCCCGACCGCGCCGACGCGCGCTGCATCCTTGTGCTCACGCTGGCGGCGCGCAATCCTGATCAAAAAGAAGCGGCAGGGCGCGGGCAATTTTACTATTACGGTCGCGTCGCGTCGCGCGGGACGGCCACCAAACTCGGCGCGACATTGGTTGCGGAGGCGAAGACGGTGACAACCCCGCAAAAGCTACAAGCCGAACTCGCCCGGTGCAGCGCTGAACTCACGGTTGCAAATGCAGGCCTGCGCGATAGCCTCAAAGACGTTGAAACCGCCGCGCGTCAAGCACCTAGACCGGGGGCCGTGCCGCCAAAGTGAGGGCGGTGTTATTGTATCAGATACCAGCGCGTAACGTTCGCATCGGGGGTAGGCTTGATCAGTTCGGAAATGACATTGGTATCAAGCAGTATCACAAATCAATGCCGAAATGGGGTTTGCGATTATCCTCAATCAGTTCATCAAGATCGACATCTGCAACTGCATTTGCCTGCAACCGTTTGAGAAACGCTTCGGAGCTCTCAATCGGATGGCGCTTGGCATATTCGGTCAGCGCATCCTCAACAATCGCGTGGATCGGCCGCTTTTCCAGCGCCGACAATTGATGCGCCAAATCCCGCGCACGCGCTGAACGGACAGAGAGTTGAGGCGATGTCATTTGCGGAGGATAGCGGTGTGATGGCATGATGGCAAGGTTGTGGGCGAACCTGCCATTTGCCCCCTAAGCCGCGACCTTCGCCCTACTCGCCTTCTTACGCTCATGCGGATCGAGGTGGCGCTTGCGGAGGCGAATGTTTTTGGGCGTCACCTCGACCAGTTCATCATCATCGATATAGGCAATCGCTTGTTCAAGCGTCATCCGCTTGGGCGGGGCCAGCCTGACTGCATCGTCCTTGCCACCCGACGCGCGGAAGTTGGTGAGCTGCTTGGTTTTCATCGGGTTGACTTCAAGATCATCGGTCTTGGCATTCTCGCCAACGATCATGCCTTCATACAGCACTTCCTGGTGGCCAATGAACAGGATGCCGCGATCTTCGAGCGGGCCGAGCGCATAATTATTGGCTTCGCCGCTGCCATTCGAGATTAGAACACCATTTTTGCGGCCTTCGATAAAGCCTTTGTGCGGGCCATATTTCTCGTACAAGCGGTTCATGATTCCCGTGCCGCGTGTGTCGGACAAGAATTCGCCGTGATAGCCGATCAGCCCGCGCGACGGCGCGCTAAACGTGATCCGCGTCTTGCCGCCAACCGAGGGTCGCATATCGAGCATTTCAGCCTTGCGGAGATTCATCTTGTCAATGACTGTGCCGCTATGTTCATCGTCAACGTCGATCACGACTTGTTCATACGGCTCCAGTTTGGCACCCGTTTCATCTTCGCGAAAAAGAACGCGCGGGCGGCTAATGCTCAGCTCGAACCCCTCGCGCCGCATTGTTTCAATGAGGACGCCGAGTTGAAGCTCACCGCGTCCGGCAACTTCAAAACTATCCTTGTCCGACGATTCAGTAACCTTGATCGCGACATTGCTCTCGCCTTCGCGCAGCAACCGGTCACGGATCATGCGGCTGGTGACCTTGGTGCCTTCGCGTCCCGCCATCGGGCTGTCATTGACCGCAAAGCTCATCGACAGCGTCGGTGGATCAATGGGTTGCGCGTGGAGCGGCTCGCTCACCGAGATGTCGGCAATCGTATCGGCCACCGTTGTGTGCGTCATCCCGGCGATACAGATGATGTCTCCGGCAAAGGCTTCATCAACCGGAACCCGCTCAAGCCCTCGAAACGCCAAGATTTTCGACGCGCGGCCCGCTTCAACGATTTTACCATCGGGGTTAAGCGCGTGGATCGCCATATTGGTCTTGACTGAACCGCTGAATACCAAGCCAGTGAGGATACGGCCAAGGAAGTTGTCGCGGTCAAGCAAGGTGACGAGAAATTTGAACGGCCCATCGGGATCGGCGGACGGCTCTGGCACGTGGCTGACGATGGTTTCAAACAACGGCGCAAGCGTGCCTTCGCGCGCCGACGCGTCGAGCGAGGCATAGCCATTGCGGCCGCTGGCAAAAAGCACTGGAAAATCAAGTTGTTCGTCGGTTGCGTCGAGTGACACGAACAGATCAAACACTTCATCAAGCACTTCCTGAATTCGCTCATCGGGGCGGTCAACCTTGTTCACCACCACAATTGGGCGGAGACCAAGCGCGAGCGCTTTGCCAGTCACGAATTTGGTTTGCGGCATTGCGCCTTCAGACGCATCGACGAGCAGGATAACACCGTCTACCATCGAAAGAATGCGCTCAACCTCACCACCGAAATCGGCGTGGCCGGGCGTATCGACGATGTTAATCCGCGTATCAACGCCGCCGCCGTGCCATTCGACGCTGGTGCACTTCGCCAGAATCGTGATGCCGCGCTCTTTTTCGAGATCGTTCGAATCCATCGCGCGTTCTTCAATGCGCTGATTCTCCCGAAAAGTTCCTGATTGACGGAACAACTGATCAACAAGGGTCGTTTTGCCATGATCGACGTGCGCGATAATGGCCACATTGCGGAGGCTCATGAAAATACTCTGATTGCGAGGAATGACGTTG
>JAYUIX010000204.1:0-4072 GCA_043765635.1 Sphingomonadales bacterium
TCAGTGCCGGGGTGGGTGACGGGATCACGATCGCCAAAAAGCACCTTGTAAAGCGCCAGAACCAGCCCGCGCGCCTTGTCGCGCGGCACTTGGCCAAGGCGCGGCATCAGAGCGCGCGCACCAGGCGCGTGGCAACGCCTGCCCAGGCCGGGTCTTCGATAATCTGCTGCTTCGCGCCCGCACCCGGTGGCAGAATTTGCAGGCGGTTGCCCTCGCGCCCGATCAGCCGCCCGAAGATGAAGCGCCCGGCGGGGCGCGGCAGGATGACATCGCGGTTAAGCGCCTCGGCAAAACGGTCTGGCGCGATCCGGCTGCACCAGATTTCATCGCCCGCGCGGTATTCGCCGATGCTTGCCTCAACGATGATCGAGACAGCGCCGGCATCGGGCATCGGCGGGTAAACCAGGATTTCGCGGCGCGGCGCACTTGCCCCGTCACTGCCGAGCACCGCAACCACGGGCAGATCGGCCCGGTCAGGCAATTTGACCAGATCGCCCGCGCTGACCCCGAGCGCGCTGGCGATCCTGTTAAGCCAGCCGACCGATACAGTGCGTGTGCCCGTTTCCAGCCGCCCTATCGTTTGCGCGGTTGTTGGCGGCGTACAGGCCTCGGCAACATCAGCCAGCGTCATGGCTTTGGCGCGTCTTACTTCGCGAATTGCGGTAATCATCAGGCAGCCCCCAAAAAAAATCAATAACCACGCTGGTTTTCGCTTTCCTACAAGAATGCCGTCGTGGCAAGGGTGATTCGATTGGAACATATTACGAACAATAATGAGGATAGTCGTGAAACAAATATTAGCCGAGCGCAGCATTCGCGGGGATCAAACCGCACCAAATGGCAAACCCACCCGCAGTGTGACGGTCAATCTTGCCGAATCGCCGCTCGCATGGCTGGGCGCGCGCAAGCTGATCAGCGATCGGCAATTGGCGGCGGGCGAAATCTTGCGGCACGATTATGAACGCGCGGCCCTCCCGCAAAGTGTGACGATGACATGGGATGCCCCGCCCGGCAGCAAGGTTGCGCGCGGCAGCCATTCGCACGGCGCGACGACACTGGCGCAAATTGATGCCAAAGCGCGTTTTGATGGGGCAATTGTTGCGGCTGGGGCGGGTCTTGCCGATATCCTGTGGCGCGTCGTCTGCGCGGGCGAGACCGTGCCCACGGCAGAAAAAGCATTAGGCTGGCCTACGCGTTCGGGCCGTCTGGTACTGCTCCTCGCGCTTGACCGAGTCGCCGATTATTACCGGGTGAATTGAAAGGTGTTGAATGGTTCGCGCCAAGACGCAAAGAGTGCGGTTCAAACAAACGCGGCCCGATAATCTTTTCTCTTCTTGGCGGCTTGGCGGTCTTGGCGTGATCCAAAATCCCTGTATTCATAGCGCGCACCGGCGCAATTTATTCTCACGCCAAGAACGCCAAGCCGCCAAGAAAGGGCTGCGCTTGGAATAAGCGTGGCCCTATGCCTTCTTTTCTTCTTTGCGTCTTCGCGCGAAACAATTCACCCTCGTCACACGCGGTTAGCTTGGGATTTGATCTCGCGCGAAGACGCGAAGACACGAAGGGTTTGGCAATTGTCAGGCCACGGCTTTTTCAAACGCACGCTCTTGGCGGCTTGGCGGTCTTGGCGTGATCCAAAATCCCTGTATTCATAGCATGCACCGGCGCAATTTATTCTCACGCCAAGAACGCCAAGCCGCCAAGAAAGGGCTGCGCTTGGAATAAGCGTGGCCCTTCAACGCTCTTCTCCTCCGGGCCTCCGCGCGAAAAGGTTCAGGGTGACGATGTAGCCAGATCACTGTAGATCATAACAAAACCAACATAAGGAATCACGCGATGGCGGCGACAATCTGGGTCAACAAGGCGAAGCTCACCGAACACACGCTGCATGAGGACAGCCTCCCCGCACTCGGTGACGGCGAGGTTCGGCTGCGCGTTGAAAGCTTTTCGGTGACCGCCAACAATATCACCTATGCGGTGATTGGCGACATGTTTCGCTATTGGGATTTCTTTCCAGCGGAGGGGCAATACGGCATCGTCCCGATGTGGGGCCACGCGGTGGTTGAGGCCTCAAATCACCCTGACATTACGGTTGGCGAACGCGTTTATGGCTATCTGCCGATGGGGACGCATCTTGATGTGTTGCCGGATCAGATTTCGCGTGGTCAATTCACTGACATGGCGGCGCACCGCCAGCCAATGAGCGTTTTTTATAACCAGTACAGCCGCCTGGCCGCTGACCCCGAACATGATCCCGCGCGTGAGGCGCAGCGGATGATTTTCGGCCCGCTGTTCAAAACAGGCTTCCTGATCGAGGCGATGTTTCACGCTGAAAACTGGTTCGGGGCGGAGGCGCTGGTGATGACGAGTGCATCGTCTAAAACCTCGATGGCGCTGGCGAGCGTCGCGCGCGAAAAATCGCCACAGGTCAAACGGATCGGGCTGACCTCGGCGGGCAATGTTGCGTTTGTCACTGCGAGCGGGCTGTATGATCAGGTGCTGGCTTACGGCGACGTCGGGACGCTGGCGCACTGCCCTAGCGTTTCAGTTGATTTTGCGGGCAATGCCGCACTGTTGCGCAGCATCCATGAAACGCTTGGGGACACCCTTAAATATAGCTGCATCGTCGGCGCGACGCATGTTGACGCGCGCGGCGGCGGTGGCAACACACCAATGCCCGGCCCCGCGCCAACTTTGTTCTTCGCGCCCGATCATGCCGTCAACGTCATCAAGGAACTTGGCCCCAAAGCCTTTGGTGAGGCGGTGGCGGCAAGCTGGAACGCCTTCGTCGCCACCACTGACGGCTTCGTGCGTGTTGATGTGCGAGACGGCGTGGCGGCGGCGGGTGAAGCGTTTCAGACGACACTATCGGGCACTGCCGATCCAGCGGTCGGGATTGTCGTGCGGCCCTAACGCGAAAGGCAAATTGGACTTTGGCTGACATAGATATTATATTGCACTTATGAGCGCATTATCCGTCACAACTGATCGAACCGACGCCCATGATCCAAGGGCGATTGCAAATCACATTCTTCGTTTGCGCGCGGATGAGGGCAAGCCCCTGACGATCATGCAATTGATCAAACTGGTTTACATAGCCGACGGCTGGAGCATGGCGTTGAACGGCAAACCGCTTTCGCGCGGCAATGCGCAAGCGTGGAAGTTTGGCCCGGTATATCCCACGGTATATGCAGCGTTCAAGCATTTTGGTTCGTCTGCGGTGACTGACGAAGCGCGTTCCAAAGCGACCGGGCTGCCCTATGTTGGCAATTTTTCATCTGAAGAGGACGAACTTATCAAGGCGGTCGTCAAGGGCTATGGCAGGCTGACAGCGTGGCAACTTTCAAATCTGACGCACCAGCCCGGAACGCCGTGGTCTGACACGTTTGAGTCTGGCGGGGTTTACACGGACATTGCGCCGCAGCTTATGGCTTCGCATTTTAAACAGCTTGGAGCATTGCACGTTGCCGAAGCCAACGGATAGCGTGATTGACCGGATTGCGCGTGCTGCTGCAGTAGCCGTTGGCGACAATGATCAAAATGCGAGACTGACGCAGTTGGAAGAGCGCGTTGCCTTGCTTGAGCCACTGCTTGAAGCCAAGGAGCAGGATCAAAAATTCAACGAAGTTTTCTCGCGCTATGTCAAGGATTTGACTGACGAGCAAAGCTTTCTGAAATCGGCGCGCTGGGCATTTGGCGTTTTGGCCTGTATTCTGGTCTCTGCGCTTTTCGCGCTGTTAGCATTGTCCATCTTCCATCCATCAAGCCCGCTGCTCAAAGCGCCGCCAGCGTCGATTGCCCTGTTCATCGTCGGCATTTTCTCAGCCACGGCGCTGGTTTTGAATGGTGCGCTCAAGGCAATTTTGCGGTCAGCATCCGAACGTCACGGCGACGGCTTTTTGCCGCCGCAAATCGATGAAGCGTTAAAGCTGCATGATCGGCTGAACGGCAAAGGATGACGACCTAGGGTCAGAACCTATTAAATGCACGTTCGTGATGGTCTGTTATCGGGATGAGATGCGAGGAAAGCAAGCAAAGGCGTAGCGGGGCTACGTCTTTGTCTTGCTTGACG
>JAYUIX010000205.1:0-4067 GCA_043765635.1 Sphingomonadales bacterium
GATTCTGTTCATGAAAAGCACTGGTATAGCGCGTTTCTGCCGCTATATAGCCAGTAGTTTCAAGTTTAAGCAAAGCCCAGGGGTCAATGGTATGAAGGCTACAATCGAACGCGCGACGCTTTTGAAGTGCCTTGGCCACGTCCAGTCAGTGGTTGAGCGGCGCAATACGATCCCCATCCTCTCAAACGTTCTGATTGAGGCAAGCGCAGACGGTTCGATCCGGATGATGGCGACCGATCTTGATCTTCAGATCAACGAAAGTGTTGCAGCCCAGGTTGAGACTGCAGGCGCAACCACGGTTTCGGCGCACACGCTGTTTGATATTGCCCGCAAACTGCCCGAGGGGAGTCAAGTTTCGCTTGCCGCCGCCGACGGCAAGATGGCGATCAACGCGGGCCGCGCGCGGTTCAACTTATCCACATTGCCGCGCGATGATTTTCCCGTGATTGCCGAGGGCGAACTGCCAGTGAAGTTTGAACTTCCTGCGACCACGCTCAAGGAAATCATCGACAAAACGCGCTTTGCGATCAGCACTGAGGAAACGCGTTATTATCTCAACGGCATTTTCCTTCACGTTACTGACGATGCGACGCCCGTGCTCAAGGCCGCTGCAACTGATGGCCACCGCCTTGCGCGCGTCACTGTGCCCCGGCCCGAAGGTGCTGCTGGAATGCCCGACATCATCGTGCCGCGCAAATGCATCGCTGAACTGCGCAAGCTGCTTGATGAAGTTGACGGCAGTGTTGAGGTTTCGCTGTCCCCAAGCAAAATCCGGTTCAGCATGGGCACGGCGGTACTCACGTCAAAACTGATCGACGGCACCTTCCCCGATTACAGCCGCGTGATCCCGACGGGCAATGACAAGATCCTGCGGATTGACCCCAAAAGCTTCATGGAAGGCGTTGACCGCGTTGCCACAATTGCCAGCGAAAAGACGCGCGCGGTCAAAATGGCGCTTGATACGGATAAAATCACGCTGTCAGTAACCAGTCCCGAAAATGGCACGGCTGCCGAAGAAGTCTCGGGCGAATATAGCGCAAACGGTTTTGAGATTGGCTTCAACGCCAGATATCTGATGGACATCCTCGCGCAGATTGATGGAGACTCGGTGGAGGTGCACTTGGCCGATGCAGCAGCACCGACGCTCATCAAGGAAAATGACAAAGCGAGTGCACTTTATGTGCTGATGCCGATGAGGGTGTAAGCGAGTTTCGCTCAAAGTGGTACTTTGAGCGAGGATAATATGGAGGTTGATGCTCATGATTGATCGCGATGAGCTAACTCTCACCTCTGCTTTTGATTTTGCCCGCGATATGATTAAGGCACTGACCTTTGTTAACGGCGGCGCTGCGCTATCGCTTTTGACATTTTACGGAAGCCTCTTAGGTAGCGACAAACTAGTGGTTGCTACATACTCAGCAAGAAATCTGGCGTTTTTTGGACTGTTTTGCTTTGCCTGCGGCGTCCTATTTTCGGTGTTAAGTGGTTGTTTTGCTTATCTTACCCAGCTTAAATGGGGTATTGCTCATGAAGACAGAAAATCAGCAATCGCGTCTCAAATTTGGGCTGAGAAATTTCATACATCAAGCATGATTCTCGCACTATTTTCAGTCCTTTCTTTTGTGGCGGGCATTTCACTTTCAGCCGGAGCGCTGTTTTAGAATACTGCGTTCTAATTCGAATCGTCATTGCGAGAAGCGAAGCGACGAAGCAATCCAGTCCCACTGTCGCTACTGGATTGCCGCGCTTTCGCTCGCAATGACGATCTGAACTAAGTTGCTTTTCTTCTTCGCGTCTTTGCGCCTTCGCGTGAACCCTAATCATCAATGTCATCGCACTCCAAACCATCAGATTATCTCGCGCAAAGGCGCAAAGACGCGAAGAAGGTGTTTCATAATCACCAATCTTGCTCACAGTAAGGAAATCCCTTACTTGCATTCCATGATCCTCGGACGAATCACTGCCAAGGCGCAGACCACCATTCCGCGTGCTGTACGCCTTGCGCTTGGGCTTGAGCCGGGGGATGATGTGGTTTGGGATATTGACGGCGATCAGGTTATGATGACGCGGGCGAAGGCTGCCGCTGATCCGTTCGTCAATAATTTCGCGACCTTTACCGAATGGGCGAGCGACGCCGATTGCAAGGCGTTCGACAATCGCTGACCATATATTCGCCGCTGGTGATATCGTCTGGGTGCCCTTTCCCTTTGTTGAGGCACCGCGTCTGCGCGATCGCCCTGCACTGGTAGTGAGTGCTGGCGCGCTTGGTGGCGAGGCAGAACTGCTTTGGGTGCTGATGATTACGAGTGCGGCCAATCGCGGCTGGCCCGGCGACATCTCGCTCGAAACACGTTTTGCAGAATGCGGCTTAAACGTTCCCTGCGTGATCCGAACAGCGAAGATTTCCACTGTTGAAGCAGGACGTGTGCGCAAAACTGGCGCGTTACCGGATGATTTATTCTGCGAGGTGCTTCGGGTAATGAAGGCGCATCTTAATTTCTAGCGCGCCACCTGCACCTTAACCCCAACCGTGTCGGCGACTCCTGCCCAATCGCGATCCGTGGTCATTGCTACCACGTTCATCCGCTTAGCAAGTGCAAGGCAAATGCAGTCAGCTTGAGATAGCCCAGCCTTTGGAATCTTGTGGCGCAGTTCGGCTGCGTCCATTGCGAGATCGGCATCGACATCAACAATCAGAACCCCCAGTTCGGCCATAAGCCGCTCGGTTTCAATACGCGACACGTTTAGGCGTAATTGACGCTGAACAACCTCACCGAGATTGACTGCGCTCATTACCGCATCGGTAGCCGATTCGTCGATAAGTTCCCATCCCGGCTCGCGACGGAACAAAGCGATGGCGGCAGACGCATCAAGGACGATCACGTTCTAACTCTGCCCATTCTTGCGCTGCATCGGCGCGCTTTTCTGCCAGAAATTCGTCAACAGTCGAATCCTGTTTACCCTTCATCATTTCCTTATACAGCGCCTGTGCCTTGGCGATGCGTTGCTGGAAGGTGGTCAGCGTCACGCCGAATTCATCGACGTTGAGCATCAGCGTACCACCGCCCTCGATTCCCAATTGCTTGCGGACATCGGCGGGGAGGACGATGCGGCCATTTGCCGCGACTTTTACTTGAACGCCCATTTTCAGATCCTTCCTGAATCGACCAGTAGGGCATTATGTCATAAACAACGCTCTATGTCACATATCATGTCACGTGTCACAAAGTGCACTTAATCTAGATTGGGCCGCAGCCATCGTTCCGCTGTTGGCAGATCAACCCCGCGCCGCGCCGCATAGTCCGCCACCTGATCAGGCCCGACGCGCGCGACACCGAAATATTCGCTGTCGGGGTGGCCGAAGTAAAAGCCACTGACCGCCGCCGTCGGCATCATCGCGAAGCTTTCGGTGAGCGTGATCCCGGTGTTTTCAGTGCCGTTCAGCAGGTCAAATAGGATCGGCTTGAGGCTGTGATCAGGGCAAGCGGGATAGCCCGGCGCTGGCCGGATACCGCGATATTGCTCCTTGATCAGCGCTTCATTGGTAAGCTGCTCCTTGGGGGCATAGCCCCAGAGCGTGGTGCGGACGTGTTGATGGAGGCTTTCGGCAAATGCCTCGGCAAGGCGGTCGGCTAGTGCTTTTAAGAGGATATCCGAATAATCATCGTTATCGGCCTTGAACCGCGCAAGGTGCGGCTCAATCCCGTGGCCGGTTGTCACTGCAAAGCCGCCGATCCAATCGCCCTGCGGATCAATGAAATCAGCCAGGCACATATTGGCGCGGCCTTCGCGCTTCTTCACTTGCTGGCGCAGAAAGGGCATGCGGACATGGCTTTCATCATCAAGATGAAGGATCACATCATCACCGTCGCGGCGGCATGGCCACAGCCCGACAACGCCTTTTGCCGTCAGCCATTTCTCCGCGATAATCTGGTCAAGCATTGCCTGTGCATCGGCATAAAGGCTCGTCGCACTTTCGCCGACGATTTCATCGGTGAGGATGTCAGGAAAATTCCCCGCGAGTTCCCAAGCCTGAAAGAACGGCTTCCAATCGATCATGCCGCGCA
>JAYUIX010000206.1:0-4062 GCA_043765635.1 Sphingomonadales bacterium
TCCTCGGCTGCGCTCGGACAAGTGCTTCGACTGCGCTCAGCATAAACGGGGGATGGGAGGTGAACGGAGCAGAGGGGCAGGTGTAGCCTTCTTTGTCCGCTCACCCTGAGCGCAGTCGAAGGGCATCGCCGAGCGTAGCCGAGGCCAGCACACCCAAGTCCTCGGCTGCGCTCGGACAAGTGCTTCGACTGCGCTCAGCATAAACGGGGGATGGGATGGGATAGGAGGCGTGGGAACCTTACAATATCCCCGGCAAATCAAGCCACTGTTCGCGCGCGCAATTGACTGCGATGTCATAGCCTGCGTCGGCATGGCGCATTACGCCGGTTGCTGGATCATTCCAGAGGACGCGGGCGAGGCGGCGGTCGGCGTCTTCACTGCCATCGGCGACGATCACCATGCCGCTGTGCTGCGAATAGCCCATGCCGACGCCGCCGCCGTGGTGGAGCGACACCCAAGTCGCGCCGCTGGCCGTGTTGAGGAGGGCGTTGAGCAAGGGCCAGTCCGAGACCGCGTCGGAGCCATCGCGCATCGCCTCGGTCTCGCGGTTTGGGCTGGCGACCGAGCCGCTGTCGAGATGGTCGCGGCCAATGACGATAGGTGCCTTGAGTTCGCCGCTGCGCACCATTTCGTTGAAGGCCAACCCTAGCCGGTGACGATCGCCCAAGCCCACCCAGCAAATCCGTGCTGGCAGGCCCTGAAACTTAATCCGCTCGCGTGCCATGTCGAGCCAATTATGGAGGTGAAGATTATCAGGCAACAACTCTTTGACCTTGGCATCAGTGCGGTAAATATCCTCCGGGTCGCCCGACAGTGCGACCCAGCGGAACGGCCCGACGCCGCGACAAAACAACGGCCGGATATAGGCGGGCACAAAACCGGGGAAGGCAAAGGCATCGGCAACGCCTTCGTCCTTGGCAACTTGGCGGATGTTATTGCCGTAATCGAGCGTCGGCACCCCGGCGCGCCAAAAGTCGAGCATCGCCCGGACGTGCGTTGCCATCGAAGCGCGCGACGCTTTTTCAACCGAAGTTGGGTCTCGCTCTCGCGCCACCTGCCACTGGTCAAGGCTCCAGCCGAGCGGGAGATAGCCATTGATCGGATCATGCGCCGAGGTTTGATCAGTGACAGCGTGTGGCCGCACCCCGCGTCGGTAAATTTCGGGAAACACTTCTGCCGCATTGCCAAGCAGCCCAACCGAAACCGGCGTTTTAGCGTCAGCCATAATGGCAAGCGCTTCATCAAGGCTATCGGTCTGACGGTCGAGATAGCCAGTCTTCAACCGCATCTCGATCCGGCTGGGCTGGCACTCGACCGCAAGGCACGACGCCCCCGCCATCGTTGCCGCAAGCGGCTGCGCCCCGCCCATCCCGCCAAGCCCGGCGGTGAGTATCCATTTGCCCGAAAGGCTGCCGCCATAATGCTGCCGCCCCATCTCAACGAAGGTTTCGTAAGTGCCCTGCACGATCCCCTGCGTACCGATGTAAATCCACGATCCCGCCGTCATCTGGCCGTACATCATCAGCCCGGCACGATCGAGTTCATGGAAATGGTCCCATGTCGCCCAAGCGGGCACAAGGTTGGAGTTGGCGATCAGGACGCGCGGCGCATCCTTGTGCGTCTGGAACACACCGACGGGTTTGCCCGACTGGACAAGCAAAGTTTGATCATCATCAAGGCGGCGCAGCGCGGCGATGATTTTGTCAAAGCAGTCCCAGTCCCGCGCTGCCCGGCCGATGCCGCCGTAGACGACAAGCTCCTGCGGATTCTCGGCGACTTCAGCATCGAGATTGTTCATCAGCATCCGCAGCGGTGCCTCGGTCAGCCAGCTTTTGGCAGAGATTTCGGTGCCACGCGGGCTGCGGATGATGCGGCTGTTGTCGATACGGGTCATGGCTCAGTCCTTGGCAAAGTTCAGGCAAGCAGTGATGATATGATCAAGCGTGGCTTGCAGCAGCGCGGCGCGGGAAGGCTCCCACGCGGGAGGCCACGGCCCTGCTTCATCAAGATAGCCGCGCATCGCCAGCTCCATCTGGATTGCATGGATGCCGCGTTCTGGCGCGCCGTAATGCCGCGTGATCCAGCCGCCCTTGAAGCGTCCGTTGACGATTTGGGAGTCGCCGCACGCTTTACTCACTGCCTCGGTGAGCGCGGGCGCACAGGATTTCCCGTCAAAGCTACCGATGTTGAACTGAAGCAGTTTGCCCGGAAACAGGCGCGGGACGTGGCTCAGGATCGAGTGCGCGTCATAAAGCACGACTTTGGCATGCTTGCTGCGGAGGCGTTCAATCTCGGCATGAAGTGCTGTGTGATAGGGGTTGAAATAGATATTGCGCCGCCGGGCTATCTCGGCTTCGTCGGGTTCGCAGACTTCATGATAAAGCGGCGTACCGTCAAAGCGCTCAGTTGGGCACAGTCCAGTCGTCGCCTGCCCCGGATAAAGCGACACGCCCGCTGGATCACGATTGACATCAATCACCGTGCGCGAGATCGCGGTGGTGATGATCGTCACCCCGTGTTGGATTGCAAACTGATAAAGCCTGTCAACGTAAAAATCAGCATCGCTGATGGCTTGTTTCGCGTCACGCAGCGCGGGCAAAATGTCTTTGGGAATATGCGTACCGGCGTGGGGTACGCTGATAATAAGCGGAGAATCGCCGCGACTGATACTGAGCCAATCGCTCATGCCAGTCCCGGCAGCTTGGCAAGTGCAGCGACTGCGCCAGATGTGACGAGGCGCGTTGCCGCCGTCATGTCGGGGTGGAAATAGCGATCCTCATCAAGCGTCGGCACCTTGGCCCGGAGCAGAGCGCGCGCAGTTTCAAGCGTGTCACTTGATTGAAGCGGGAGGTGAAAATCGCACCCCTGCACAGCGGCCAGATATTCGATGCCGATAATATTGGCGAGGTTATCAGCCATACCGATCAAGCGCCGCGCGCCGTGCGCCGCCATCGAAACATGATCCTCTTGATTGGCCGAGGTCGGGATCGAGTCTACGCTGGCAGGATAAGCGCGCTGCTTATTCTCCGAAACGAGCGCGGCGGCGGTTACTTGCGCGATCATGAACCCCGAATTGAGGCCGGGACGCGGCGTCAGGAAAGCGGGGAGACCCGAAAGTGCTGGATCAACGAGCATCGCAATCCGCCGTTCGGCAATCGATCCGATCTCGCACAGTGCCAGCGCGATCATGTCAGCGGCAAACGCAACTGGTTCGGCATGGAAATTGCCGCCCGAAAGTGCTTCATCGGTGTCTGCGAAAATCAGCGGGTTATCCGAAACGGCATTGGCCTCTGTACCAAGCGTTGTCGCCGCCTGACGCAGCAGATCAAGCACCGCCCCCATCACCTGCGGCTGGCAGCGCAGGCAATAAGGGTCTTGCACACGCTCATCCCCCTCACGGTGCGAGGCGCGGATCGCCGAACCCGCCATCAGATTGCGCAGCGCCGCCGCCGTTTCAATCTGGCCACGGTGCCGCCGCAGCGCATGAATACGCGGATCAAACGGCGTGTCAGATCCCTTGGCGGCCTCAGTCGAAAGCGCGCCAGTAATGAGCGCGGATTGGAACAGGCGCTCAGCTTCAAACAGTCCGGCAAGCGCATAAGCACAGGAAAATTGGGTGCCATTGAGCAGCGCCAGCCCTTCCTTGGGGCCGAGCGTCAGTGGGGTAAGCCCAGCCTGTGTGAGTGCATCTGCCGCAGCGTGTTTGCGATCGCTGACAATGATCTCTCCAACGCCAATCATCGTCACGGCAAGATGCGCGAGCGGAGCAAGATCGCCAGAAGCCCCGACCGAGCCTTGCGCCGGGATTACCGGCGTCAGCCCCCTGGTAAGCATCGCCTCAAGCAAGGCAATCGTTGCGGGCTGAACTCCCGAAGCCCCTTGCGCAAGGCTTGTCAGTTTGAGCGCCATCATCAGGCGGGCGATCGGCACTGGCATCGGATCACCAACGCCAGCCGCATGGCTCAGCACGATATTGCGCTGAAGCGTTTCAAGATCAGCATCGCCAATTTTGACCGTTGCCAATTTTCCAAAGCCCGTGTTGATCCCGTAAACCGGCTCATG
>JAYUIX010000207.1:0-4037 GCA_043765635.1 Sphingomonadales bacterium
AGTGTGCGGCCATGGCGGAACTGGTAGACGCGCAACGTTGAGGTCGTTGTGGCCGAAAGGCCGTGGAAGTTCGAGTCTTCTTGGCCGCACCACTCACCCCATCGGGGTTAAGCTACTGATTTAGTGCGATTATATTAGCCGACGGTTTTGCGACCACAGCCCCCAAATGAAACAGCGGCGTGCCCTCACCGACGATTGCAACCCCGGGAAGGGCTGGCGTAAGCTTGACCGCATCCGCAATCGATTTGGCAATGCGCAGCGTATAACGGCCGTAAGGCACACCTTCAAAAAGGAAGAATCCGTCAAAATCGCTCCGCGTTTTGCGCGCGACCCGCCCCTCGACATCAATCAGTTCAAGATCAACGCCTTCAAGCGCGGTGCCGCCGTCACGAAGCAGCGTCCCATCAACCTCCCCTGCGCTACTGAGCGGCAGATCAATTATGATCGACACGCCGGGACGCGGCGTCACGACCACGCCTGAACTTGCAGGCTGCACATAAGGATCGGGCAGTGATGAAGCATCAATCCCGATGAGGACTGGCTGAAACGGCTCAAGCGCATCAATCAATACAAGCCCGTCCGTACCCGTAAGCCGGGACACAGGCACACGGCCCGCCGAAAGCTGAACATCCTTTTCCTGAGGCTCCCCTGATTGCCAGCGGCCATCGCCGTTCAGATCACGGAACACCCGCGCAACGGCCTGCCCCTGCGTTGCCAATCGATCTGAGGTCACGCGCAGACCGCCGCCGCGCGGATTTCTGCCAATGCTGAACGCAAGATCAAGCCCCGCCGCCACCGCGCCGTCAGTCGCCCCCTCAATTGATGCCGTCAGCGCAACTTTTTCAAAGCGGCGGATATAGCCAAGCCCGGCGCGCGCGCGGCGCAAGGGCTGATCATAACCAATTTCGGCGCGCCAATCATTGCTGAAACGATCATTGCCACCCGCTGACCATTCGCCGACAAGCGTTGCACTTTCAAATCGTGCGCCCGCGCTCAAGCGGTACCGCGCCTCACCGCGCAGCCGCACGCCCTTGATCCGGGCATTGGCGAGCAGCGACGCTTCAGCAATCCCTTCAGGATCAGGGCCAAAGCGCTGTCTTTCATCACGCCAGTCAAATTGCGCGGTAAGCGCAATCCGGCCAAGACTGGCTGAAACGCGGGCCGCTGCATCAAAACTATCATTGCCATTGCCGCGTTCAGTATAGCGCCCCTCCAGATGAACGGGCACACTGCGCCGACTGCCGCCAATCGTTCGGTCAATTGAGACAGTGTGAATAGCTGTAACGCCGGAAAGTACGCGATCTGAGCGATATCCGCCGCGCGCATTGATTGATTCAGCGCTGACTGATGCGCCAAAAAATTGACCAAGCAGATTCGCGCGCAGTGCTGCTCCGCCACCATTGCTAACAGCACCTGAAATTTCAACCAAGCTTGGCCCAAGCGCGCGACGCAGCGAAACCTCACCAAAATTGCGTCTGCGGCCATCTTCAAGATTAAGGCTATGCCCAAAGGCAGCAACTGATGTTTTGACGTCAAGGCCGCGTTCAATCCCGAACGAACCGCGCAAACCGCAGCGTGCAAAGCGTTTGACCTTGCCAAGCGTAATCAGATCGCGGCCTTCCTCATCAAGCACTGCCCAGTAATAGGTTTTACGCGGCGGGATCGAATCAAGCCCAACGGGAACCACCCGTCGTTCCCGCCGGACTTGACCTTGCGGGCCGTAGAGCACGACTTCAAAATCATTTTGCCCGTATAGCAGCGGCACATCGAGAAATTCATAGCGTCCGTCAGCGCGGGTTTCGGCAAAAACGAGCAGCTGCCCGTTGCGGTAAAGCTCGGCGTCCCAGCCATTGGGCAATTCACCGCGAAAATCGGTGCGATCAAACGCATCGCGCCGTTCCACTGGACGGTTTGAGATGAATGCGCCTCGGCCAACGCCTGATTGACTGACAAGTGCCGTCGAAACACCTGACACATCGCCGATTGCGACTTGGGTTGCCCTAAGCGGCCCGAGCAAACGGCTCTGCGGGTCAGTGCGGTAGGCCTGAAGCCGGAGGCTTTCGGGCGCGCCTTTGCGATTTGATGACAGCCGCGCATTATACGCCACTGGCCCTGCCTCACCAGCCGCGTAAAGCTCATAGCCCGCATTGAGCCGGGTACCACCGCGATCTCGGCCTTGGTGAAGCCCGCCAAACCTAACAACTGCGTCAAGCGAGGGGGTTTTGAACCCCCGAAACGGGGCTTGGGCTTGGGGGAGGGATTTTAGATCAAAGTCAACATTGGTGCGTATCTTGGCCGCGCGGTTGCGCCGTTCGAGCGCCAATTCAACGGGCAATTTGAAGCCTGACCGGATGAACAGCAATGCGTTGCCCCGATCCGCCTCAAACATCACCCCGAACCATGCCGAGAGTCTGCCGCTCGCCACGCACCAACCCTCTGGCGTGTCATAAATATCAGTCAGGCCAATTTTTTCAGACTTGTTCATGATTTGTACCGTAGCCATTTCGCGGTCAATCACCACGGTGCGGCGTTCCTCAAACACCCAGCCAGTTGCGCGGCGCAACTTCTTGTCAAGCCGGACAGGCACATCAAGCGCGACGATGACATCGGCAAGGTCAAGGCAGCTTCCCTCAGGCGTTTGATAGCCGCGCACGCCCTCGCCCAGCCGGTACTGGCCAAGCCGGACATCAAACAGCAAAGCATCATCGGGATTTGCCGTCCACACGGGGGCGGCGTGCGCAACGGGCATGCCGCACATCACCAGAGCCCCGATCAGCGCGCTAAAGAAGAAAGTGCAAATATCGCGCATGGTGGCGCTGCCGCCTGCCTGTCCGCTGCGCTAACGAATCACGGTCTGGAGTTCGGCGATCACGCCGCCGCCTGCATCAATATCCTCAAGATACTGGATCGTTGCCGGGCCTTTCAGCCTGGCTGCGAGTTCTGCATCAACCGGGAAAATCACGCGGCGATCAGCCCGTTCGGCATAGACCGCAATGCCGCGCGCATCAATCAGCGGTTTGTCAACGCCTGGCTTGATCACGCGAATCCGCCCGTAGGTTGAGCGCGTGCCCGTGCGCGCAAGGCCAAAGCTGAACGTGTCGCGCTCGGCGCCTTTTTCGATCCGCGCATCCGAAATCGCGGCTTTGGCGCTCAGATTGCCTTGGCGCACGATGATTGGAATGGTGACCCCGTAAATCGGGATGAGCGCAATTGACACGCCTTCCTTGGGGCCAGTGCTCGCCACCGCTGGCTTGCTGTCGGGAATCGCGCGAAAGAGCATGTGCGCGCGGTATTCGCCGTCAGGCAGCGATTGCGGCGCACGAATGCCAATGCGAATCGATTGCGGCTGGTTGGGCGGCAAGGTCACACGCCTCGGGGCATAGCTGATCATGCCAAGCGTTGCCGCTTCAACGGCGTTTGCAGCACTTTGCTCGACATCTTCAAGCGAACCGTCCGCGCGCATCCGGCGGAGTTCAAGCGATATCCGGTACGTCGCGGGCGTAGTGCCGATATTGTTGAGGATGACCTCGGTTCCGCGTGCGCCGTCAAGCACCACGCGCGTTGGCGCAACGAGCAAATCGCCCGCACCCTGCGCTTGTGCGGGTATGTGAGTAAAAACCGTGAGTGCGACCAGAGCAAGCGCCCCGTGTTTTGCGAATTTTCGCATTATAATTCCTTACGCAATACCTAATAACGGCGCATCAAATGATCCGTTACGGATGGACTATGACGCCAAATGGTTAAGAGAGTATTTGGAAATTGGGCGGCGGAGGGCTGGCGAGGGATTTTTTGTGCTCACAAGAAGCGATTGCCGTCGCGATGCGGGGCCAATGTGGCAAAAAACAGGTCAAAAACAAGGGAAAATCGCGACAACGCTGGCGCGAGACAGACCCGTCATACCGGCCCGCATCAATTTTCAAATGGTCTCTTAGGGTCAGGACCTATTAAATGCACGTTCGTGATGGTCTGTTATCGGGATGAGATGCGAGGAAAGCAAGCAAAGGCGTAGCGGGGCTACGTCTTTGTCTTGCTTGACG
>JAYUIX010000208.1:0-4035 GCA_043765635.1 Sphingomonadales bacterium
GCGGACGATCAACCAGAATTTGGTGACCGCGACGGTTGAGGAAAGCTACGGCGGTTCGCTCCAGATTGATGCTGAACTGGGTACGCAAACTGTTACGTCGATCACGTCATACCGCCAATATGATAACCGCGAAATTCGCGATGGCGATTTTGTCGGTGCGGCCTTTGCTGGCCTCAACCAGCTTCATGATGATGGCCCGCAGGTCAGCGATACCTTTACGCAGGAATTGCGCCTGACTTCGCCGGGCAATCAGCGGTTCGATTATGTTCTTGGTGCGTTTTACTCAAAGGCGGACACCACACGGACATTCACGCGTCGCGATATTGTCTGCAATCCAGCCCCTCCGGGCGGGGTGCTGCTCCCATGCACAGGCGTTGGTGCTCCCGCCAGCACTTTCCCCAATGGCAGTGCGACCTTTGGTTCAGTGTTCAAGAATTTCGCGCTGTTCGGGCAGGGGACGTTTGATATTGTTGACCGCTTCCGCGTGATCGGCGGGGTGCGTTATACGATTGATCAGCTTAATGTGTTCCACAGCCGGGTGTCACCGCTGACCGGCCCTGGCATTCAGCCGAACTTTGATGCGGGCGTTTTCAACGGCGGGCTAATCGGCCCCAACGGCGGCTTTATTGCAGGGCCATCGAACGGCATTCCGTTCCGCAATAAGGCAACAAACACCAACTTCTCGGGCCGTGCTGGCGTACAGTTTGATGCGTCAAAAAATTCAACGCTCTACGCCACTTATGCGCGCGGGTACAAAGGGCCGGCGTTCAACATCTTCTTCAACCTGACAGCGGTTGGCACGGGCGAAATCGCGGCGGAAACCGCTGACAGTTATGAGGCCGGGATTAAGAACACGCTGTTTGGCGGAAAACTCGTCCTTAATCTTGCGGCCTATTATGCCAAATATAAGAATTTTCAGGCGAATAACCCTGATATCGTCGCGGGCGTCGTTGTCACCCGTTTCACCAATGCGGGCCGGATTTCGACGCGCGGGGGTGAGCTTGACCTGATCTGGCGGCCAATCAAAGGCCTCAACATCAACGGCGGCTTTGCCTACACTGACGCTAAGGTAGATCAGTTCTTCCTGCCGCCCGGTGGCAATCCTGCAGGTGTCGTCCCGTCAGGCACACCGCTTGCCTATGCGCCGAAATATAAGGCGTCGCTTGGTGGTGATTATACGATACAAACGGGCGGCGCGATCAACATCGTGATTGGGGCGCAAGCCTCGGCGCAGTCAAAGCAGCTTTCGCTGTTCGATCCAAGCCCAGTGCTGCGCGCGGCGGGGACGATTGGCGGGTACACGCTGGTTGATCTGTCGGCTGCGATTGTTGACGTGAATGACCGTTTCAAGCTGACGTTCCAAGTCAAGAATGTGTTTGACACAAGCTTTGCCTCATCGATCACCAATGGCGGGCCGGGGGGCAGCTTCCGCTTCTTGATCCCGCGTGAGGCGGATCGTTATTTTGGGATTACCGCCAAGGTCAATTTCGGGGGG
Source organism: Sphingomonadales bacterium (assembly GCA_043765635.1). Taxonomy (GTDB): domain Bacteria; phylum Pseudomonadota; class Alphaproteobacteria; order Sphingomonadales; family Sphingomonadaceae; genus Aquisediminimonas. The sequence goes on from JAYUIX010000208.1 coordinate 1,496, forward strand.
AATTGATACCCTTGCGGGTCGCAGCGCTGGGGAGGCAAAAGGGGGGAAGGGGCTGGGAGAGCAATTTCCCGGCCCCTTGTTTTCTATAGGCTATCTGCCAAAACGGTGAGGAAGAGAGTGTTATGCGGACGATTTGTAAAACTATGGTTCGGCCATGAAAATCATCACCCCGCGCCTGCGCTGGACGCTGTTTGGCCTGCTGTGCGTCGCGGGTATTTTCAATGCAATGGATCGCCCGGTTATCGCGATCTTGAAGCCCGATATGTCAGCCGATTTTGGCTGGACTGATGAGGATTTCGGCAATCTCGCCTTTTATACCCAAATCGCGGCGGCGTTTTCATTCCTGTTCACGGGTTGGTTGGTTGACCGGATTGGCGTTCGTCGTTCGATGATCGCTGGAGTGACAACGTGGAGTTTCGCCGCGATGGCGCACGGTTGGGCAATAACTGCTTGGCATGTTGTTGCGGCGCGGATCGGGCTTGGTGCAACTGAAGCAGTGCAGACGCCGCTCACCATCAAAACCGTGGCGACGCTCTTTCCGCCCAACAAGCGCTCCTTTGCCTTTGGCGTTGGCACCGCCATTGCTGGCACGGGCACCATCGCGATGCCGTTTATGATCCCGGCGATGGCGGCAGCCTTTGGCTGGCGCGGCGCGCTGATATTCGCCGGGCTTGGCGGTTTTATCACGCTTGCGCTTTGGCTCTGGTTTGCGCGCGGCGTGCAGTTTGATGACGGTGCGGAGGATACCTCGCGCTCTATGTCTGATGGCGGCGCGCCATATGGCCCGATCCTGCTTGAGCGGCGGACGTGGGCGATTGTTATTGCCAAAGCACTTTCTGACTCGACATGGTGGCTGATCAATTTCTGGCTGCCTGATTTTTACCGCAAAACCTATGATTTGACGACCGAGCAACTCGCCATCCCGCTTGCGCTCGCATTTCTTGGTTCGGGCGGCGGCGCGCTGCTCGCGGGCTGGGCCTCAACGCGATTGCTTGAACGCGGCTGGGGCGTCAACCGTGTCCGCAAAGGCGTGATGCTCGTCTCAGCACTGATTGTGTTGCCTTTACCGCTGGTACTTCAACTTGATAGTTTTTGGCCTGTCGCAATCATGATGGGGGTCGTCATGGCGGGGCATCAGGGCTTCTCGCTGTCGATATTCTCAACGATTACTGACGTTGTGCCGCGCGCCAAGGTTGGCCGAGTGACAGCCTTCGGCGCGTTTATGGGCAATATGGGCGGCGCGGCGATTGCCAAGATCACTGGCCTCGTGCTGGTGGCGGGGATTGGTTACACCCCGCTCTTCATCTTTGCAGCGGTATCTTATCTGCTGGCGCTCACATGGTTTCATCTGTTGCTGCCAGAAATCAAACGGGCCGAACCGTGAAGCAGCAATCCATGCGTGGCTATCCGCTGGCCGCAGACCTTTACGGCGATTTGCTTGATACCAGTGCGCCGAGCCAAAAAATCGGCTGGCGCGATCATTTTCCGGGGCTGGCGATTACGGCGGTGGCGGCGCTTGCGGCCATGTGGCTGTCCGAACATTACGGCGCTCCCAAAATGCTGATGGGCTTGCTCATCGGGCTAGCCTTCAATTTTGCCAATGCCGATGCGCGGCTGCATCCGGGGCTTAACCTCGCCTCAAAAACATTGCTGCGCTGGGGGATCGTGCTTGCGGGCGCACAAATTACAATCTGGCAAATTGTTGATCTCGGCGGAATCAGTTTTCTGTGGATCGCAGCGACAGTTGCGCTAGTGACGCTTGCGGGCTTGGCGACAGCGCGCCTGCTTGGGCTGGGCAGCGCGTTCGGGGTGCTTGCAGGCGGCGCGGTTGCGATCTGCGGCGCATCGGCGGCGCTTGCACTATCAAGTGTGCTTGGCGAAAAACGATCAAGTCAGGCGCAATTGACGCTTGTGTTGGTGGCAATTGCAGCGGCGAGTGCGCTCGCGATGTCGCTATATCCCGCGATTGCGCAGTTGATTGGTTTGAATGACAAACAGGCCGGTTTTCTCGTTGGCGCATCAATCCATGATGTCGCCCAAGCGCTGGGCGCTGGTTATAGCTTTTCGAACGATGCGGGTGAGACAGCGGCGATTGTGAAGCTTACGCGAGTTGCAATGCTCGCGCCCGCGCTTGCCGTTGTCGCGCTGTGCTTTCCGGCTGAGCCGGGGCAAGTGCGCAGCCGAGTTGGCGTGCCGTGGTTTGTGCTGGGTTTTCTGGGTATTGCACTACTCAATTCATTTGTGAGTGTACCTGCTCCAGTCACGCTCTGGACGAAGGAAGCGGCATCGGCGTTGCTCCTTCTCGCAGTGACGGCGACGGGCATTCGTTCCCCGATGCAGTTGTTGTTGCAGCAGGGCTGGCGCAGCGCAATGCCAGTGATCGTCGCAACGCTTGCCGCATTTGCGCTCAGCTTGGTGGGCGCGTTTCTGCTTGGTTAACCACTAGGGTCAGGATCTATTAAATGCACGTTCGTGACGATGTCAGATTTGGTTCGTGGCTAGGCGCGAGTGCGGCAGATAGCGGGGCTATCTGCCAATCG
>JAYUIX010000209.1:0-54451 GCA_043765635.1 Sphingomonadales bacterium
ACGGCGATGTAATGGCCGAAGACGCGCTCATCCGCCAGATCACGATCCTGTGGCAAACGCGCCCGCTCCGCTCAGTCAAACCCATTGTCGAGGATGAGATTGACTCAGCACTTTCCTACTTTGCGAAAAGTTTTATTCCAGCACTGCCAAGGCTATATGCGCGGTGGGAGGTGGCCGTTGGCGGGCCAGTCGCAGCGTTTATCAAGCCGGGCACATGGATTGGCGGAGACCGTGACGGCAACCCCAATGTCAACGCGACAACGCTTGAAACCGCGCTGCGGCGTCAGGCGCGCTATGCGCTCAAGCATTATTTGACTGAAATTGACGCGCTAGGCGCTGAACTGGCGATTTCGACCAGCCTTGCCGAAGTTTCGCCTGAACTTGCAGCCCTTGCTGAACGCTCAGGCGACGTAGCGGCATCGCGCAGTGATGAACCGTATCGCCGCGCCTTTACGGGCATTTATGCGCGGACGGCGGCAAGCTTCACCGCGCTGACCGGGCATCCCGTTGTTCCCGTAGCACTGGTGCCGGGCGAGGCTTATCCCGATGGTCGCACGCTCGCGGCGGATTTGCGGATTGTTGCGGCCTCGCTTGAAGCGCACGGTGGCAAGGCGATGCGCGCGGGGCGGCTCGATAATTTGATCCGTGCGGTTGAGAGTTTTGGCTTTCATCTGGCAACGCTTGATCTGCGCCAAAATGCCGATGTTCATGCGCGCGTGATTGCCGAATTGCTGGCAAGCGCAGGAGTCTGTGCGAATTATGAAGCGCTTGAGGAATGGGAGCGGATTGATCTGCTTGGGCGGGAATTGTCGCAAAACCGCCTGCTGATGAACCCTTTTTCGGCTTATTCGGATGAGGCGCAGAGCGAGTTTGCGATCCTGCGCGCGGCGGCAAGCGCGCACAAGCGTTTCGGCCCTGATGTCATTCGCGCCTATATTGTTTCGAAAACGAGCGGGGTTTCCAACCTGCTTGAGGTGTATGTCCTGCTCAAAGAGGTCGGCCTGTATGTGCCTGGTGATCCCCCGACTTGCGAGATTATGGCGGTGCCGCTGTTTGAAACGATTGAGGATCTGGAGGCTGCACCCGCTGTCATGGCCGAATATCTCGACCGGCCAAAGGCAGCGGCACTAGCGGCGAAGCGTGGTCATCAGGAAGTGATGATCGGTTATTCGGACAGTAATAAGGACGGCGGCTATCTCACCTCAAACTGGTCGCTTCACGAGGGTGCGGTGGCGCTGGTGCGCGTGTTCAAGGCGCGCGGTATCAAGCTGCAACTGTTCCACGGGCGCGGTGGTGCCGTTGGGCGCGGCGGTGGCTCTGCCTTTGAGGCGATCCGTGCGCAGCCGCCGGGATCAGTCGGCGGGCGCATCCGCATTACTGAACAGGGTGAGGTGATTGCGTCAAAATATGGCAGCCCGGCACTTGCCGAGGCGAGCCTTGAAACGATGAGTGCCGCGACGATGCTGGCGAGCCTTGCGCCGACATGGCTTGATGACCGCGAATTTGCGCGGTTTCGCAGCGCAATGGCAGGGATCAGCAAAGCGGCCTCAATTGCCTATCGCGACCTGGTTTACGGCACCGATGGCTTCAACCAATTCTTCCGTGCGCTGACCCCGATTACCGAAATTGCCGAACTCAAGATCGGATCGCGGCCAGCCTCACGCACCAAGTCTGATCGGATCGAAGATTTACGCGCAATCCCCTGGGTGTTTAGCTGGGCGCAGGCGCGCGTGATGCTGCCCGGCTGGTATGGCACCGGCGCGGCGCTAGCGGCGTTTGAGGATCGCGGACTACTCGCCGAAATGGTTGAGGGCTGGCCGTTCCTCCATGCGACGCTTTCCAATCTGGAGATGGTGCTGGCCAAGTCTGACATGGCGATTGCCGCCAATTATGCGAGCCTTGTGGCGGATGGCCCGCTCCGCGCTCGTATCTTTGGCCGGATCAGTGACGGCTGGCACCAAACACGCGATCAGCTTTTAACGCTTACGGGGCAGGTCAACCTGCTTGATCATCAGCCAGCACTGCAACATTCAGTGCGCACGCGGCTGCCTTATGTCGATCCTTTAAATGCTCTCCAGATTGATCTTATCCGGCGGCGGCGCGCAGGCGAGGATGACCCCCGCATCGCCGAGGGCATTCACTTGACGATCAACGGCATCGCGGCCGGGCTTCGCAACAGCGGATAAAAAAAGGGGCGGTGTTGGCCGCCCCTTTTTATTTAGTTGGTGATAATAACGCTTAGAATCGGAAGCGCCCGGTTATACCATAAGTACGCGGCGGGCTTGGGTAGCCTGACAGGCTGCCAGGCTGCGCCACGGACGGGAAAATGACTGGGTTGAACTTGGGTTCGGTCAGGTTCCGGCCAAACACTGTAAGCTCAAGGCCCTGGATTGGAACAAAAGTGATTGAAGCATTGAGCGTTTCAGGATCAGCTTTGAACGGCAACCCCAGCGCAATTTGGAATGCACTGCTGTAATCATAATCCACATGGAATATGGCTTTTTTGTCGCCACCAAGATTCTGAGTGTAAGTCCCGCCAACAGCAATCGAGTAAGACGATATGCCGCTTGGGCGCACACCAGAAAGATTGGTGCGAATAACGGTATTGGTAAGTGGGTTGAAAGCTGAGCCCCCGGTAAATTTGTCAAACTTAGGCCGAAGATAAGTCAAAGCCGCCGTGAAATTCAGTGCTTTGATTGGAGTTATGCTGGCATCAAGCTCAAACCCTTTGGTCGTCTGCTTTTCAGCATTGCCAAGCACAAAACCGGCACCCTGAAAGACGTTACTTTGGAAACCTTTCAACTCTTGCTGGAAAATCGCCAAATTGAATGCGAAACCGGGAAGATTGCCTTTGATACCAATTTCGTAATTGGTCGCTTCTTCCGGGCCAGCAAAACGCGTGCCTGCGGTCAGATTGGTCAGTGCCAAACCTGCGGTACGAATTGGTGATGGTGCCGGATTTGTGACTGGCGAGCCGGGAATGAAATTGGCCGCAGTCGGACGCGAGTCGCGTGACAGGTTGAACGAACTGGCTTTGAACCCAGTTGCATAAGTCGCATAGGTGTTAAACCTAGGACTTATTTTATAAGCAATACGCAAAGTGTAAGAAAGGTCTTTATCATGCGTCTTGCCATTTTCGACTGCATTGGGGAAGTTCAGGAACGGTGGGAGAAACTGGAGTGCTTGAAGCGCAAGCAATGGATTAACTGCTGGATTATTTGCGTTGGCATTCGCAAACGCCGTGACTGCGGTGTTAATCTGGCCAAAGGCCACAGGCTGCGCCTGTGCGAAACCAGCAACTTCTGCAGCCGATGCCGCACGACCAAGCATTAATATATTACCCACTTGCTGCGAAATGCCGGTGCTACGAACTACGCCTGATCCGATTGCAACTAAATCCAGTGCCGAAAACGCATCAGTACTTACGCTGTTTGAACGCACTTTCTTGCGATCATCAGTGTAGTTGAAACCAGCCGTCAGTGTAACCTTGTCACCAAGTTCAAAATCGACTTGGCCGAAGATTGACGCAGAGCGATCCTTAAATTTGAAACGGTCAAACGCGCCTTGTCCAACCGCGCCAAACGTACCTGCTGGCAGATTGAGAATTGTGCGTTCAAGCGTAGTTATGCCGCCTTGGCTAAGAATATTGGTATAGCCTCGGAAATCGCGGCCAAAAGTGAGATCGTTCGCAAAATCGATTTTCTCGTTAAAATAATATCCACCAAGCAAGAAGTTTGCTGGCCCATCAAAATCCGACGCAATCCGCAATTCCTGCGTGTATGTATCAATGTTTGTTGTACCAAGGTTTGAACCGATGAGGTCAGCACTGGTGAAATCAGAGTCTTGATTGGTAAGGCTTTCAACGCCACGATAGGCACTAATGCTGGTAAGCGACAGAGTATCATTGATGTTGTAGTTAATTTGTGCCGAAACTCCGTAATTATCGATCTTGTTGATCGATTCACGATTGCCAAAACTGTCGAATGAGAAGGGCTGGTTCGAATTCACCCTGCCGCCAAGCGCACGAACAGCGTTTCCAGTCGGGCCATCAACGATATTGGCAACGGTGCAGCACACTTCATCAATATTGTCATAGTCTGCAATAAGACGGATCTTCAAATCCGAGCTTGGTTCAAACAGCAACTGACCACGAAAGCCGTAGCGGTTACGGTCATTGGTTTCTGTGCCAAGGTTCAAGTCACGCCCATAGCCGTCGCGTTTATTATAGTTACCAGCAATGCTGTAAGCCAATGTCTCGGTAATTGGCCCGGTGATATCGCCCTTGAGGATGATTGCATTGCGATTGCCATAACTGGCCTCAAGCGTACCGCCAAATTCAGATTTGGGTTCAGCGGTCACAAGGCTGATAATACCGGCAGACGCGTTTTTACCGAATAATGTCGATTGCGGGCCACGCAGCACTTCGATCCGATTGATGTTGGGAAGGTCACCGATCTGAGCTGCCGAGCGTGACCGATAAACGCCGTCAATAAAGACGCCGACTGACGGTTCGATCCCGGCGTTGTTTGCGCCGTTGCCGAAACCGCGAATAATGAAATTGGTGTTGGCCGAGCTTTGTAGCTGACCGACCTTGAGTGAAGGTACCAACGTCTGAAGATCAATAAGATCACGGATCTGGGACTGTTCGATTTGCGCTCTGCTGGCCACCGCAACCGAAATCGGCGTGTCTTGCAGCGTTTGTTCGCGCTTGCTTGCGGTAACGATAATTTCCTCGGACTCGGCCGACTCGTCTTCGGCCTGCGGTTCAGCCTGCGCGGGGGCGGTCTGAGCAAATGCTGGGCTGGCTACCAATAGCGTTATCGCAGTGGCACCTAACAGATTAAATTTTTTCATATAGTCTCTCCCATCTATCGCCCTTCCATTCCCGAGAAGTAGCGCTTGCTTGGCCGCTTTTGCGATGCCGCGACTTGAAGGTCAATGGCCCATAGGTATTACAGGAAAGCGTCAATGTCGATTGCGGTGGAATGATGCAAAAAGGGCGCAGTCGAAATGATCAACCGCGCCCTTTGGCGTTATTCTGTTTGGGTTATCAGAACTTGCTTCTGACAGTTACCCCGTAAGTGCGAGGTTCCTGATTGAATACGCCGCGCGCAACGCCTTGCGCCCCGGTTCCAAGCGCCGGGTTAAGCCGGAGGAAATCACCGCCGCGCAGAGGAATGTCAAACGTGACATTGCGGGTCTGCACATCAAAGATATTGTTGCCAAACACTTCAATCCGAACGCGCCCATTCTGAGTGCCGAGCCCAGCGCGAAGATTAATTTTAACGTTACCATCTTGAATATCGAATGGATTTTTGATGCTGTTATTGTCGACACGGACAGCCTGGGTTGATGTGCGGCGGTCTGACTCAAGTCGGATCGAACCGTTGAGGCCAAAATTCAGATTTGAGCCGATATCGCGGTCATAATTGAAGCCGGCAATTGCCACAACCTCTGGCGCGTTGGTCAAGCTGTTGCCGCACAACGATGTTACTTGAGGCGATGTGGCTGTGCCCGCACATTTTTTGGGATAACGCGCATCACTATAGGTAAAGGCTCCGTTGAACGTCAGTTCACGGCTTAACTTTGCTGTAAGTTCAAGTTCAGCCCCTGTCGCTTTTGCCTTTTCAACATTGAATGTAACGAACTGAACCCCGGTAAATTCGAGTACTTGGAAATCGTTTAGGTCATTATGGAAGATCGCCAAATTCGCGGTCAGCGCATTGTTTAGGAATTTGGTTTTGAGGCCAAATTCATAAGTGTTGACCTTTTCCGATTTGAAGCGAGGATCAGCGCCGCCTGCAGCAGCGGTTGGATCAAGGTTAAACCCACCTGCCTTATAACCATGTGTATAGCTCAAATAGGTGTTGATATTATCGCGTGGCTGCCAAGTGAGCTTGCCTGTGTAAATCAGCTCATTATCCTTGAACACACGGTTGAACGGCACAGGCGTTGGTGCGAGTGCAGCAGTATTTGGCCCAAGAATGTTGGTCTGCACCGCAAATGGGAAGCAGGTTAGGCCAACAGCGAGTGGCTTGAGCGGCAGGAGGCCTGCAAGCGGCCCTGCGAGCTGATTTGCCAAAACGGCAAGGCAGGCTGGGGAGTTCGCAGCCGGCTGAGTGAAGATGCCTTTCTTACGGTCATCGGAATAGCGCAGGCCCGCGTTTATCGAGAAATTATCGGTGATTTTAAATGTCTCATTAGTGAAAAATGAGATGTTTCGGCCATTTTGCTGGAAGCGATTGCTTGCGAAATTGCCTGCCGCGCTTACGCCAGCACCAGGGATGCCTGATGGATTTGCAAAGATATTCAAAGCAGGGTTTGGCCCTGGCGCACCAAGTGCAGTCAGGTTTGCACTGATAGCGCGCTGAAAATCAGTGCCGAGCGTAAGCGTCTGAATCTCGTTGATTCGCTCATCACTGTAATAAACACCGAATAGATATTGGAGTTTTTCTTCAAAGGCCTCACCAGAAATACGAACCTCTTGGTTGAAGGTCTTGATTTTGGTGAAGCTCGGGATAGCATTTGCGGCGCCGGTGCTGCCACGCGACGTTGAAAAAACATTGAGCGTGGTGAAATCGGTTTCTTGAATCGATGCCGCGCGTGAAATACGGTATCCCGTAATTGAAATCAGATCAGCATTGCCAATTTTTAGATTGGCTTCGGCTGAACCACCGCCTTGTTTGATCTTATCGCGGAACTGCTGCGAATTGCTCCGACGATTTTGTGCTGCATCAACACCTGACACCACAACACCGCCGTTTTGCGGCAAGCCATTGGCCAAAAATACATTGGCTGCGACGAAGCTCGATTCCTGAATGATAGGCGCATCACAGCATTTTTCGTTCGATTTTTGATAGTCACCAATCAGACGAAGATTAAAGTCTGAGCTTGGCTCAAAATATAATTGGCCACGCACGATATAGCGGTTGCGGTCATTGCTCTCGGCTCCAGTTACGCTACGGCCAAAGCCGTCTTGATTGCGATAAGCACCTGATAAACGGAAACCAAGTTTGCCATCAATCAGTGGTGCAGAAATGCCACCCTGAAGGTTGATCAGGTCGTAATTGCCGTATGTGCCGTTGGCAAAGCCTTCAAATTTATTGAGATTTGGCTTGGCTGTCTTGATGTTGAGCGCACCGGCAGAAGTGTTGCGGCCAAAAAGCGTACCCTGCGGCCCGCGCAGCAGTTCAACTTGGCTTACATCAAGCAAATCGCCAAGGGCGATGCCAGGGCGGCTCAAATAAACGCCGTCAAGGAAGATGCCGACAGAGCTTTCAAGCCCAGTGTTATTACCTGTTGTGCCAACGCCGCGAACGCGCAAAGTCGTGCCGCCGCTTTCGGTTTGCGTGCTATTCAGGTTAAAACTGGTCGATACGCTATCGAGTGCACGAATATCGCGGACACCTGCTTTTTCAAGCGATTCCGTATTAAACGCGGAAACCGCGATTGGCACTTCTTGCAGGTTTTCACTGCGCAGCGTTGCCGTAACGATGATTTCATCGGCAGCGACATCTTCTTCGGCTTCTTGGGCCACTTGCGGAGCCGCTTCGGTGCTTTGTGCATAGGCAGGTGCGGTTGCAAAAAGCGCGATTGCGGTAGCGCTTAGTAGTTCAAATTTTTTCATGGTTTTCCGTCTCCCGATTTATCCACGCAATTGGTGAATATGCGTCTTTTGCGCTGTAAACGTTATGATATTGCTGTGCGTTTCCATGCGCGTCAACGCTCAATTTTGGCGTAAACACTGTATTTCCGGGCAAGTTTTTATTCGATACTGAATTTAATGTGGTTATCCGTAACGTAAATGATGGTTATGACGATCGCTGTTGCAATATTGCATCACAGTTTTGGGAATTACGCTGGTTTTACAGCGCGGGAACGAGTAACATAAAGTATGGCTGATTTTCATAATGTGCCCGACCCAGAGTCCGGAAAAATTCCTGTTCCCGCTGAAGTCGAAGAGGCAGTCCGTACTTTAATAGCTTGGACAGGCGATGATCCAACGCGCGAAGGCTTACTCGACACGCCAAAACGCGTCGCGCGGGCATGGCGTGAATATTGCGAAGGCAATGGCAAAGATCCGTCGTATCATTTGTCGCGCACATTTCAGGAAGTGGGCGGCTATGATGAGCTTGTCCTGCTCAAGGGCATCCCGTTCCAGTCACACTGCGAACATCATATGGCCCCAATTACGGGGACGGCGAGCATCGCTTACATGCCCAAAGACCGCGTTGTCGGGATATCAAAGCTTGCGCGTGTGCTTGAAGGCTATGCGCGACGGTTGCAAGTGCAGGAACGGCTGACCGCGCAAGTCGCGCAGTGCATTTGGGATAATCTCCATCCGCAAGGCGTTGCTGTCGTGATTGAGGCGCAACACGGCTGCATGACGGGGCGCGGGGTGCGCACTCACGGCGTCGGCATGACGACTTCGCGATTGCTCGGCTGCTTCCTTGATGATCATCGCAGTCGCAAGGAAGTCATGAGCCTGATGGGCTACTAATACAAAAAAGGGGGCCACAAATCGCGGCCCCCTTTTTCTTTTTCACGATCTTCGAGCGATTAAGCTTGTGGTGCTGCTACCGCCGCACCGGCTTCGGCAGCCATTTCAACCGCAATTTCGCCGGGTTCAGCGTTTGGATCATAATCCTCTGTGAAGCCCGCCGTGTCCTTTTCGAACATATCAGTCATCACATTAACGCCCTGCGATTGCAGTTCAGCCTCTTCAGGTGAACGCGCGACATTGACCTTGACCATCACGATCACTTCGGCGTGAAGTGTGACCTTGACATCATAAATGCCGATCGACTTGATCGGGCGATCAAGCACGACATGGTTCTTTGCAACTTTGGCACCGTCAGCGGCAAGCGCCTCGGCAATGTCACGCACCGCGACCGAGCCGTAAAGCTGGCCAGTGTTTGATGCCTGACGGATCAGCGTAACCGATTTGCCCTCAACGCCCTTGGCATCAATTTCGGCTTCGCTGCGGCGTGCGTCGTTGGTGGCAACAATCTGCGCCTTTTGTGCTTCAAACACCTTGAGGTTGGCCGCGTTTGAGCGGAGCGCTTTCTTGCGCGGCAGAAGGAAATTGCGCGCAAAGCCGTTCTTGACGGTGACAACATCACCAATCTTGCCAAGCTTTTCAATGCGTTCGAGAAGGATCACTTCCATGTCAGATACTCCTTCTTACTTCACGAGGTAGGGCAGGAGCCCGATGTGACGCGCACGCTTGATCGCTTGGGCGAGTTCGCGCTGCTTCTTTGCCGAAACCGCCGTAATGCGGCTGGGGACGATCTTGCCACGTTCAGAGACAAAGCCCTGAAGCAAGCGGACATCCTTATAATCGATCTTCGGCGCGTCTTTCGTGGCGAAGGGGCAGCTTTTGCGGCGACGGAAAAATGGACGTGCCATGATTAGTCTCTCCCACCATAATTGTCATCATCACGGCGCGGACGATCATCGCGGTCACGGCGCGGACGCTCGGTACGGTCGGCCTTGCGCATCATTACTGATGGGCCAGCTTCGCCCGCATCAACCTTGATCGTCATATAACGAATGATATCTTCGTTGATCTGCGTCTGGCGCTCAAGCTCGGCAACAACCGGGCCGGGCGCGTCAAACTCAAGCATTACATAATGCGCCTTGCGGTTCTTCGCGATCTTGTAAGCAAGGCTGCGAAGCCCCCAGGTTTCAGTCTTGGCGACCTTGCCGCCGCCGGTTTCGATGATTTCTGTGGCGGTCGCCGCCAACGCATCAACCTGAGCCTGAGCCAGATCTTGACGCGCGAGAAATACATGCTCGTATAGAGCCATGTGCGCTTTTCCTTATCCTGCCGATCGCTGATGAAGGCACCGTGCCCACACCCCTCCGGCTTTCGTCTTGCCACTAAGTGGAAGCGGGCCATTGGCGGATAATGGATAGGAAAGCAAGGGGGATATCGCGAATTGGTCTATGATCGATTCGCTTCATCAATGTGTCAATTCAGGTTGACATAGTTGACATAGTTGACGCCAATTCGTGAAATTTTCGGATCGACTATTGGCACACTGATTGAGAAAATCGATTAATCGGGTGAGAACAGGGGTTATCATTTTGTGATGATATCAAAGCACAATCATGTAGGACAGGCCTTCCTTTGCGCCTTTGCGTCTTCGCGCGAAATAAATCCCAAGCCAGCCACGCGAGGCGAGGGCGTATGGGTTCGCGCGAAGACGCAAAGGCGCGAAGAAGATTATCATGCACCCCACAATTCCCGCTTCCCTCGTGGCCCACTATCACTTAACACTATCACAAACGATAAGTGGTTCGGCTTTAGGAGAGGGTGCCACATTATGAGCCTTGGGCTTGATCGCGCGCTGGTTGAGCGGGTTACGATCCGTGCGGCAGCGGATATTCGCTCTGCGGCGGAGGCGCTGTATAGCGCGGCGCAGGTGCGCGGATTCCGTGTGGCGGTGGCACCCGATATCGCATCGAAGGATCAGTTGGTTGATGCTAACGGCGCGCTGATCAACTGCGATGTGTTCAAATGGGTTGAGGATGGCGAGCGCTGGTGGGAAGATAACCGCCTCGCGCTCAAATCCTTCCTGCCGCGCGCGTGCCGTTATGAGAGTGAGCCATTTTGGTGCAATGAGCAGGGTTTTTATACCTTTTGGCGCAACAAATATCTCGACGGCATATCACTTGGCGATTTTGAGCGACTGGCACAGTCGCGCGCTGCAATTGTCGTGCCTGTGCATTTGTCGTTCGGCCAGATTGGCGCGGTCAGCTTCCCCGCGATTGACCGGACATGTACGGATTTGACCGAAGGCTTCGCGCTACACGCCGATGCGCTTGGGCTGCTCGCGCGGCGGTTTATCAGCGGCTATGTCGCGGTGATGCGGACGCAGCAGTGGATCCCGTCAAACTGCTCGCTCTCCAAACGCGAAGTCGAATGCCTGCGCTGGGCGGCAATTGGCAAGACTGACAAGGAGATCAGTCTGATCCTTTCTTTGAGCCACGCGACAGTGCGTTATCATGTCCAGCGCGCAGGGGATAAATTGAATGCGGTCAATCGTAGTCAGGCAGTGTTCAAGGCGGGCCAGTTGGGCTTTTTGGGGGCAGCGGCTTAGGCGATTTGCATCACTGGCCCGGTGGCGCTGATCCCCATAACCCCTCCTATCGCCATAATCCCTCCTATCCAATGCGACAGCTTGCGCGCGCGCTGCACAGTGGCATGATGCGCCATGAACCAACACTAAGAGTTTTGTGAGGCGATGAGCGAGCGCGATCCCCAAATCAGACCCAACCACGCCGCGCGCCGCAAGGCTATGGCGCGTGAGAGCCTGGGGCGAATGGTGGCGCTTGTCGGGGCGGGCGCGACTGACCGTGCGGCGGGGCCGCTTCCTTTGCATAAGGGGGTGTACATAGATCCTGAGCGGTTTGAAGCCGAGCGCACTAAGCTATTCCTTGGCGAACCCATCGTTGCAGGCCTGTCTGCCGATATCCGCGAAGCTGGCGATTTCCTTGTGTTTGATGCGGCGGGGCCGTCAATCCTCGTTTCGCGCGGCAAGGACGGCATTGCGCGCGCTTTCTTCAATATGTGTACCCATCGCGGCGCAAAACTGATTGAGGAGGTTGAGCCTTTTTCGGGGCACCGCGCGCGGATCACCTGCCCGTTTCACGCATGGACATTTGATGCAGGCGGAAAGCTGATCGGTCAGCCGTCGAAGGCATCATTTTCTGACTGTGAAATTGGCGCGCGCAACCTGATCGAACTGCCTTGCGCTGAACTCCACGGGCTGATCTTCGTTCGCCCCGGTGGCGGCCAGCCCATTGATGCAGCCGCGCATCTGGGCGAGATTGCGCCTGTGATCGAAGCGCTTGAGCTGACCCGTGCCGCGCCTGTCAAGAAGGGTGTCCTCACAGCAGACTCAAACTGGAAATTTGCGCTTGATACTTACGGTGAGGGCTATCATTTTGCGACACTCCATGCCTCGACCATCGGCCAGACGCATTATAACGATGTGGCCACACTTGACCGCTTTGGGCGGCATCACCGGGTCGGCTTTCCCGATAACAGCATCGGTGATCTCGTTGGCAAGAATGAGCATGATTGGCCGCAGACTGACTATGGCGGCGTCCATTATCTTTTTCCTAATACAATCATCTTCTTCGGTGCGGTGACGCCGGGGGTGTTCTTCACCCAGGTATTTCGGCTGTTCCCCGACGGGGTGGGTAAAACGCGCTGTCAGTTTGCGGTTTATGCGCCGTTCGGGGTTGAATCTGAGGATCATCTCGCGATGTGTACGATGGCCTATGATGCCACCGCAACCGTTGTGCAGAGTGAGGATTACCGCGTTGCCTCTCACGGTTATGCCAATTTGCTGACTGCGCCCGATGATTTTCATGTGGTGCTTGGCAGCAATGAGGCGGCACTTCAGAAGGTGCATCAGCATATCGCCGATGCCATCGCCATGCCATTATCAGGAGCATAAATTGGCTGACGTTAATCCCAAAATCACTGGTAACCGCTGCCCCGGCGAAAGCGTGCAGGACATATTGGCGGGCGATAGTCGCCCCGTACCGCCAAGTATTATGGACGATAGCTGGCGCGACCTTGGTACGGCATCGCTTGCCGCCGACCGCTACACTTCGGCAGAGTTTTTTGAGCGTGAAAAGCGGCTAATGTGGCCCAGCGTCTGGCAAATGGCGGCGCGTGATGATGAGATGCCCGATGCTGGTGATACTGTCGTCTATAACAATGTCGGGCGGTCATACTTGCTCGTCCGGCAGGATGATGGATCAGTGAAGGCGTTCCACAATGTCTGCCTCCACCGGGGGCGGCTGCTCCGTACTGAAAGTGGCAATACCGAAGCGCTTGAATGCCCGTTCCACGGCTTTACCTGGAATAATGATGGCAGTTTCAAACGCGCGCCTTGCGCTTGGGATTTCACCCATATCAAGGCGCGCGAATTCAACTTGCCTGAACTGCGTGTTGGTCATTTCGCTGGATTTATCTTCGTAACTGAAAGCGAGAGTGCGCCGCCGCTGGAGGAATATATCGCGCCGCTGGGAGAGATTTTCGCGCGCTGGCGGCTGGAGGAATGCACCACCGCAATCTGGGTTGGCAAGGTGATCAAGGCCAATTGGAAGGTGGTCAGCGAAGCCTTCATGGAGGCGTGGCATTCAGTCATCACGCATCCACAAATCCTGCCCTTCACGGGGGACGCCAACACGCGCTATTCGTTGTGGGGCGATCACGCCAATCTGGCGCTGACGCCCTTTGGCGTGCTCAGCCCGCATCTTGAGGGCCAGGGGCTGGGTGAGCAGGATATTCTTGATGCACTGTCTGGCAGTGGTTCGGGACGTCTGGTCAGCGGGCTTGATCAAAAGGTTCCCGAAGGCAGCACCGCGCGCCGCTTTCTAGCCGATGCCAACCGCAAGAAATTCCTGACCGATCTTGGTTATGATGCAAGTGACGCGTGCGATTCCGAAATGCTTGACGCCTTCACTTATAATTTGTTTCCCAACCTTTCGCCGTGGGGCGGTTTTGGCGGCAACATTGTTTACCGCTGGCGGCCCTGGCCTGATCAGAATGCAACACTGATGGATGTCCGCATTCTGGCGCGCGCGAAAAAGGGTGAACCAAAAAAGCGCGCCTGCGAAATGCGCTTTCTTGGTGAGGATGAGCCGTGGACGACAGTCACTGACTGGGGCAAACTCGGTGCCGTGTTTGAGCAGGATATGGCGAACCTGCCTTATGTTCAGGACGGGCTGATTGCCTCAGCCAATAACCGCGTAGAGCTTGGCAATTATCAGGAAAGCCGCATCCGCCAGTTCCATCAAACGCTCGACAAATATCTGGGCGGGGATTTGCCCGCCTGAGACTGACCCCTACTCAATCATCCCGATCAGCGTGCCCACCGCATAGGCCTCGCCTTCCACACCGATCACTCGCAATGTGCCCGATGCCTGCGCCTCAATCTCGTTGGTCGTTTTGTCCGTTTCAGCCAAGTATAGCGTGTCTCCCATGTTCACTTGCTCGCCGTCGCCGAACATCCATTCAGCGATAGTGAGTTCAGTTGCTGACATGCCGATTTTGGGAATGCGGATTTCGCTCGCCATGCTTATTTCTTCCAGTTCATCGTCGTGCGCACTGCGGCCTTGATACCGTCCTTGCTTGGTATCCACGCTTGCTCAAGCGCGTTGGCCATTGGCACGGCGGAGAATGCGCCACCGATGCGCTGGACTGGTGCCTTGAGTTCGTTGAACAGTGCCTCATGAAGCCGCGCCGAGATTTCCGCGCCCGTGCCATAAGCTTTGACTGCTTCGTGAAGGACAACCCCGCGACCCGTTTTGCGCACTGAGGCAAGCACCGTTTCCTCATCATAAGGCGCGATGGTGCGCAGATCGATCACTTCAACCGAAATGCCTTCCTCGGCGAGTTGATCCGCGACCGCCACCGCATCAATCACCGTCCGACCGTAAGTGATGATCGAACAATCGCTGCCCTCGCGCGTCACCGCCGCCTTGCCGAGCGGCACCCGGTGCCCCGGCTCTGGAGCTTCGGCCATCATCCCGTAGCACAGGATATTCTCGATAAAGATCACAGGATCATTGCAGGCAATTGCTGACCGCATCAACCCTTGTGCGTCAGCCGGGTTTGACGGCGTGACGATCTTCAAGCCGGGCACGTGCGCGAACCATGCCTCAAGCATGTCCGAATGCTGGCCACCAAAACCAACGCCAACGCCAGTTGTCGTGCGGATAACGAGCGGCACATTGGTTTGCCCCCCGCTCATGAAACGCAGCTTGGCGGCGTGATTAACGATTTGATCCATGCATACAGTCACAAAGTTCATCAGCATGATTTCAGCAATCGGGCGGAAACCAGCGAGCGCTGCACCCACGCACGCGCCCATAATGGCTTGCTCCGAAATGGGTGTCGCGCGGATGCGGTGTTCGCCGTATTTTTCGGTAAGGCCTGAGGATATTTTGAACACGCCGCCGCCCTGTTTCGCCGCGACATCTTCGCCCAGTAGAATCACGCCCTCATCCTCGGCCATTGCCTCATCAATTGCGCAGTTAATCGCTTTGACCATGCTGATTTTGCTCATGCTGCGATCTCCTCTTCAAACACATCCTTGCGAATTTCGCTCACGTCGGGGAGCGGGCTTTCGGCGGCAAAGTCCCAAGCTGCGTCAACCTCTGCATCAATCCCGGCGACGATTGCATCAAGTTCGCTTTCAGTGAATTGATAGTCGAGCATTAGCGCGCGGAGGCGGGGAAGCGGATCAGCGGCGGCCATTTCGGCAAGATGCTCCTTGGGCATGTACGAGAAATCCGCGCCAAAGAAATGGCCCATCATCCGGTAACACATTGCCTCGATCAGCGTTGGCCCATCGCCAGCCCGCGCGCGGTCAACGGCCTCCTTGGCGACGGTGTACATTGCCTCGGCATCATTGCCGTCCACCTGAACGCCCTTCATCCCATAAGCGGCGGCGCGCGCGACAATGCTTTCGACTTTGGTATGATCGGCAAAGGCGGTATGTTCGCCGTAGCGATTGTTCTGGCAGAAAAAGATGACGGGCAGTTTCCACAGTTGCGCCATGTTCATCGCCTCATGAAACGCGCCGATGTTGGTCGCGCCGTCACCAAAGCAGGTGACGGTGACGCGGCCATCGCCCCGGTTTTGTGAGGCGAGCGCAAGGCCGTTGGCAATTGGCAGGCCCGAACCAACGACGCCGGTTGTCACCATCACGCCGCTGTCGGGATGAGTGATGTGCATCGACCCGCCTTTGCCCTTGCAGGTGCCCGTCGCCTTGCCAGCGATCTCAGCAAAGAGCAGATTGAGGGGAACGCCCTTAGCGATTTGATCATGCTGGCCGCGATAGGTGGTGACAAGATAATCGCTTGGTTCAAGCGCGGCCATCATCGCGGCGGAAACAAGCTCCTGACCGCGCACGGTATAATAAATCACCGCGAGCGAACCGCCTGCGAGAAGGCCACGGAATTTCTCGTCAGTGCGCGCGACCTTCATCGTGCGGGTATAGATATCGAGCAGTTTTTCGCGATCAATTGTCATGGCATGTCCTTGCTAAATCAGAGGCCGTTTTTGGGGTCAGCGCTGACCGCTGCGCTTGGGCGGGCGGCTACGCGGGCGTGCCACGCTTTGAGATTGGCGCAGGCGTCAGGGATTGGCTGACCAACCATTTGGCCAAAATCGAGCCAGCAAAAGAGCAGGATATCGGTAAGGCTGAAGCGGTCGCCCGCAAGATATGCATTCCCTTCAAGCAGCATGTTCACTTGTGCCATCCCGTCACGCGCATACGCTTTGTTGCCCTCCGCCGCCTCAGGCACGCAGAGCATCCGCGTTTCAAACATTTTCAGCCCTTCGGCGCTGCGGAAACCGTTGGTCATCGGCACGACAATTGCCTGATCAAGCCGCCGCGCGAGCATCCGGGTTTCTGCCCGTTCCTCGGGCGTAGCACCGACCAGCTTGGGCCCATCTTGCGTTTCATCAAGATATTCGCAGATCGCGAGACTCTCCGAAATCCGCTGGCCATTACTGAGCGCAAGGAAAGGCGTGCCGCCGCTTGGGTTGAGCTTCAAAAATTCGGGCGTGCGGTTTTCGCCCTTTTGAATATCAAGGAAATAGCGGTGGATGCTGATGCCTTTTTCGGCGATGAACATCGTGACGACGCGCGGGTTTGGCCCGATTGATTGGTAAAGTTTCATCAGAATTGCACCCGCTTGGTATAGCCGCCGTCAATGATCAAATTAGCTCCGGTGATATAGCTTGCCGCTGGACTGGCGAGAAAGACAATGGCGTTCGCCACCTCCTGCGGATTGCCGAGCCGCCCCATCGGCATTTGTGCGAGCGTGCCGTTGTAGAAATCAGGCATTGCGCCCTTGATCATTTCCCAATTGCCGCCGGGATATTCGATTGGCCCCGGCGTGATCGTATTCACCCGGATTTTTTGCGCGGCGAGCGACTGTGAAAGCTGTGAACCATAAGTGATCAGCGCTGCCTTCAATGCATTGAACGCCTGCGGCATGATGAAGGTTTCAACAGCGGCAGTGGACGACATGAAGATGATTGAGCCAGCCCCTGATGACGCGAGTGCTGGCGTGAGCGCAGCAACGCCGTTGACGCCGCCCATAATGTCCATATCAAGTGAGCGCTGCCAATCCTGCGTCGCACCTTGCCCCGATGAACTCGCGGTATGGATGAAAATATCACAGCCCCCAAGTGTGTCTGCTGCCTTGGTAAGCCATTCGCTATAGCCTTCGGGGTTGCCCGTCATATCAAACGTGTCGGCATGAACCTTGTTGCCAGCAGCGCTTATTTCAGCAGCGGCGGCCTTCACCTTGGTCTCATCGCGTGAGAAGAAGGCAACGTCGCAGCCTTCCGCCGCGAACAGTTTGAGCGCGGCCAGCCCAAGCCCGTGCCCGCCGCCATTCATAATGACTTTTTTGCCTGTGAGTCTCAAGTCCATTGCTGCTCTCCTGTGATTATGTCAGCGCATCATGCACGATCCTGCGTCCCCCTAGAATACACAAAAAAGATGGGGCGTGATGTCACTGTTTTGATAGTGTGCGGCGCTGGCGTGTGGGTTTACCTCTATACAAAATGGAGGGTGAGATGGGCTTTTCAGGGCCAATTGAGGATCAACTCGCGATTCGTGTGCTGCATGATAGCTACGCCGATGCTGTGTTTCGCCGCGATGCTGATCAGTGGGGGAGCAACTGGGCCGGGGATGGCCGCTGGCATTTGATGGGCACCACCGTTGAGGGGCGTGATGCGATTGTCACGCTTTGGAATGGGGCAATGAGTGGTTTCGCTTTTGTTGCTTTTTTCAGCCAATGCGCGGCAATCAAAATTGAGGGCGATACCGCGACTGGCCGGGTGTTTACGCATGAAGTTCTTGAAGGTGGTGACGGCACGATGAGCCGTCCGGTTGGTCGCTATGATGATCACTATATCAAACAGGATGGCCGCTGGTTTTATCAAGAGCGACGCTACACATTATTGAAAGGGTAGGGGATGAAAATTATTATCGCAGGCGAAGTTGATTTTCCGCCCGAGAACCGCGCCGCTGCACTTGCCGGAGCGCAATCCTTGATCGACATGGCGCTCGCCGAACAAGGGTGTCAGCATTATGCGTGGACTGCCGACCCTTATGACGCTGGCCGGGTGCATGTGTTTGAAGAATGGGACTGCGCGGAGGATTTGCAGGTGCATCTTGATGGCGTGGCTTACCGGGGGATGCTTCAACATCTTGGTGGTTATATGATCCTCAATGCAAACACGCGCAAATACCGTGTCGATCTTGCTGAGCCGGTTTATGGCCCCGACGGCGTTGCCACGGCGACATTCCTCACCGCCAAGGATGCTGCGCAATGACTGATCTATCTGGCAAAGTTGCGGTCGTGATCGGTGCGGCTGGCAAAGCCAATATGGGCCAGGCGATTACACGCACTCTAGCCGGCGCGGGTGCCAAAGTGCTTGTCGCGGGGCGGCATGAAGCGCCGCTTGCCCAATTGGCGAGTGACATCGGTGGAGACTGGATGCTGTGTGATATCGCGCGCAAAGCCGATGTTGAGGCGCTGGCGAGCGAAGTGGTCGCGCGGCATGGTCGGGTTGATATTGCGGTCAATGCAACGGGATGGGGGCTGCTCAAATCGCTTCATGAAATCAGCGAGGAAGAGCTTGATCAGATAATCGCGCTCCAGTTCAAGGGCGTTCATTATTTTCTCAGTGCCTTCGTTCGGGCCATGCCGAACGGGGGATCACTCATGCAGATATCATCGGCGACGACGCAGGCGATCATTGATGATCATGCGGCTTATATCGGCACCAAAGCAGGCTCTGAAGCGCTGATCCGCTGCGTCGCCAATCAATACGGCGCGCAAGGCATTCGCGCGAACATCATCTCGCCGGGGCTGACCGCCAGTCCGATGACGGCAGGCGCAATGACCACGCCGGGTTTTGAAGGTGCGTTCGCCAAGGAATATCCGCTTGGCCGGATCGGGACGAGCGAGGATATTGCCCACGCCGTACTGTGGCTTGCCGACGATGCTTCATTCATTACTGGCCAGAATTTGCAGATCAACGGCGGGCTGACGCTGCGCCGCAATCCGCGTTCGGATGAAATTGGCGCAGCGGTTGCCTTGGCGATGGCTAATCCCGTTTAGTGCTTGATGAGCTTAGATTAAACCAAATCCGTTCGGGCTGAGCTTGTCGAAGCCCTGTCCTTTCTTCTTGCGGCATTCGAAAGAAAAGGACAGCCCCCTTCGACTGCCTGCAAGGCAGGCGCTCAGGACAGGCTTCGACAAGCTCAGGGCGAACGGTTTAACTTAATCACATAATACTCTAAGCAACTGCTTGCCCTTGTTTGCGCCGGTAAATAGCCGCTTGAGCGTATCAGGCGCGTTCTCAAATCCGTGCTGAATATCCTCACGGTATTTAAGGTGCCCAGAGTTAATGAGGGCCGCCATGCGTTTGCGGATTGCGGGAAATTCGCTCATCCAGTCAATCACGATAAACCCCTCCATCCGCGCGCGGCGGAAAACGAGGTTGAAGTAATTTTCCGGCCCAGCGGGCAGCGTGCCCGTTTCGTAACGACTGATCCCGCCGCAAATCACGATACGCGCGCCGGTTGCAATATGGCTTAGCATATCATTGAGGATCGCCCCACCAACATTGTCAAAAATCACATTGGCACCACCCGGAGCAAGTGCCTTGAGCTGATCCCGGATTGGCCCGGCCTTATAATCAATCGCATGATCATATCCTGCCTCCTGGGTCAGCCATGCGCATTTTTCAGCGCCGCCCGCAATGCCAATCGTGGTGCAACCTGCGATCTTGGCGAGCTGTCCAACGACTGATCCCGTTGCTCCCGCAGCCCCTGAAACGACCACAACATCGCCCGCAATCGGCTGACCAATTTTGAACAGCCCGCACCATGCTGTCATCCCTGTTGTGCCAAGAATTGAGAGCATTGCGGTTGGCGGCAAGCCCGGTTCAACTGCATTCAATCCCTCACCATTTGAAATGCGATATTCTGACCAAGTTGATGTGCCCGCAACCATTGCACCGACCGGGAATTTGCCATTATTGCTCTGGGTCACCTCAAGCACCGCAGACCCGCGCATCACATCACCAATGTGCATCGGCGCGACATAATCAGCGACATTTTCCATCCAGCCTTTCTGTGCTGGATCAAAGGCGAGATAATGCGTCTTGAGCAGCATCTCACCTTCGCCGGGTGCGCCGATTTCAGTAGTGACTAGCTTCAAATCACCGTCGGCAATCGCGCGGCCGCGCGGATGATCATTGAGAAGCCACTGGCGCGATAAGGTCATATATGAGTCTCCTTGGACTGAAGCGGATAAAATGCGCTGTCGGCAGCATAGAAGTTGCAATGAAAACCCGAGGGTACGCGATACGGGATAAGCACGGTTGCGATTGGCCCGGCGGCGATATCCCCCGCTGCAAAGATTGCGAGCTCGCTCGTCGGGCTGTTCGCGCGGTGAACGATGGTCATCGCGTAACCATCGCCTTCGCCAGTTGATCCAATGCGCGGGGCGAAGACAAGCTCGCCAGCCGCCGCACCCGCACCGAAATGATAATAATCCTCAGTGCCGCTCTCAGTATCAAACCGTAGTACCGCGTCCATCCCCTCAACCCGGCCATCGCGCGAATTAAGGTTGATGTTCGAATAGCTCTGACGGCTCTTGTGCGTCATCAACCGATCATCGGGGCGGGGGAATTGGATGTCGCGGTCATTAAGCGTTGTTTCCTTAATGACTGAGGTATTGGCATTGGGATCAATCACCCAACGGCGCAGGCTCTGTTGGGTGTCGCCATGGGTTTTGCGCACCCCCGTTTCATCGGGAAAAAGTGCCGTGCCGTTTGCGGCGGCGACATCGGCAATGATCTTGCCATCTTCCTCCCAGACATTGAGTTCATGAAACATATGGCGCGGATCATATTCAAACCAGCGGACGTCGTCCGCGCTGCCCTCACGCGGCATGATCGCGATCTTGGTCGGGCGATCATTGACCCACGCCGTCATCGGCCCGCCGCCCATGAAGCGGTTAAGGTCAGTGTCAATTGGAATTACTGGAAACACCACCCAATTTTCGGTGAGGAAAAAGGTGTGCATCAGGCTCATATGCGGCACGGGTATGATCTCGCTTTTGCGCACGGTACCGTCCGATGTAATGATGTCATACCGTATTTCAGGCGCGCCCATTGCGCCGTTGATCATAGCGCCGATGTTGATCATTTCGCCAGTGGCATGGTCAATCTTTGGATGCGCGGAAAAGGTGGTGGTAATCTTTCCGCCGTAATGCTCCTCACCAATTGTATCAAGGCTACGCGGATCAAGCGCAACCGCAGGCGCACCCTCCATAAGTGCTAACAGCTTGCCACCGTGAACGATGATGTTGGTGTTGGCAGTGTTGTAACGCTTGCCGTGAGTTGAGGGGTCAGCGGTCATTGGATTACCGAACATGCCGAACAGCCGCTTGCCCGCCGCGCGCTCCATCAGGAATTTCTCAGTCTTGACCCAGCGATTGCGCATTGAAACGCGGCCATCCTCGAAGTGGAAGACGTAGACCATCCCGTCACCATCAAACCAATGATAGTCGCCCTCACGCGTTGGATAGAGCGGCTCAGGGCCGTTGCGATAGAACAGCCCAGCAAGGTCGTCCGGGATTTTCCCTTCAACGATCAGGTCAGGCGCATCGGCCTCAAAGCGCACCGGCGCATGATGGCCGCTGAGATAGGGGTGATTGAAAAAGGGTTCGGCCATTGCTTTGCTCTCTATGCGAAGTGCGCCCCCATTTGCATGAAGGCGCACATCTTATTTTGATTGCATTTCACTTAAAACTTAAAGGCAATTTCTCCACCAAATTGACGCGGTGGACGCACCCCTGAGAAGGTGAACAGCCCCGCCACGGGCAATGTCGCGCTGATCCCGCGATCATCAAGCAAGTTGCGCGCGAAAAGGCTGAATTTCACTTCACCCGATCCGATGTTCAGCTTGTATGAAGTCGTTATATCAAGGATTTCGCGCGGGTCAGTGGTGCACCTTGTGTCGTTAATGACTGCACCTAGCGCTGGCGGCGTATTGGCGACGATGCAAGTTGTCAGCTCATCGATAAAGCGGAATGTGGGTGACAACGAGAATGTGCCGCTGCCAACCTCGCGCGAATAATCAAAGCCGACTGAAAAACTGTATTTGGGTGCGCGGCGCAGGTCGAGTGTCGAGACATCATCGGGGATGAGATCGCCGTTCACATCGCGGAAGAAGTTTTTATATTTCGCGTCTAGATATGACAGTGAGGCAAAGAAGGTAAGATCGTCAACTGGCTTGGCGGTAATTTCAAGTTCCAGCCCGTTGATCCGCGCGGAAGCTGCATTGCGAACTACTGTTTCTTGAGGGTTGGCGGAGCCGGGCGGTGAGGCCTGCACCACTTCCTCCTGCTTATTTCTATAGTCAGTAGAAAACAGCGCAATGTTGGTGCGCAATCGGCGGTCAAGCCAATCTGCTTTCAGGCCAACCTCATAGGCATTCACCGTTTCAGGATCATAAGGCCCAAGCGATGACGGTGATCCTGCTCGACCGTTGAAACCACCCGAGCGAAAGCCTTTGGAATATGACGCATAAAGTAACTGATTATCGCCAGCCTTATAATCCGCGTGGGCGCGCCACGTGAATTTACCAAAGCTTTTTTTGCCAGTGCAGTTATTCGCTGCGGCGTAGCGCGGCACTCCGGGGGCGATCAAGCCAACCACGCCAACGCAGTCACCAAAGGCTGCATTGAAGGTTGGTACTGACAGACGGACAAGCGGAATAACCTGGCCAAAATTATTGAAGATTGATTTGCGGTCACGCGTGTAACGCCCACCGCCGCCAAGCGTGAGCCGGTCACTGAGTTTGAACCGGATATCACTAAAGGCAGCATATGATTTTGATTTGACGCCCGAGGTCTGGCTGAGTGTCGCAGGCACAAAGCCAAGCCGCGATGTCTGAAATAGCTTATATTCGCTATCAAAATAATAGGCGCCAACGAGCAGGTTCACATTGTCAACCACATCGCCAACTATGCGCAGTTCCTGGCTGAACTGATCATAATTTTGAACGCGGAGCGTATCGAAAAAATTGATTGATGAGGAATCGAAATCGGAGACAACGCTCTCCTTGCTTTTCTGCCAGCCGGTGATCGATACAAGATCAAATGTGCCAAGCTTGACGTTGACCTCACCCGTTACTGCATCAACATCGTTTGAAAGTGGCGTCGGGATATTATTGAAAATCGTATAAAGCGCTTTGCCGCGTGTCCCGCGATCACATTCTCGATTGGGAATGCCAAAGGCACGAACTGGGCCGCCTGGTGTGGGCACTTGAAGGCAGATAAGATCCTTGCCAGTGACTGAGGTGCTGGCAGTCGCGGTTTCACCGTCCTGTTCGCTGCGTTCATAGGTAATAATGGCGCTGATATTGTCGTTTGGCTTAATCTGTGCAGTGATGCCGCCGCTGATATTTCTATCTTTGCCGTACCTTCGGTTCTGCGTTGCGTTGAACAGATAGCCGTCAGTTCTATCATAACCGAAGAAGCCCTTAAGTGAGAGCAGCCCGCCAATTTCTGGCGAATTGACGACCAGTCTTCCTCTCAATGTATCAAAATCTGCATAACCAAATGAGCCCTTGACACCAAACTCACCCGTTGGTTTTGAACGGCGGACGTTGATCACGCCGCCAATCGTGTTGCGGCCAAACAGCGTACCCTGTGGCCCGCGCAAAACTTCGATGGATTCAAGATCAAAGGCATCAAGCAATTGCCCGGTATTGGTGCCGATAAACACTCCGTCAACCGCAACGCCAACGGCGGGATCAAAGCTTTTTTCGATATCTTCGAATGAGATGCCGCGAATTGAAATTGCCGCAGCACTTGGCCCGGCATTGACTGAGTCGATTACAAGGCTCGGTACGCGGCCAGCAATGTCGCGAATGTCATCAATTGCGGACTGCGAAAGCGCTGTTGCATCAAGTGCGGTCACCGCAACCGGAACTGACTGAATGCTTTCCGAGCGACGCTGCGCGGTAACAATGATATCGCGGATGCCGCTTTCCTCTTCGGCGGGGGCTTCTTGCGCATAGGCCGGGCTGGCAAGCGCGGTTGCGAGTGCGAGAAATGTTGCAAATCTGCTGGTTGACTTAGGCATTCAAATACCTCCCTCTCCAAAATCCCTTGTGGCCACATGGCTGCATCATTTTGACGCTCATCCATTGCGGGATGATCAGAGAGTGCGCTCAGACGAATGGGTTTGGCTACCACCAAAAGTGACAGTCGCGCTTACGCATGGCTGGCCTAGACTTTATCAAGTTAATTGGAGCAACGCGGCTATGGGAAAAGAGACCAAACGCACATTCTGCCGCTTTTGCCATGCCAATTGTGCGATGCAGGTTGATGTTGAGGATGGCCGCTTGATCGCGGTACGCGGTGATCCTGATGATCCAGTGTTTGGTGGCTATACCTGCATCAAAGGGCGGCAATTGGTTGAGGCGCATTACTCGCCCGAACGGCTGACCGCCTGCCTGATCCGTGATCAAGAGGGGGCGTTTCAGCCATCGACTACAGAGGCCGCGCTTGATGAAATTGCCGCACGGCTCCGCATGATCATTGACAGGCACGGCCCGCATTCAGTGGCGATTTACGGCGGCACTTATGCCTTTCAAAATTCGGCTGGAGTTGCGACGGCAACTGCCTTTGCGCAGGGGCTTGGCACACGTAATATGTACACCAGCGTCACGCTTGATCAGCCCGCCAAAGTTTACACCACTATGCGTTACGGCCTGTGGGAGGGCGGGCTGCATAGCTTTGAAAGCGCTGACGTCTGCTTCATGATTGGCAACAATCCTATTGTTTCGCATTATGCGCCGCCGGGGTCGCTGCCACCATTTTCGCCGTCACGGCGGCTCCGCGATGCGCAGGCGCGCGGGCTGAAACTCATCGTGGCTGATCCGCGCGAAAGCGATGTGGCAAAACTTGCCAATATTTATTTGCCGGTGCTTCCCGGAGAGGATGCCGCATTGCTGGCAGGCATGATCAATGTGATTGTTGCCGAAGGACTGTATGATCGCAATTTTGTCGGCGCGCATGTGGATGGTTTTGATGCACTGGTGGAGGCGGTGGACACCTTCACATCCGAAATCGCTGGCGCGCGCTGCGGGGTCGAGCCAGCGCAGATTGTTGCCGCCGCCCGGATGTTCGCGACCAGCGCGCGCGGGGTCGCGGCTACGGGCACCGGCCCTGAAATGGCGGGCAATGGTACGCTGACGGCTTATCTCGTTTCAGCACTCAACATCATCTGCGCGCGTTTCTGTCAGGAGGGGGAGCTGTCCTCAATCCCGCGCGTGTTCACAGCAGTGTCAAAGCGACGTGCACAAGTTGGCCCGCCTGTGGCGCTGTTTGGCAAAGGCTTTCCCCAGTCGCGCTTTCGCGGGCTGACGCATCTTGGCACAGAAATGCCGTGCAATGTGCTTGCCGATGAAATCCTGATGCCGGGCGAGGGGCAAGTCCGCGCGCTGATCAATATTGGCGGTAATCCGCTGGTTGCGTTTCCCGATCAGGAGAAAATGGTGCGTGCGCTTGATGATCTTGAACTGTTGGTCAGCGTTGACGTGCGGATGGCGCAAACGGCCAAGCGATCACATATCATCATCGCCCCGCAAATGTGCCTTGAGCGCGATGATATCAGCAACTTGAGCGAATGGTGGTACGAAGTGCCCTACGCGCGCTACACGCGGGCGGTAGTGGCTCCGCCGGGTGATTTGATTGATGAATATGCCATGCTCTGGGGTTTGGCGAAACGGCTCGGAACCGGGTTGCCGCTTGCGGGTGGGCCGTGCCCGATGGACGTTTTGCCCGATAAAACAGCATTCCTTGATCTGATGACCGCAGGCTGTGCCGTTGCCCCGAGCAAGGTGCGCGCTGATACGCCGGAAGGTGCCGCGATTATCTATCATAATCTCCACCCGGTAGTTGAACCGCCCGATCCTGAAAGTGCTGGGCGGTTCAATCTGGGCGCTGGCGAGATGCCGAAAGCGCTTGATGCTTATGCGCGTGCCAAGGCTGACATGCCGGGTTATGCCTTCAAACTGGTATCACGCCGCACGCGGCACCGCTTCAATTCCACGGGCGGGCATTTGACTGCGCTCAAGGCAAAACGGACAACCAACCCAGCGCATATCAATCCCGATGATTTGGCCGTACTTGGGATTGATGATGGTGCGCTGATTTCGATTGCATCGCAAATTGGCGCGATCATTGGCGTTGCCGAAGCTTCGCCAGCGATGCGGCGCGGGATTGTTTCAATGGCACATGCTTGGGGTGACGAGGCGAGCAATGCCGAGACGGTGCGTGATCAGGGCGTTTCTACCAACCGTCTTGTGAGTGAAACTGTAGACTATGATCCGATTACCGGCCAATCGCTGCAAAGCGCGATTCCGGTCAGGATCGTGCCTTTGGCAGGGGAATAGATAGCGATGTTGCTTCACAGAAACGTCACTCCCGCCCTTCGACTGCCTGCAAGGCAGGCGCTCAGGATAAACTTCAGCCATAGGCTGAAGGCGGGAGTCCATAATCACAGGCCTTGGGAGTATATGGACTCCCGCCTTCGCGGGAGTGACGGAGAGTATGATGTCAGGCAGATTCTGCTATTCACTAAAGGAATAAATAATGCCCGATAACCGACGTTTCCTCCTGATAAAACGCCCGAGCGGTTCGCCTGTTGCTGATGACTTCCAGCTTGAACCGACGCCAACGCCTGAGCTTGCCGATGGGCAGTTTCTGATCCGCAACCATTATGCCTCGCTTGATCCGGCAATGCGCGGGTGGATGGATGATGCACCGTCTTACATGCCACCCATTCCACTCGGGCATCCAGTGCGGGCTTCAACCGTCGGGGTTGTGGTTGAGAGCAAGGCCGATGGTTTCCCAGTTGGGCAGTGGGTGTCAGGGCTTAACGCGATTGAGGAATATTCGATTGGCATGGCGGGCGGGTTTAGTCAGCCAGTCGATGTGAACCTGGTGCCATCGCCAACCAATTTCCTGTCAGTGCTTGGTGCCGTTGGGATGACGGCTTATTTCGGCTATCTTGAGGTCTGCAAGCCAGCGCCGTGGGATGTCGTGCTGGTGACGGGTGCGGCGGGTGCGGTTGGATCGCTTGTTGGCCAAATTGCCAAGATTAAGGGCGCATCCAAAGTCATCGGCATCGCTGGCGGCCCTGAAAAATGTGCGCGGTTGATGGATCGCTACGGCTTTGACGCAGCGATTGATTATCGCGGCAAGTCACTTGGTCAACTTTCATCAGCGATTGCACAGGCAGCGCCAAACGGTGTCAACATCATCTTTGAGAATGTCGGCGGCGATATCCTTGATGCGGGCCTTAACAATCTTGCGATGGGCGCGCGCGTCGGGCTGTGCGGCCTGATCAGCGAGTATAACAACGCAGGCGAAAAAACTGGTGCGCGCAATTTGTGGCAGTTGATCGTCAAACGTGCCTCGATCACGGGGTTGCTTGTCGCCGATTATGTCCCACGCTTTGGCGAAGGGATCAGTGAGATGGCGGGCTGGCTGCAATCTGGCAAGCTCGTGTTTGATGAGCATGTCGATCACGGCATCGAGAATGCGCTTCCCGCCTTTCTGCGGCTCTTTAGCGGCAGCAATGACGGCAAGATGATCCTTGGGCTAGCACCGTGAGCCGCGATGTCGCGGGCCGCAAAGCGATTGTCACGGGGGCAGCTTCGGGCATTGGCGCGGCGGCGGTCACGCGGTTGATGGTGGACGGTGTGGAGGTGCTCGCCGTTGATATAACGGGCGATGGCCTGAAGGGTACGCATACGCTGGTCGCTGACCTTGGTGACACGGCTTCGTTCGCGGCGATTGCTGAGGCCACACAGGCAAAGCTCGGCGGGCTTGATATCCTCATCAATAATGCGGGCGTCTGCCCCGTCAGCAGCTTTGATGAAATGACTGAGGCGATGTGGGATCATGCGCTGTCAATCAATGTGACCGCCGCGATGAAACTGACCCGCGCAGTGCTGCCAATGCTGCGCGCGTCAAGTGCAGCGCGCGTGATCAACACAGGGTCGATCCTGTCGCGTTACGGCGATGCCGGGCTGGTCGCCTATGCAACTTCAAAACATGCGATCCTCGGGCTGACGCGTGCACTTGCAGCAGAACTCGGGCCGCAGGGGATTACGGTCAACTGCGTTCAGCCTGGCGCGATTGCAACGGGCATGACCAAGCCAATGTTTGAAACCAACCCTGAAAGCCTTGCCTATTATGCTCGTCGTTCAGTGCTTGGCCGGATTGGCCAACCCGAAGATATTGCCGACGTCATGTCATTCCTGGCTTCGGATGATGCACGTTTTATTACAGGGCAGGGCATCCTCGTTGATGGTGGCGTAATGGTGCATAGTTGATGGCAAAGCGCCCTAGCATTTTCGCTTGTCGCAGGCGCGGCTTTGCTGTGCCAGTTACTGCATAGGGAGTATTATAATGAATGACATGAGTGCCGCGCCTTCAATGCTTGATCCTGAGGTGATGCAAAACCCCTTTCCGTTTTATGCGTGGGCACACGCCAATGCGCCCGTGATTGAAATGCCAGGCACGGGCATGAAGATCATCATGAGCTATGAAATGTGCGCCGAAGCCACTGGCCGGGTTGAGGAGTTTTCGAATAATTTCACCGCAGTACTTTCGGGCGCAATGTCTCAAGACGCGCAAGTTTCCGCCATTCTTGCGAAAGGCTGGCCGCAGATTGATACGTTGCTGACCGCTGATCCGCCTGTTCACACGCGCTTCCGCAAGCTCGTCAATCTTGCTTTCTCAATGCCGCGTGTCAATGCGCTTGAGGCTGGTATCCGCGTCAAGATCAATGCGCTCATTGACGGGTTTATTGACAAGGGCGAATGCGAATTTATATCCAAATTCTGTGTGCCCTTGCCCGTGCAGGTGATTTGCGAACAGCTTGGTTTTGAATTGTCCGAGCAGGCGAATGTAAAGCGTTGGTCGGATGCTTTTGCCGATCGGCTTGGCCATATGATCAGCAAGGAACGAGAGCTTGAATGCGCGCGCGAAGTGGTTGAATTTCAGCACGCCGTGAAGGCCAAGATTGATGCACGGCGCGGCACGCCAACCGATGATCTCCTCTCCGATATTGTCAACGCACGGATTGATGGGGAGCAGCCGCTTGAGGATGCCGAAATCCTTTCAATCGCACAGCAATTGATGGTTGCGGGTAACGAGACGACGACTCATGCTGTCGCGGGCGGCCTCGTTCACCTGATCAATTCGCCGGGTGAGGTGGAAAAACTGCGCGCCAATCCAAAACTGTTTGGCAATATGGTTGAGGAGGTGCTGCGCCTTGATACGCCGACGGCGGGCATGTGGCGTGTAGTGACGCGCGATGCAACGCTTGGTGGGCATGAATTCAAGGGCGGATCAATGGTGATGCTGCGCTATGCTGCGGCCAACCGCGATCCAGCCAAATATCCAGAGCCTGATAAATTTGATGTTGAGCGCATCAACGCGCGCACCCATCTCGCGTTCGGCAAAGGCATTCACATGTGCGTTGGCAATATGCTTTCGCGCAAGGAAATGACGGTAGCGTTTGAAACGTTGGTGGCGCGGCTTGATGATATTCGACTGAAAGAGGGGGCCGTGCTTCAGGTCGCCCCGAATATGCTGCTGCGCGGTTATACTGCCGTTCCAATCACTTTCAGGAAGCGAGTATGAATTTCGATCTTGATGAAAACCAAAGCCTATTCAAGGCTACCGTCGAGCGCTTCGCCGCGAGCGCGGACGTGCCGACGCGTCACAAGACGCGCAAGCAGCCTGGCGGCTTCAATAGTGAACGCTGGCGCGAAATGGCAGAACTCGGGCTGATTGCGATTGCAGGCAGTGAAGCCGACGGCGGGCTTGGTGGATCGCTAATTGACTGCGCCATTGTTGCGCAGGCGCTCGGCAAGGCGCAGGCAGTTGAGCCTTGGCTTGAGTGCGGTTTTCTGGGTGTGCGGTTGCTGGCGGGAACGGCTTACGTTGCCGATGTGATTTCAGGCGAAGCAGTCGCCGCCTTTGCCTTTGCAGAGCCAAATCGGCGTTTTGCGCTTGACGCGGTATCAATGCAGGCGCGCGGGGCAGGCGATGGGTTTGTTCTCTCGGGCGAAAAGCATTTTGTGTTGAGCGGCGCGGTTGCCGATCTCTTTATCGTGACAGCCCGGCTTGGTGATGAGACCATGCTGTTTGTTGTTCCGCAAGACGCAAAGGGCGTTGACGCAAAGCCCTATCCGGTTGCCGATGGCAGCTTTGCCACAGTGCTTACGCTTC
This sequence comes from Sphingomonadales bacterium, assembly GCA_043765635.1. Lineage (GTDB taxonomy): Bacteria > Pseudomonadota > Alphaproteobacteria > Sphingomonadales > Sphingomonadaceae > Aquisediminimonas. The sequence goes on from JAYUIX010000209.1 coordinate 30,385, forward strand.
GTGACGTGCATGTTGGCGCGCCATTGCCCGGCACCCCCACGCGATTGGCACAAGCTGTTGCAGACGGTCGTGTCATGGCCTCGGCAGACATGGTCGGCATTGCCCAGCGCTTGTTCGATGACACGCTCGATTATGTTAAAACGCGCGAACAATTTGGCCAGCCAATCGGGCGTTTCCAAGTGATCCAGCACCGCATGGTTGATGGCTATGCCAAGGTCGAGCAGATGCAATCAGCGCTGTATCGCCACTTGCTAAAAAATGGGGATGCGCAAGGCCTCAAGGCCTACATTGGCGAGTCAGCGCTTTGGGTCGCGCATCAAGCGGTGCAGCTTCACGGCGGCATGGGGATGAGCGATGAGCTTGGCATTGGTCACGGCCTCAAGCGGATCATGTTGCTTTCCAAACTGTTTGGCGACCCCGCGTCAGACCTCGCCGCGTTCGCAAAGGCTGCCTGATATGAATGCGCTCAAACCCATTGCCGAAGGCCTTTGGAGCAATGACGCGCAACCGCGCTTGATTGGGGCACGGCGCAAAAGCGATGGCGAGATTATCTTCCCAATGCCGCACGGGGATGCGGCGAACAATTATGATGCAGTTGAATTATCGCCAACCGGGACGCTCTGGTCTTGGACGATCCAAAGCTTCCGCCCGAAAACGCCGCCCTATATCGGGCCCGAAGAGTTTGAGCCGTTCGCAATTGGCTATGTCGAATTGCCTGATCAAGTGATCGTCGAAACGCGGCTGACGTGCACAAATGATCTTAAAATCGGGATGGCGATGGAGCTGGTGATCCAACCGTTTGACGGAAGCGTCCTGACCTACGCCTTCAGACCCGTGGAGGAAATATGACCGACGTTTGCATCATTGGCATCGGTATTCACCCGTTCGGTCGTACTGACGGGCGTTCGGGGCGTGATCAAGGCGTATTCGCGGTGCGGCAGGCGCTTGCGGACACAGATCTTGATTGGTCAGACATAGAATTTGCCTATGGCGGTTCGGCAGCATCGGGCAATGCTGATTTGATGGTCAATGAGCTTGGCCTGACGGGCGTTCCGATCATCAATGTTTCCAACGGCTGCGCGACGGGCGGATCAGCACTTGCTTCGGCTTATTCGGGGATCGCAAGCGGCGAATTTGCTATCGGCATGGCGGTTGGCTTTGATAAGCATCCGCGCGGCGCGTTCAACGCCTTACCCGCTGATTACGGCCTGCCCGATTGGTACGGCGAAACAGGCATGATGATCACGACGCAATTTTTCGCGACGAAGATCCAGCGTTACATGGCGCTTCACGCGATCAGCCCGATCACGCTTGGTCGCGTTGCCGAAAAAGCCTTTGAAAACGGCACTCTTTGCGATCATGCATGGCGGCGCTCGCCCGTTGATCTGGAAACGATCATGGCAGCACCGATGGTCAATGATCCACTCAACAAATATATGTTCTGCTCGCCTGCCGAAGGCGCGGTGGCGCTGATTTTGGCGAGCGAAAAGAAAGCGCGTGAATTGGGGCGCACACCCATCCGGCTCAAGACTGCCGTGATGCGCACCCGTCCGCCGGGGTCATTTGAGGTTTTTGCGCCGTCAATCCGGGTAGGTCGCGGCGGATCGCCTACCGGGCTTGCGTCAAAAGCCGCATTTGAAAAGGCCGGAATTGGCCCGGAGGATATCGATATCGCGCAGTTGCAGGATACCGAGTCAGGCGCTGAAATCATGCACATGGCCGAAAATGGCTTTTGTAAAGACGGCGAGCAGGAGGCTTGGCTTACCGAAGGGCGGACGCGGATCAATGGCAAGTTGCCAGTGAATACAGACGGCGGCTGTCTTGCTTGCGGTGAGCCCATCGGCGCATCGGGGCTGCGGCAGGTTTACGAAAACGTCGTTCAACTGCGCGGGCAGGGCGGCGCGCGGCAAGTGCCGGGCAATCCCAAAACGGCTTATACTCACGTTTACGGCGCGCCCGGCGTTTCGGCCGTCACAATTATGGAGCGATGATCATGCAGGGGAAAGTCGCACTGATTTCGGGCGGGGCCGAAGGCATCGGTGCTGCGGTGGCGCGTAAGTTTGTCGTAGGTGGCGGATCAGTGATGCTCGGCGATGTGCAGGCGGACAAGGCGGCGGCGCTAGCGGCAGAGCTTGGCACTCAGGCTGCGAGTATAGCGCTTGATGTGCGTGATTTGGCACAGTGGGAGGAAGCCGTTGCGGCTACGCAAGCGCGCTTCGGCAAGCTCACGCATTTGTTCAATATCGCGGGCATTTCCGAACCTGGCACGACGCAAGATGTTGCGCTTGAAAGCTGGGATCGTACGCTCGCGATCAACCTGAACGGCACGATGTACGGCTGTCGCGCGGCCATCCCGGCGATGGTGGTGAGTGGCGAAAGCTGCACCATCGTTAACACCGGATCAATGCTCGCACTGCGCCCCGGCGCGATGTTTGTGTCTTACTGCGCATCAAAGGCGGCGGTTACTGCGCTCACCAAATGCGTGGCGCTTGATTGCGCGGCGAAAGGCCATAAAATCCGCGCGAACACCGTCCACCCCGGCGCGATCCGCACTCCGATGTTTGAGCGCTATCTCAAAGCGTTCCCCGGCAGCACGCAAGAGGCTGAGGCGATGTTCGCCGCCAACCACCCGATGGGCCGCGTTGGCGAAGCAGATGAAGTGGCGAACGCAATGATGTTCCTCGCTTCCGACGCTGCAAGCTTCACAACCGGGGTTGATTTCACCGTTGATGGCGGGGGGAATTTCCGGTCATGACCACACGCATTGACGCCCATTTCGTTGCGGCTGGAAAATTCCATGATATTGATTTCGCGCGACTTGAACTGCTCAAGCTGCTTGCCGAACATCCCCATATCCGCACCACCGTTGCGACCGATTACAGCGATGTTGAGCGTATTGCAGCCTGCACATTCCTGATCACTTACACCTGCGATCTCATGCCCACGCATGAGGAGGCCGCAGCGATTCGTAGTTTCGTTAAAAATGGCGGGCGCTGGCTTGCGCTTCACGGCACCAATTCGATTCTGCGGTTCACTGAAGGTGGGGTGGATAGCCCCGATGAGCGCCCTGACATGATGGAGATACTCGGCACGCAGTTCAAGGCGCATCCGCCAATAGGCGCGCCGTTCCACGTCAAAATTACGGATCGCGATCACGCCTTGACCAAAGGGTTTGAAGATTTCGATGTGATCGATGAGCTGTATCTCAGCAAGACAACCGCGCCGATCCACGTCCTGATGCAAACCAATTTTACGGGCGAAGCGACGGGCTTTGTCGATCTTCATTGGGATGAGGAGGCTGTGCCGATCCTTTATCTGCGCGATCTTGGCAAGGGCGGCGTGCTGTATAATACGCTTGGCCATTGCCGCGGACATCATGATGTCATTCAGTTGATGCCCTTCTGGGATCACCCCGAGCGCTGTGCCTGGAATTATCCCGTATATTATGAAATGCTGCGGCGCGGTATTCGCTGGGCAATGGGGGAGATCGCCTGATGGATATGGATTTTACGCCTGAAGATTTGGCATTTGCAGATGAGGTGCGCGCTTTCCTTGATGATAAGCTAAGCCCGCGTCTGCGTGAGGGCGCGGCCAATACGCCAAGCGTCTTTACCGAGCCAGACATCACCCGTGAATGGCAGGCGATCCTTCACGCCAAAGGCTGGCTTGCCACGTCTTGGCCAAAGGAGGACGGCGGCACAGGCTGGACGCCAATGCAGAAATATCTGTTTGAAAAGGAATGCGCGATTGCGGGCGCACCCGCGCTGCCCGTGCTTGGGCTTAAACTCATTGGCCCTGTCATCTGCAAATTTGGAACGCCCGCACAAAAAGCGCATTTCCTACCGCGCATCCTTTCGGGCGAAGATTATTGGTGCCAGGGCTATTCCGAGCCAGGTTCGGGGTCAGACCTTGCCAGCCTCAAAACGCGGGCCGAGCGGCAGGGTGACAAATACATCGTCAACGGCTCCAAAATCTGGACGACCCACGCGCATCACGCCAACTGGATATTCGCGCTTGTCCGCACCAATGCCGAGGCGAAGAAGCAGGATGGGATCAGTTTCCTCCTTATCCCGATGGATCAATCAGGGGTGAGCGTTACACCGATTGTGACGATGGCAAACGATCATGAGGTTAATGCAACCTTTTTTGACAATGCCGAAAGCGGCGTTGAAAATCTGATCGGCGAAGAAGGCCAAGGCTGGACGATTGCCAAGTATCTGCTCGAAAATGAACGCGGCGGATCGTGCGCCGCTCCGGGCTTGCTTGCAGCACTTGACCGGATTGAGGCAGCGGCCAAGGCGCAGTCTTCGGGCACCAACGGCGCGCTGATCCATGATCCGGTGATTGCGCAACGTATTGCCCGACTGCGGCTTGAAACGCAGGCGTTTGAAACGACTGAGCTGCGTATTCTTGCCGAACTGGTAAAGGGGCGCAGGCTGGGGCCGCAGACGTCGCTGATCAAGCTCATTTCCGCGAATTTGCGGCAGAGCGTTGATCAGCTTTCGGTTGATATTTTCGCCTATGAAGGGCTGCAACTGCCGTTGACGCGCCCGCTCTACGGCAATGAAGCCCCCGAAGCGATTGGCAGTCGTGAGGCGCAATTGGCGATGCCGACCTACCTGAATGGTCGTGCTTGGACGATCTTTGGCGGGTCGGATGAAGTGCAAAAAACGATAATTGCTAAGCAGGTACTGGGGTTGTGATATTCCATCGCTAAATACGCCGTCATTCCCGCGAAGGCGGGAATCCATAATCTCAGGCCTTGGGAGTATATGGACTCCCGCCTTCGCGGGAGTGACGGGGAGATATTCCTAAACCCCCATCATTCCAGCGGTACTCGCCCCGTCGATCCCGTATTCGGAGCCTGAAATAAACGCCGCTTCATCCGACGCGAGGAAAGCGACCAGCGCTGCAACTTCTTCAACCTGTGCCATTCGGCTAAGCGGTGCCATCCCCTCAAACTGCGCACGTGCTGCTGCTGGATCAGGCGCGCGGTCGATCACGCCCCGGATCATTTCAGTTTCGACCACGCCGGGATGGATGCTGTTGCAGCGGATTTGCGTTTTCTGATTGGCGCAGTGCATCGCCACTGATTTGGAGAGCGCCACCAGCGCGCCCTTGGTGGTTGAGTAGGCCACGAAATTGCCCATCGGGCGGTATGCACTCATCGACGAATTGATGATGATTGCGCCGCTGGGCCCGCCGGGATTGGCGCGCATCGCTCGTACGGCGTGCTGTGCGGTAAGCATCACGCCGCTAAGATTAACGCCAAGAATGCGGTTCCAATCATCAAAGGCGATGCTCTCGACGCTGCCATCGCCTGCTTCAATCCCGGCATTGGCAAACGCGATATCTAGCCGACCGAACTTGCCCGCGATTTCGGTCATTAGCGCAGGCCAAGCCTTGGCATCCTCAACGCGGTGCTTGAAAAAAACTGCGCCCGTTTCCTGCGATAGTGCTGAAGCTGCTGCTTCATTCGATCCGGTAAAGATCACCTTTGCTCCGTCGGCAACAAATCGGCGAACGGTGCCAGCGCCAATTCCCGATGTGCCGCCAGTGATCAAAGCAACTTTGCCTGTTAGCCGACCGCTCATTTCGCGGCTTCGCCTTTGGCAATCATCTTTGCGATGCGGTTGTGCAATTGGCGCAGCCGCATTTCGGCATAGAGGCTGAAATGGACAACCCCCGTCCCCGAACTCCGCAAACCTTTTTGCATATGCGGCAGGTTGACCATGTCCTGCTCAAAGATTGGCACGAGCGCACCCATTGAGGGCGCTTCATCCCAGCCTTGATCAACGGTCAGATATTCGACCTCAGCTGGCTTTGGCCGCTCGCCACCTTTGGGGATTGGCTTGAGGATGATCACGTCCATGATCGCGCTTTCGGGGTCAAGTCCGTTGGGCCGCCAGCGGTAAACAAGATTGGGTGGAAATCCGGCCCAGAAACTCATGTGCGGAAATATATTATAAAGCAGTGCATCAACCATCTCGGCATCCGAGCAGGCCGAATAATCCCAGCCATCCGCGCTTAGCGCCTCACGCGTTTTTTGCGCGGCATAGGATCTGGCGGTTTCGCCCTCAGCAAGCACAGTTGGTGCAGCCACAGTGTCACGCGCGCCCGTGCCGCGCTTGTCAGTGTCAGCATTGCCCGCCATGTCCATGAATTTGAGGATATCAAGCTCACTGTAATCGCGGTGTGAAAGCGTCGGGCTGAGGACGGCGGTAGCGGTGAATTGGCGCGAAACATCCTCGTTGAAAATATCATATTGGCTGTTGGTATCGCCAAGATAGCCCGCAAGCTGGGGGTGGGTGGCGATCACATGGTGGCTTTCCATGAACGCCTCCGCCACCACTTTCCAGTTGCACGCGACGACCTTGGACACATGCGCGACCTTGGTGCGGTTCTCCCAATCATAGGCCTGAAAATGTTCAGCCATAACGCTAACCACATCAGCGAGTGGTTTTGCATCCGCGTCAAAATTGATGAAGACAAAACCGCCCCATATCCCGACTTTGAGTTCGGGCAGGCTCATGCACTTGTCCTGAAGCTGTGGGAAATCCCATGCGACTGGATTATCCTTGAAGCTGCCGTCAACCCTCCACGCAAGGCCGTGAAACTTGCAGCGCAGTTCGGATTTGGTGCCAGCCTCATCAACCAGGCGGCGGCCACGGTGGAGGCAGCTATTATAAAACGCCTTGATGCTGCCATCGCGTTGCCGCGCAATGATCACGCTTTTGCCGACATTTTCATAAACGAAGACATCGCCGGGATTGGGAATATCCTCCTCGCGGCAGGCCCATTGCCAGACTTTCAACCAGACATGTTCAATTTCTTTGGCAAAATGATCGGGATCAAAATAGTTGGTAACTGGTATGCCTTCGTCACCCTGATCGGGCACCGGGCCTTGGCGCAGGAATGCCGGAACTGCGCGCGTATCGCGGTCGAGTATGTCTTCATAAGTGACAGGCGGACGAACATCTGATCGAGGTTTGCGCGATTGTTCCACCAATGACTCTCCCTATGATTGCGCAGTGAGTGTTGCACCTCACGTTCAACCGCGAACCTACCATTTTTCATAGAGTGGAGTGAGTGGAATATAGGGATGGCATAAACAAAATCGTCACCCCGGCGGAGGCCGGGGTCGTTTAGTGGTTTCGTACAATGTTGCAGCGACCCCGGCCTCCGCCGGGGTGACGTTAGTATTGAATATTACGGACCAACCGCGAGGCAGCCCTGGCCGCTGGCCTTGACTGACGCACACACACGTTCTGCGGCGGCTTTGCCAGTAATTGGCCCGGCCTGAAGCCGCGTCACATTCCCCGCTTTTACAAAATAGGGTTGCAAACCGCCGAGCGCTGCTATCTGCCCTTGAAGCTTCCCCCACAGCGCGCGGGCATTGCCTTGATCACCAAAGGCACCAAGCTGAACCCGCCACGCCGGGCCGGAAATCGTCGTTGGCGCTGGAGGTGTTGATTTTGGCGTGGTTTTTGCGACTGTTTTTGGCTTGATCATTGCGGGTTTTTCAGTTGCGGCAACCTCAACCGGTTTGTCCGCCACTGTGGGCTCCGGTGATGAGGCAGGAATGTCCTCGACACGGATGGGTGGCTCTGGTGCACGGGGTGGACGCTTTACCGCCAGTACAGTTGGTGCCGCTTGAGCAAACTGCGGGCGCTGTGCCGACGCTTCAAGATCGCGTGCCATCGCCAGTCCCTTTTGACGCTGCTCAAGCGGGATGAACTGATCCATCTGCGCAAGGCTGGCCGAGGCTTGACTCAGCCCATTCGCCGATGCTCGCGTCATTAGCGCATAGGCGCGCACCCAGTTTTTCTTGGCAAGATCGCCGTTGAAAAGCGCGGTTGCCAGCACATATTGCGCGCGCGGTTCTCCGCGATTGGCTGACTTTTCGATATAGGGCATTGCCTTGGGGCGATCACCGTTCTGGAACAAGATAAGCCCAAGATTATCTTCGGCCTGAAAATGGCCTTGGTCGGCGGCTTTGCGGTACCAGCCTTCGGCAAGTTTGAAATCAACCGGCACGCCGCGTCCTAGCTTATAGGCTTGGCCAAGATTGAACTGCGCGTCGGCATCGCCGTTGATCGCGAGCGGACGCCATGTCTTGATTGCGGCTGGATAATCCCCCCGGCTCCACGCATCGACCCCAGCTTTGACATCGGCGCGCGCTGGAGTGCCAAGTACGACAAGCGCAATCGTCAACCCGGATACCAACAGTTTTAAACGCATAATACTTCCCCACAGTAAATGATGAAGGCGATATTAACCATGAAAGGCTTAACATAGGGTTAGCATCAGTTGTTTGCGAATAGCGCACAAATCTCAAATACTATTGCTCTTTATTAACCAGATTTTAGCCATCTGTGTGTCATTCGTTCGAGACCAAATTGCAAGATCAAGGATATTTATGCGCGTTTTAGCGATGGCATCGCAAAAAGGTGGTTCGGGCAAGACGACATTGTCTGGTCACCTGGCGGTTCAGGCACAACTGGCGGGTGCCGGCCCGGTAGTCCTTATCGATATCGATCCGCAGGGGTCGCTGGCCGATTGGTGGAATGAACGCGAATCCGAACTACCTGCCTTCGCGCAGACAACGGTTGCGCGGCTCGCATCTGATCTGGAGACGCTGCGCCAGCAGGGCTTCAAGCTCGCGGTGATTGACACGCCGCCCGCGATCACGATGGCGATTCAGAGTGTGATTACGGTGGCCGAGCTAATCGTTATTCCGACGCGACCAAGCCCGCATGATTTGCGCGCCGTTGGTGCCACGGTTGATCTGTGCGAACGCGCGGGCAAGCCTTTGCTGTTCGTCGTTAACGGTGCAACGCCGAAGGCCAAGATTACCTATGAAGCCGTCGTTGCGCTGTCTCAGCACGGCACGGTGGCTCCAGTTACCTTGCATCACCGCACCGATTATGCCGCATCAATGATTGATGGCCGCACGGTAATGGAGGTTGATCCCAAAGGTCGTTCCGCACAGGAAGTGGTTGAACTTTGGCGGTATATCGCTGACCGTCTTGAAAAGAATTTCCGCCGCACAGTGTTTGCCGTGCCAGGCGCGCAACCCGTACCGCTTCAAAACCGGGCTGCCGGCGGTGGCTTCGGCCGTCGCGGCGTTGGCCAGTGATTGGGGGGCGTGCAATGACCGAACCCAAACCCTTCGCTTCGCTTTCGCCAAGCCTGCTTGCCCGTAAAGGTAGCGCCAAGCCAGCAATGCGCCCGCAAAGCTTCCGTTTTAATGGTGACGGCTCTGGCTTGGCTGTTGTGCATGAACCGCTTGATGACCTTGGTTGGAATGACATGGGCGATGATACGCCCGAGCCTGCTGTGCCGATTGCGCTTCACAATGCGCCGATTGCAACGCTCGTCATCCCGCCGCGCGTCGTTGCTCAGCAGGAGGAGCTGGCTCAGCGGTTTGAGGCACCATCGCCACCGCCCGTCGCGGCGATGATTGAGCCGCCCGCTATGGTACAGCAAGTTGCGTCCGCTTTTATGCCAATCGCGCGCGCCGCTCCGGGTGCCAAGCCAAAGGCGGCGTTTACGCTGCGGCTTGATCCCGAACGTCACTTGCGGCTCCGTTTGATTTGCGCCGTGAACCACCGTTCAGCACAGCAAATCGTCACGCAAGCACTTGATGAGTTTCTAGCAAACCAACCTGAAAACAGTCGCTTGGCAACGCTTGGATAATCCAGCGTGACCAATTTATCCGGAGACAAAAATGAATAGCGCCAAATTTGCCAAATTCGCAGTGTCAACACTTGTTATCGGCGCAAGCTTGACGGCATTTGGCCCTGTGTCACAGCAGGCTCGTGCGGTGACTGCTTCGGATCCCAGCGTCGCTGTAAAAAAAGCGGCAGGCTATGCAGACGAGGCGTCGGCAATTCTGGCCAGCCCCAATGGCAATAAGGCAAAGGCATTTGATCGCGCCGAACGCGCGGTCGCGCTCATGCCGGACAATGCATCCTATCGCTCATTGCTTGGTCGTGCCTATGTCGCGGCAGGGCGGTTTGCATCAGCCGAAACCAGCTTTGCCGATGCGCTTACGCTTGAGCCGGGTAACGGAAAATTTGCGCTCAACCTTGCGCTGATGAAGATTGCACGCGGCGATAACGGTGCAGCGATGAGCTTGCTTGAAGAACATCGCCCGCTGATCGCGCTTGCGGATTACGGTTTGGCGCTTGCGCTTGCCGGAGACATTGTTGGCGCGATTTCGACGCTTCAGGAGGCCGCCCGCGCACCCGACGCAAGTGCAAAGGCGCGCCAAAACCTTGGCCTCGCCTATGCGCTTGGCGGGCGCTGGATTGAGGCGCGTGTTGTTGCCTCGCAGGATCTTTCGCCTGATCTGGTTGATGCGCGCATGGGCGAATGGGCGTTAATGGCAAGTCCGCGCGCGGCGTGGGATCAAGTTGCTGGACTGCTGCGCGTGACGCCGATTGCCGACGCAGGACAGCCAGTACGGCTTGCGCTCGTTATGCCAGCGGGGCAAGCGCTTGCCCAGGCAGAGTTGCAGAACAGCGTTGTCGAAGTTTTGAGTGCGGCACCTGAAGTGGAAACGGTGGACGCCGCCGCTGAACCAGCCCCCGTTTTTGAAACTTCAGTCGAAGCTGTCAAACCGCCCAAGGCTCCCGCACCAGTTTATCAAGCACCCGCCGCTGCAAGCACAGTGTCAATTGCACTTGACGCGCCAAAGCCCTTCGTTGCCCAGGCGGCTCTGGCGCCGCTGATCCGTGCTGAACAGGGTCCGCTCAAACAAGCTGTCGTCCTTGCCGGTAATGCGCCGCAAACCGCAGCATTCGTTCCCGCAATCCATCGCGGCGTACGCAGCGGGCAGTTCGTGGTTCAGCTTGGTGCCTTTTCAAAACTTGCCTATGCCGAAACCGCGTGGGAGCGCGCGGCCAACAGGGTAGGCGAGCTGCGCAACTATGATCCGATGAATGCTCGGGTAAATGTCAAGGGCGGCGCGCTGCTCCGTCTGGCCGTTTCAGGATTTGTGACTCGCGAGGCCGCAAATCAGGTTTGCACGCAAGTCAAAAAATCAGGCGGGCAATGCTTCGTCCGTTCAATCTCAGGCGATGCACCAATGCAGTTTGTTTCACGCGGCGGCAGCACCCGGATTGCTGCACGGCGTTAGGCCAATATTCGCCCGCCTTTGATGGTGTGGCGGACTTTGCCCTGTGTTGGCATTTTATCAAATGGCGTATTGTCAGCGGCTGCGGCAAAGCGCGCGCCGTTGATTTGCCACGGCTGTTCGGCATCGAAAATCACCAGATCCGCCGCAGCGCCGACGTCCAGCGATCCGCCCTCTACGCCCAATATCGCAGCTGGATTGGCAGAGAGCATCGCGAACAAGCGGGGCAGGGCAATCACCCCGTCACGCACCAGCCCAAGCCCGAGCGCGAGCAAAGTCTCGGCCCCCGCCATACCCGACGCCGCGTCAGCAAAGGGCAGGCGTTTCGCCTCGGGCCCGCACGGATCATGCGCTGAACACAGCACATCAATCGTGCCGTCACGCACCGCCTCAATCGCGGCCTTGCGATCATCCTCACTGCGTAGAGGTGGCGAAAGCCGCGCAAAAGTGCGGAAATCGCTCAACGCGAGGTCAGAGAGGAACAGATGCGCGGGCGTGATCCCGCAAGTGATGCTAAGCCCCTTGGCCTTTGCGGCACGGATCAGATCGAACCCAAGCGCGGTCGTTACCTGACGAAAATGGAGCCGTGCGCCGCATTGCCCGGCAAGTGCGATGTCACGCGCCATCGCAATCGCTTCAGCCGCAGCGGGCGCACTCGCAAGCCCAAGCCGCGTCGCAGTTTCGCCAGCGGTTGCCACCGCGCCGCGTGTCATCCCGCCGTCTTCAGCATGGGCAATCACCGTTAGCCCAAGCGAGGCAGCATAAGTCAGCACGCGCAGCATCACGCCGCTATCGGCAATCCACCCTCGCCCGGTCGCAATTGCTTTCGCGCCGGTTCGCGCCATCAGTGCATATTCGGCAAGTTCTCTGCCCTCAAGCCCGCGTGTCGCCGCACCCAGCGGATGCACCCAGAGATCAGGCTTGGCGGCGAGGGCGGCGCGCTGCACCGGCCCCGGATCATCAAGCACAGGGGACTGATCAGGCATCAGCGCAACGCGCGTAATCCCGCCCGCGATAAAAGCCGCTTTATCAACCGCGAATACACCGAGATCGACAATGCCGGGGGCAACGTGAAGGCCGGTTGCGTCGAGGACATCATCGCCAGAAGTTACGTTACCGATCCGATCCCCGGAAATGGTAAGCGACTCTAGGCGTTCGGCGTTGGCGTCAATCAGATTGGCATTAATGATCGAAAATAAGCGAGTCATGCGGCAGTTGCCAAATCAGCCTCACATTTTAACTTTACACCTAGCGCAGACATTACTTTGAGCAATGTTTCCAGCGTCGGGTTCCCATTTTCACTAAGTGCGGTGTAAAGCGCCTGTCGATTGACGCCTGTTTCACTTGCCAGCTTTGTCATGCCTTTCGATCGCGCGGCCACACCAAGCGCGTTAGTAATATAACCGACATGACCACTTTCAAACGCATCGTTTAGGAGATCAATCACGTCTTCGGGTTCGGTGATATATTTTGCCGCGTCGAACGGCGTTGTTGCCAATTTGGCCATAAACAATTCCCATCCTTGGGTTATAATCACAAACAAAAAATTCAAATCGTCTTTGCTAGGCCCTTTGCGAGTTTGATCGCTCTATCTTGATCGCGCTTGTTGCTGCCGCATAGCAAGATGATGACCACCTGTTCACGCATTGTATAATAAAGTCTGTACCCTGGCCCATAATCTACGCGAATCTCACTGACCCCATCGCCTAGTGTTTTCCAGTCACTCAGCAAGCCGGATTCGATCCGTATCAATTGAGTGGCAATCCTAGCCTTGGCCTTTGGGTCACGAAGCCCATCGAGCCAGTTCTCAAACTCGACTGTTTTCTCAATACGATACATTGTCGGATATATACGACATGCAGACGAAACTGTCAAGCAACAGTAAAGGACTCATGAACGTGTCTGCCGTCTGCGTGTCAGCACGTCGAGGCAGGCCATCCGCACCGCGACGCCCATCTCGACCTGCTCGGCAATCACGGATCGGTTGAGGTCATCGGCGACATTGCTCGCAATCTCAACGCCCCGGTTCATCGGGCCGGGGTGCATGACGAGCGCGTCGGGCTTGGCGCGTTTGAGCCGTTCATAGGTCAGCCCGTAAAGCGCATGATATTCACGCGCGGAAGGAATGAAACCGCCGTCCATCCGCTCATTTTGCAGGCGGAGCATCATCACCACGTCGCAGTCGGCGATCCCGGCATCCATGTCAGTAAAGGCGGTCACACCCATCGCTTCGATGGCGGGCGGGATCAGCGTTGCTGGCCCTACCACGCGCACTTCGGCGGCAAGCGAGGTGAGCGCCAGGATATTTGAGCGTGCGACGCGGCTGTGCAGCACATCGCCGCAAATCGCGATCCTAAGCCCGTGGATATGCCCCTTGCGCCGCCTTATGGTCAGCGCATCAAGCAGCGCCTGCGTTGGGTGCTCATGGCGCCCGTCGCCTGCGTTCAAAACCGGACAATCAACCTTATCGGCAATCAACGCGACTGCGCCAGACGACCCGTGGCGGATAACGATGACATCGGGCATCATCGCATTAAGCGTGATCGCGGTATCGATCAACGTCTCGCCTTTTTTCACGCTTGACTGTGCGGCGTGCATGTTGACCACATCAGCACCAAGCCGCTTGCCCGCAATTTCAAAGCTTAAGAGTGTCCGCGTGCTATTCTCAAAGAAAGCATTGATCTGCGTTAGCCCTTCAAGTCGCCCGGCATATTTGTGCGCCTGCCGATTGAGCGTCACCCACTGCTCGGCCTCATCAAGCAAATAGCTGATCTCATGCGGCTGCAAACCAGATATGCCGAGCAAGTGGCGATGGGGGAAAAACGGCGATGTCATTAAAGGGATGCCGTAGCGCGGGAGCGGGGACGCGGCAAGGGGCACTATCAGCACGCGCCAATGGCCAAAGTTTCCCCCCACAGCGCTTTTCCCCAATTGCTCTCACACTATGTGAGGCGTAGTGCGCGGCCATGCAAAACAGCCTCCGACCCAATGCCATTGCCAACTGGCTTATTACCGTTGCAATCCTTGTTTTTTCGATGGTTGTCGTCGGCGGGATCACGCGGCTGACCGAGTCAGGGCTGTCGATTACCGAGTGGAAGCCAGTATCAGGCGCGTTGCCACCGCTAAGTGAGGCGGACTGGCTGGCCGAGTTTGCCAAGTATCAAACTACGCCAGAATATCTTGAAATCAATGCGGGCATGAGCCTTGCCGCGTTCAAATTCATTTTCTTTTGGGAATGGGCGCACCGCTTGCTTGGGCGGGTGATTGGACTGGCATTTGCGCTGCCGCTGCTATGGTTTGCGCTGCGGCGGGCAATCCCAAGGGGTTACGGCTGGCGTCTTGTCGCGCTGCTTGCGCTTGGTGGATTGCAAGGGGCAATTGGCTGGTGGATGGTCGTTTCGGGCCTCTCCGAGCGGACGGACGTGAGCCATTACCGGTTGGCGGTGCATCTGCTCACCGCGCTGTTCATTCTTGGCGGGCTGGTGTGGACGGCGCTTGATCTCAAGGCGCTGGCGAAAAACCCAACGGCGCGGCCCGCGCGGATGACTCGGCTTGGTGCGGGTGTGGCGGGGGTGTTGTTCATTCAACTGCTGTTTGGCGCTTATACCGCCGGGCTGAATGCGGGGCAGGTTTCAAATACATGGCCGCTGATGAACGGGCAGGTGGTGCCGGGCGGAATTGTTGATGCAGGCGGCTGGTTTGCCACGCTGACCAATGATCCGATCCTGATCCACTTCATCCACCGCTGGTGGGCGTGGGTGGCGGTTATTGCGCTTGTCGTGCTGGCACGGCGGGTGAAGCTCGCGGGGGTACGGCGCGCGGGCGTGGCGATCCACAGCTCGTTTGGCACCCAGATCATCCTTGGCATTGCGACGGTGATGACAGGGGTAAACATCAGTCTTGCCGTGCTGCATCAGGCGGTTGGCGCGTTGGTGGTTGCCAGCACCGCCTGGGGGATGCATGTGATTGGACGACACAAACCCAGTTAGGAAGCCCCATGACAACCGTACAAGCCCCGATAAATTCGCCTTTTGGAATGCGATCAACCGCAGCGGAGGTAATTGCGGGGATTGACCTGTCGGGCAAGGTTGCGCTGGTAACGGGGGGCTATTCAGGGCTTGGGCTTGAAACCGTCCGCGCGCTGGCAGGGGCCGGCGCGAAGGTCTTTGTCGCGGCACGGCGGCCCGAGGTTGCGGCAAAGGATTTGGAAGGCGTTGCGGGTGATGTGACGATCCTGATGCTTGATCTCTGTGATCCCGTCTCAATTGATGCGTTCGCCGTTGATCTTGCCAGGCACACGGCCAAGCTTGATATTCTGATCAATAACGCTGCGATCATGGCGTGCCCGTTGGCGCGAGATGCGCGCGGCTATGAAAGTCAGTTCGCCACCAACCACCTTGGCCATTTTCAAATGACCGCGCGGATATGGCCCCTTATCCGTGCGTCGGGCGCAGGCGCGCGGGTGGTCTCGCTATCCTCTATTGGCCACGCGCGCGGCGGGGTTGATCTGGCCGATCCGCACTTCGAGCACCGCAATTATGACAAGTGGACAGCTTACGGCCAGGCAAAGTCTGCCAATGCGCTGTTTGCGCTGCATCTTGACGCGTTAGCTGCGCCGCACGGCATTCGTGCCTTTTCAGTCCACCCCGGTGGGATAAAAACCCCACTTCAGCGTCATCTGACAATGGAAGAGCAAGTTGCAATGGGCTGGTACAAGCCTGATGGTACGCTGATCGATATTTTCAAATCAGTCGAAGCAGGTGCAGCAACCAGCATATGGTGCGCTGTATCGCCGCTGCTTGAAGGGCAGGGCGGGGTGTACTGCGAGGATTGCAACATCGCCCCGCTTTGGGAGGACGGGATGGATCGCTACTCCGGCGTGCGGCTTCATATTACCAACCGCGATGACGCAGCCACGCTCTGGGCGGCGAGCGAAGCGATGACAGGGGCAAATTTCACCATTTAATTCATCCATTTCGGATGAAAGAGCATTACAATTTGCGTGGCTTTACTTTGGCAAAATGAAGACAGCGAGTTCACCCCCCGTGCGCTCGCTGTCTCAAGTAAATGGGCTATGTTTTATGCGTGAAACGGGTTTCAACCATTTCTTTCGTTTCAATATTGATGCTGATTTGTGGAGCAATTCCAGCACAATATAGAACCCCACCTTTTTGCAATTTAAGAAATAATATTACAAGAAAATAGTCATATATTTTTTATATGTAATGAATATATCTAATTATACTTGGAATTTTCTTCTAATAAAGGGATATCTTGGCAGGTGCTGTTGTTTATCGGCACCTGTCAGGGGAATGCTATTGAAAAAGAAAATAGGGTCGCGAACCAGAATCCGGAAAATACCGCGTATGATTGTTGCCCAAAAGGCTAAGCAGGATTTTTCCGAAACTGCATTGCAGATATTGAAGATTGATAATTTTTTTAACGAAGCGCTTCATACCGCCGCGTTACGCCCCGCAGCAAGATTGTTATTGTTCATTATGGTCAAACGTTCGGTTTCGATAAAACAGGCAATGCTTGACTCGCCACTTTCTTACCGTGCTTTTTACATTATGATTGAAAGGCTGAAAGATGCGGCGCTGCTTGATGTTAAAAGCGATGATGAGGATCGACGGGTAAGGCGACTGGTGCTTGGACGACAATTTGATCATATCCTTGAAAAAATGCCTGCCTTTTTGGAAAAAGATCTTCTTAAAATTACTCCGGTAACATGATACCCGTCAAGAAACGCCTGCTTTTCCTTGACGGATTGTCCCTGTTCGCGCATTAGGCCGTTCAATCGCGCTGGCGTCCCGCTGGCGCGTTTCTATTTTTTATGAGGTCTGGTGCCATGAAGGCTCTGATGAAGACCACAAAGTCGGTTCGCCCGATGGACGTGGAAAAAAAATGGCATATCGTTGATGCCGAAGGTCTAGTCGTTGGCCGTATGGCCTCAATCGTCGCCAATATCTTGCGCGGCAAGCATAAGCCAAGCTACACCCCCCATGTTGATTGCGGTGACAATGTCATCATCATCAACGCGGATAAGGTGCGCTTTACGGGCCGTAAGCTTGCGCAGAAAATCTACTATCGTCACACTGGCCACCCCGGCGGGATCAAGAGCATCACCGCTGGCAAAGTCCTTGAGGGCCGCTTTCCCGAGCGTGTGATTGAAAAGGCCGTTGAGCGGATGATCCCGCGCGGCCCACTTGGCCGTGATCAGATGCGCTCGCTTCGTATCTTCGCGGGCACTGAGCATCCACACGTTGCCCAAAACCCTGAGCCGCTCGATATCGGCGCAATGAACCGCAAGAATAAGGTGGGTGCATAATGTCCGATAATCGTCAATCACTCTCCGATCTTGCTGGCCTGACTGGCGCAGCACCCGTTGCGGCTCCTGCTGCCCCGGCCTCCACCATTGAAATCGATGCGCCTGTTGCACCGGTTGCTGTCCTTCCAACGATGCCGCTGCGTGAACGCATTGTTGATGCGCAGGGCCGTTCCTACGCCACTGGCCGCCGCAAGGATGCGGTTGCCCGCGTTTGGATCATGCCCGGCACTGGCCGCGTCATCGTCAATGGCCGCGATCAAACGAGCTACTTCGCACGGCCAACGCTGCGTCTGGTGATCAACCAGCCGTTTGAAGTGACTGACCGCAAGGATCAGTTCGACGTGATCTGCACTGTTAAGGGCGGCGGTCTTTCGGGCCAGGCAGGTGCCGTCAAGCACGGCATCAGCCAGGCACTCACGAAATACGAACCAGCGCTCCGCGCGCCAGTCAAAGCCGCTGGCTTCCTCACCCGCGACAGCCGCACCGTAGAGCGCAAGAAATACGGCAAGGCCAAAGCCCGCAAGAGCTTCCAATTCTCAAAGCGCTAGTTTTGGGGTTTGGAGTTTTGGTTATAAAAATGGCCTCGGGGGGAAACTTCCGGGGCCGTTTTTTGTTGTGTCGGCGCAGGGTACCGATTATACAATGTATATACATTGGAGATTGGCGATGACGATTCAGATCAAAAAATGGGGTAACAGCTCAGCAGTGCGGATTCCGGCTGATGTGCTTGCAGCAGCCAATCTCTGTGTCGATGATGCCGTAAGCATCCGCGAGGAAAACGGAAAGATACTGATCGAGCGTGAAGAGCGCATTCGTTACACGCTTGAAGAGCTTCTCAAAGACGTCACACCCGACATGCTCCACGGCGAAACCGATTGGGGGCCGCCGGTTGGCAAGGAGTTTTGGTAAACGTGGTGGATGTATCAGCAGATGCCCCTGATTGCGGCGATATTATCTGGGTCAACTTCGATCCACAAGCCGGACACGAGCAAGGCGGCCATCGCCCCGCCGTAGTTCTTTCACCCCGTGAGTATAACCACAAAGTCGGCTTGCTGGTATGTGTGCCGATGACAAGCCGCATCAAAGGACTGCGCTTTGAAGTGCCTATCGATGGAAACAAGCCGTCCGTAGCATTGTCCGATCACGTCAAGAGTATCGATTGGCGCGCCCGTAAGGCGACACCAAAAGGCAAAGTGTCCACCAGAGAATTGGCGCAAATAAGAGCGCGGGTAGCTGTACTTATTGGATTATAGTGCAGCCTTGGAGAGAAAATTCCGGGGCCGTTTTTTGGTCTATTGAGCGGGGGCGGATGCTTTGTGTTGCCGCTCAAAGATCGCATCTAGTCCAAACCGCCCCCCACCGTGAGTGCCCAGAAAAAAGCCAATCACGATCAGGACAAGTGCTGGCCACCAAGTACGATAGTCTTCGGGCCAATGTACCATCCATATGGCAACGATGAAGTTGAATGCGCACATCAGCCCGGCAATTCGCGTCAAACCCCCAATGACGAACGCCACTCCGCACAAGAATTGTGCCCAGCATGAAATCGGTGCAAGTACAGCAGGGTTGTAAAAGCCGAATTGCGTGAGAAACGCGACAAATTCTTTCATCCGCTGAGTATCCGTCAGATTATCCCAGACGCCGTAGATCAAAAACGAACCTGTGATCAGGCGCAGTGCAAGGAGCGCTGCGTCGGAGAACGCAGCCAATGGCGACGCAATTACTAGCCTGATATTCATTATGTTGCCTCACTCATTTAGTTGCACCCAATGGATGTCCCGCGCTTAACACCGCCACCCGCGCCCTCTTACCCCCGGCTCAAGCACGCGGTACGCCGCCTCGATAAATTCGCACAGCATTGGCCGTGTGTCGCGGGGATCGATAATATCCTCAATCCCGAACTTTTCCGCCGTGCGAAACGGGGATCGCACGCGGTTCAGGCGTTCGGTGATGTCCTTCAAAAGCGCCTTGGGATTGTCCGACGCCTCTAGCTCACCGCGATATGCTGCCTCCAACCCGCCTGAGATCGGCAGGCTGCCCCAATCGCCGCTTGGCCAGGCAAAGCGCCATTTGGTGCGGCTGAGGTTGGCGGGCGCGCTGCCGCCCATGCCGTAAGCTTTACGCATCACGACGACCGCGATGGGCACCTTGCTTTGATAGACCGCCATCATCGCGCGGCTGCCATAACGGATGGTGCCGTCTTCCTCGGCCTTGCGCCCGATCATGAAGCCGGGGTTATCGACCATGTGGACGATGGGCAGGTGGAATGTGTCGGCAAGGTCAACAAAACGTTCGACCTTGCGCGCGGTCGCTGCTGTCCACAGCCCGCCGAGCACCATCGGATCGCTCGCCATTACGGCGACGGGATAGCCATCAAGCCGGGCAAAGCCCGTTACAATAGAAGGGCCATGCTGCCGCCCGATTTCGAAGAAGCTGCCGACATCGACAATCGCCTGTATGATTGGCCGCACTTTATACAGATTGCGGAGATCGCGCGGGACGGCTTCAATCAGGCTTGGGTCGCGCCTTTCAGGCTTGTCCTTGGTCGGCGTCCGCACGGGCAGTTCGTGAACAGAAGACGGCAGGTAAGACAGGAACGCACGCGCACGCGCAAAGGCGTCGGCCTCGCTCTCGGCCTCATCATCTATCGCGCCGTTTTTGGCGTGGATATGCGATCCGCCAAGCTCTTCTTTCGTCCGTTTTTCACCCACCGCCGCAACGACGGGCGGGCCAGCGACGAAAAGCTGGCTCATCCCCTTCACAAGGATGCTGTAATGGCTCATCACAAGCCGCCCCGCGCCGAGCCCTGCCACCGGCCCAAGCCCAAGCGCGACGATGGGAATAACCGAAAGATTATCAACCATCAGTTCAAATCCCGGCACCTCGGGCACATAGGTGTGCCCCATCGTCTCAAGCGTTTTGACTGATCCGCCGCCGCCAGTGCCCTCAATCATCCGGACGAGCGGCATCCGGTATTCGCCTGCCATTTTCTCGGCCTGCACCAGCTTGCCGTGGATCGCGGCATCCGCCGCCCCGCCGCGCACGGTGAAATCATCGCTCTCAATGACGACCGGGCGGCCCTCAATCCTGGCCCGGCCAAAGATCATGTTTGAGGGGAGAAACGCGGTGAGTTCGCCCTTGTCGTCATAAGTCGCTGCACCGCCGAGTTTGCCAATCTCGCGAAAACTGCCTTTATCAACCAGCGCAACGACCCGTTGCCGCGCGTTAAGCTTGCCATCGGCCCTTTGCTTCTTGAGCTTCTCCGCGCCGCCCATCTGCTCGGCAAGCGCACCGCGCCGCGCAATCTCGTCAACCTCCTTTTGCCAGCTCACAGGGCGGGTACAGCCTTCTGCTGCCACAGCGTGCGGATGATGAAGTAGCCGAGCAAACCAATCGGCCCGAACATGAAGGTCAGTCCAAGGCAGGGGATTACCAGCCAATGAGGAATGCCGCGCTGGGCCGCATCCTCAATCTCCCAACTGCCGATGAACAGATCAAACGCGAGATAATGCGTCCAGCCGAGCATCACATTGCCCGGCACAGTGAAGAGTGCGCTAACCCCCGCCAGCGTAAAGAAATTGCCGCCCGTATCCTGCGTAATTGTAAAGAGTTGCGTGAGATAAGCAACGGCAAGGATCAGCGCGACCCCGCGCGCAAACGGGATCGCGTAACTCCTGTTGAGGGGCGCCAACACCAGCGCCAGCCAACCGATCATGGCCAATGTGCTGCACGCCGAATAAATCATTTCGAGAATATTCATAAGGTTTCCTGTTTTGCCGCTCACCATGCGGGTGGCTCGACAAGTGCGCAAGCGTTGATTAAGGAAAGCTGATCGCGGGCGTAGCTCAATGGCAGAGCTTTTGCTTCCCAAGCAAGTGACGAGGGTTCGATTCCCTTCGCCCGCTCCAAATCTTTGGATTTGTGTAATTTATTGATAAAAACAGATTAAATTCCGCCATCTTTGCCTGTGTAGGGTTCGTGTAGAAAAACTTGAGGCGTCTTTGCCGATGAGTGGTGCAGAAAATGACCGTTTTTCTAGCACTCTATTCGATCTGGTAGGCCAAAGTCTGCGGCTCTACTATAGATTGTTCAGCGGTTTCTGCCATGAAAGCCGCAGATTGCATACAGCAGCCCAAGTAGTGGTCGGTCATCGCCTCGCGGGCTTCAGAATTACGGAATTATGTTAACACTTTACTTAACCCCCAATATTATCCCCCGCTCAAAATCATTGCATAAAATGGAAAACCCCGCGAGGGTAGGCTTTGCGCATCCGTTGGTCACCCGCGCTGCCGCACGGGGGCGGACTGTTTCGCTCTCCATCACTTTCCTCTTTCCTACATACTATCGTTCGTGCCAGACTTTGCTGCTCGCCGGAGATATGGCGGACGGTAAGATGTAGCGCGGTAATCGTTTTTTTCTTGAAGTGTTACGTAAAAAACATCGAATAGGTGTCAACTATGTCAACTATGTAAAGTTATTTTACAGTGTCGGCGGGTAGGCCACACACCACTTTGCAAAGCGTTTTAGGTGAGACCATAGTGTGACTTTCCAAATTATATTCCTCCATGCGCAACCACAAAAAAGGAGAAAACCCCGGCATTAGTGTAATCTTTGTAATTTTCCGCGCTGCGCCGCACCGATCAGGGCAGCATCATCACCAACTACAGCTATGATCAGGCGGGTCGCTTGGTGTCGCAGACGTCGAGTGCGGGGCAGTCTTTGGCGTACAGCTATGACAGCGCGGGGCAGTTGCAAGCTTTAAGCGACAATACAGCAATTCTGGGGCAATCCATACAGCACGTCAAACATCGACGCACTCTACCGCTATGACGCGGGCGGCAACCGGGTGTATGAAAGTATTGCTTATGCAGGCTTACGGACATACGACTTAAGCGTTTGATAGTGCAGTTGCTTTTATAATTAAGTCACTTGAATATGGTGGACACACTTGGGCTCGAACCAAGGACCCGCTGATTAAGAGTCAGCTGCTCTACCAACTGAGCTATGCGTCCATTATCGATCAGTGATACTGTTTATCAAGTATCATGATTCGACATGAAATCGGCTAGCATGGGTTTTTGCGTGTGGCAAATTATTAGCTTGGCAGGCAGGCGTTTTATTGCAAACCATGTGCTATTTTGCTGCTGCGATCAATCGACATCAGGATGCCGGCGCAAATCATGACCGTCATCATCGCGGTTCCGCCGTGCGATACGAGGGGGAGGGGGATGCCAACAACCGGCGCAAGCCCCATCACCATCAAAAGATTGATCGTTACATAGAAAAAGATCGTCATCGTCAGCCCCGCCGCCGTCAAGCGGCCAAAGCGGGTTGTCGCACGCTCAGAAACATTCATCCCCCACCGCGCGAGCAGAACAAAGGCCGCAATAATGATCAACCCGCCGAGCAAGCCCCATTCCTCCGCCATCGTTGCGAAGATGAAATCAGTATGGCCTTCAGGGAGGTAGTCGAGATGGCTTTGCGTGCCATTGAGAAAGCCTTTGCCAAAAATGCCTCCCGATCCGATTGCAATCTTCGATTGAGTTATGTGATAGCCAGCGCCGAGCGGGTCGCTTTCGGGATCAAGGAAAATCAGCACGCGCTTCTGCTGATAGTCATGTAGCTGCGAATACACGATAGGCAACGCCGCTGCGACTGTGCCTGCGCCGATGAGGAATAGCCGTAGCGGAAGCCCTGCGAGAAACATGATTGTCATGCCCCCGGAAGCGATCATGATGCCTGTGCCGAGATCAGGCTGAATAATGACGAGCAATGCGGGAATCCCAATCATCATTGCGGCGGGCCAGATGGCATTCCAGCGTCTGATTTCGCCAGCGGGCAGCAAATCATAAAAGTGGGCAAGCGCAAGGATGATCGCGCATTTCATCAGTTCTGAGGGTTGCAGGCGGATAAATCCAAGATCAAGCCAGCGCTGGCTGCCGCCGCTGATCCCGCCAATCAGCTCAACCCCGATTAGCAGGATAAGAATCACCCCGTAAACGGGGAACGCAACATCTTTCCAAAATCGTTCTGAGAAGCGCGAGAGGAAAATCGCCATACCGAGAAAAACAGTAAAGCGGAGTATGTGCGATCCCGCCCACGGACTGGTGCTGCCGCCAGCTGCTGAATAAAGTATAATCGCGCCAAACGAACCGATCAAGGTGAGGATCAAGAGGAACCGCCACGGCAGATGGGCAATTGCTTCCGGGATTAAAGAGTTGCTGCTCACTCAGTTTCTCCGATTGCGTTGACGGTCGGCGCTGGCGCAGTGACGGTTGCTGCTGAATCAGGCATAGGTTGCGCCTTGGCGGCGTCAATCGGCACGGGTGCGGGCGTGTCAGTCTTTGTTGCGTTAGAAGGCACATCCTCAACGGCGGCAATAGGTGGCGGTGGCACTAAACCATTGGCCTGCGCCCATACCAACGACTTGCGATCCATCCGCTGCTTGATCGTGCCGCCCCAACCGCTTTCAAGCGCCTCAAGCGTCGCCATCGCTTTTTGCTGATCATAAAGATAGGTGAGGACATCGCGCGCAACGGGTGCGGCTGCGCGCGCGCCACCAAGGCCGTGTTCGATGACGACGGCAGCCGCGTAACGCG
>JAYUIX010000210.1:0-1431 GCA_043765635.1 Sphingomonadales bacterium
TCAAGAGAAATATTTCTCATCCGGGCGCATCCCCGGCGGCTTTTTTAAGCGTGAGCGCGGTGCAACCGAAAAGGAAACGCTGGTTTCGCGTCTGATTGATCGTCCACTACGTCCACTCTTCCCCGAAGGCTTTTACAACGAAATTAACTGCATTGCGCAGGTGCTTAGCTATGACGGCGAAAATGAGCCTGATGTGCTGGCAATGGTTGCAGCGTCTGCTGCGATGACGCTTTCGGGCGTGCCTTTCATGGGGCCAATCGGCTGCGCACGCGTTGGTTATTTGAACGGCGAATATATCCTCAACCCAACCGATGAACAGGTTGCCGAGGGTGAACTCGATCTGGTTGTTGCGGCGACTTATGACGCGGTGATGATGGTCGAATCGGAAGCCAAAGAGCTTTCGGAAGAAATCATGCTCGGCGCGGTTCAGTTCGCACACAAGGCCTGCCGCGAAGTCATCAAGGCGATCATCAAACTTGCTGAACAAGCCGCCAAGGAACCTTGGGCGATGGCCGAGCAAGCTGATCTTTCAGCCGCCAAGGACAAGCTCAAGAAGCTGATCGGCAAGGATATTGCCGCTGCCTACAAGATCACCGACAAGTCGGATCGTTCAAACGCTTTGAACGAAGCCCGCAGCAAGGCCAAGGACGCGTTCGCAGGCGAAAGCCCGCAGGATCAGATGGCGGCCAACAAGCTCATGAAAAAGCTTGAAGCCGAAATCGTTCGCGGTGCCATCCTCAAGGACGGCACACGCATTGACGGTCGCACGACCACACAAATCCGCCCGATTGTGGCCGAAACGCACTTCCTGCCCCGCGCGCACGGCTCCGCCCTGTTCACACGCGGCGAAACCCAGACCATCGCCACCTGCACACTTGGCACCAAAGAGTCAGAGCAGATGATCGATGGTCTAACGGGCTTGAAGTATGAGCATTTTATGCTGCATTATAACTTCCCGCCTTACTCGGTTGGTGAAGTTGGTCGCTTTGGCGCTCCGGGGCGCCGCGAAGTTGGCCACGGTAAGCTCGCATGGCGCGCGCTCCACGGCGTTCTCCCCAAGAAGGAGGATTTCCCTTACACGATCCGCCTGACCAGCGACATTACTGAGAGCAACGGCTCATCATCGATGGCGTCGGTTTGCGGTGGCAGCCTTGCCATGATGGACGCAGGCGTTCCAATCACGCGGCCCGTGTCGGGTATCGCGATGGGCTTGATCCTTGAAGGTAAGAATTTCGCAGTTCTGTCCGATATCCTCGGTGATGAAGATCATCTCGGTGACATGGATTTCAAGGTTGCGGGCACATCCGAAGGCATCACCACGATGCAGATGGACATCAAAATTGCTGGCATCACTGATGAAATCATGAAGGCTGCGCTAAGCCAAGCCAAGGAAGGCCGTGCGCATATCCTTGGTGAAATGGCCAAAGCACT
>JAYUIX010000211.1:0-1428 GCA_043765635.1 Sphingomonadales bacterium
GCGGAGCATTCGCTATGCCACGTTTGATCGCGCACGCTTCGCCAGTCGGGCCACACCAACTGAGGCCGAAATTGCCGCCGCTTACAAGGCGAAGTCAGCATTATATGCTGGCAAAGAAACGCGCGTCCTGACGCAGGTGATCGTTGCCGATCAGGCCAAAGCCAATGCCATCGCGGCGCAGGTGAAAGCTGGCACGTCAATCGAAGCCGCCGCCAAAGCAGCAGGCAGCGAAGCCACAACGCTCGCCGAACAGGATAAGGCGGCTTACACTGGATTAACCAGCGCCGCGATTGCCGATGCTGCCTTTGCCGCCGCGCAAAGCTCTGTTTCAGCACCCGGTAAATCGGGGCTTGGCTGGCATGTGGTGCGCGTTGACAAGATTGTGCGGACAAGCGGCAAAACGCTCGCCGATGTGCGCGGCACGCTGATCCCTGAACTGACCAAATCAAAAACCGATGGGCTGCTCGCCGATTTTATCACTAAGATTGAAGACGCCATTGCCGATGGTGCAACCTTTGATGATGTGATTAAATCCGAAGGGCTAACCGCCGAAGTAACCCCGATGATCACGCAAACCGGTGCTGCTCCCAAAGAACCGGCCTATAAGCTCCCGCCTGAACTCGCGCCGATCCTGCGCGATGCGTTTCAGGCCGAAGCTGAGGATGACGCGACCGTCATCGCACTATCAGCCGGGCTAAGTTACACCCTGTACGACCTTGACCGAATTAACCCAGCGGCACCGCGCCCAATTGCCGAGGTCAGCGACCAGATCAAAGCCGACATCGAAAATGAGCGCAGCAGCAAAGCCGCGCGCGCAATTGCAGCCGCGATTGTCGCAAAAGTAAGCAAAGGCACGCCAATGGCTGAGGCATTGCGCGCTTCAGGGGTTACCCTGCCCCCTGCACGACCAATCTCCGCGCGCCGTATCGATATGCTTGAGCTCCAGCGCAATGTGCCGCCCGCACTTGATACGCTTTTTAAGATGGCCAGAAATCAAGCGCGGATCATCGAAGCGCCAGACAAGAATGGTTGGTCAATCGTCACGCTCGACAAGGTGATCGCAGCGCCGGCAACCAGCGAACCCGGCCTTGTCCAAAGCACGCAGCAGCAGATGATTCGCATCGTTGGTGAGGAATATACCAGTCAATTTTCAAACGCTGTGAAAACCCTCGTCGGGGCGAAACGCAATCCATCGGCGATTGCAAAACTCAAACGTGATTTGACCGGCGTGTCATCACAGTAATGTGCGTCTGCCATGAATAAGGATGATGACAGTCTTGCGCTTAACCGGCTGTGCGCAGGCAAGCCAGCGCTGATCTGGCGTAGTGAAATTGCCGATACCGAAACCCCGGTGTCGGCCTTCCTCAAGCTGCATGAGCGAGATCGCGGCGATTATCTGCTCGAATCGGTTGAGGGCGGCGCAGTGCG
>JAYUIX010000212.1:0-12977 GCA_043765635.1 Sphingomonadales bacterium
AGGAACGGAATCCATAACGCAAAGAAAGGATCAATCCGGCCAAGTGCACCCATACTTTCGGCATATTCGTTGATCTTATGATAAGTCACCACCATCACAATCGACAAGAATACGCCAAGTGCCGAGGCCGAGCGTTTGGGCGGTACCGCGAGCGCCACCGCAAGCAAGGGCAGCAACAGCATCATCGCAACCTCAACCAGCCGGAAATGGAAATTGGCGCGGCTTTCATTGCGCAGCATCAGCGGATTTGCGATGTTCTCGCCGATCTTGACAAGTTCGGGGATGGTGCGTTCACGGTCTTTGCCGCCGCGCCCTCGAAACGCTTCAATTTTTGGCAAATCAATTGGCAAGTCATGCGCTGTAAAACTAAGGATACGCGGGGTCTTATAATTAGGCGCGTTATGAACAAGGACGCCGTTTTTAAGACGAAGGATGATAGTGTCAGCATCGTCGGTGGCCATAAATGTGCCGCTTTCTGCAGTAACTGCCAGTGATTTTTCATCTTTGGTACGCACCATTACGAAAATTCCCGAAAGGTCGCGCCCATCATTTTCGCTTTGTTCAATCCGCATCGTTATGCGCTTGCCTAGGCTCGTGAATTCGCCGACCTTGATTGAAGCGCCAAGCGCGCCCGAGCGCAGCTCAAACCGCAGTCCTTCATAAGCATAGCGCGCGTAAGGCTGAATAAAACCAACAATCGCAAGGTTAATCAGGGCCAGCGTAATCGCATAAATATAAGGGGCGCGCAGCAATCGGCCATAACCAAGGCCAATCGCGCGAAATGCGTCAAGTTCAGATAAGAGCGCCAGCCGCCGGAACGCAAACAATATGCCAAGCATCAGCCCTATCGGAATGCCAAGCGAGAGATATTCGGGGATCAGATTGACCAACATTCGCCAGACGACGCTGACCGGGCCGCCTTCTGAAGCGACGAAATCAAACAGCCGCAGCATTTTTTCAAGCACGAGCAGCATCGCCGATATCACCAGCGTGGAAAACAAGGGCACAGCGATCAAGCGCGCGATGTAGCGGTCAGTCGATGAGAGCATGTTCAGGTTTCAAACAGGATTTGACCATCATTTCGCCGCAAAGCAAGGTAATATAGCAAAGTGCACGGACGATTCCGTTAGCACTAAAGCTTTGTATAGCTGCGGGGAATGCATTGGTCATGTTGAAAGTTTCAGTTTTCTCACTGCTCGCAATCGGTGGGCTGTTCGTGTTTCCAGCGAATGCTGGCGTCATCGGGCCGGATGCCAGCGTATGCGCTTCAGGCGCAGGTTCGGCAATATTGGTACGTGTAGATGGATTAAAGGATCGGCTTGGCCCTGTTCGTGTACGTACATTTGGTGGTGATCCATCAACCTATTTTGACAAGAAGAAAACGTTAAAGCGTGTTGTCGTTGCGCCCCCTTCGAATGGGCCGGTTGAGGTTTGCATGGCAGTACCTGGCCCCGGCGTTTACGCTGTAGATATCCGTCACGATGTCAATCGCAATGGCGATACCGACAGGGCCGATGGAGCTGGCGCTTCGGGCAATCCCAAAATATCGTTGTTCGCCATATTATTTGGCAAGCGCCCTTCTGCGGAAACCGTTGCGGTACGTGTTGGAAACGGTGTTGTTCCGATCAATATTCAGATGAAATATTTGCAAGGCGGATCATTCAAGGCTGTGACGCAGTAATATGATTTCGGTTGCGCTTCTTTCAAATCCCAAATCAACGGGAAATCGCGAGATTCTTCCAAAGATCAAGGCGTTTTGTGATGCGCGCGACGATATCATGCACTGTGAGGTTGATCGGATTGACCAGATTGGCGATGCCTTGTGCGCAATTGCCGCCGCCAATCCGCGCGTTCTTGTAATCAATGGTGGTGACGGCACGGTGCAAACCACATTGACCGAACTGTATCTCGGGCATTATTTCGGTGATATACCGCCGCCGGTTGCGGTTCTGCCCAATGGCAAGACCAATCTTATCGCGCTTGATCTTGGTGCTGATGGAGACGCGTTGGTAGCATTGGAACGAATAGTTGAATTGGCATCAGGTGATTTAACAGGCCATGTCGTTGAGCGCGGCTTGATCGCGCTTAGCGAAGGCGAGGGTGCGGTCAGGCCAGTAATCGGCATGTTTCTGGGCGGTGCGGGGCTTGCTGATACGATCCTTTACTGCCGCCACAAAATTTACCCGCTTGGTTTGCCAAATGCGATCAGCCATATTCTTGCAGCGTTTGCGATACTTTTCTCACTTATTCCCGGCCTTAAACGACTGGTAACATTGCCGCGCCGTCATCCAATGCGAATATCATTGATCCGTGATGGTCAGGTTAATCTGCAACTTGCGCTTCTGATTGTAACGACGCTTGAAAAGCTGCTGTTTGGCGGCTGGTCTGATGGCGGTTTGCGCGGGCTTAAGCTGATGGCAGTTGATAGCTCGCCGATGGCGCTGCTGCGTGCGGTACGCGCGAGCCTTGCCGGACGGCTTGGTGAAAAGATGCTGACGGGCGTTCATTTGGAACGCGGCGATCTGATCCGGATTGAAAGCGAGCGATCAAGCGTGATCCTCGACGGTGAAGAATTTACGGCGCAAACCGGGCGGCCAATCGTACTTCGCTCGACGCTGCCAATGCCGTTTCTCAGTCTGGCCGTGTGAGCGATTATCACACTCTGGTTGCCGCCGAACTTGACGTGCCGGTCGATCCGCAAGTTACAGAAATGGCGCAGGCAATTGCCGCTCAGCACGGCGGGGCATCACGCGCGGTGCTGTTTTACGGATCATGCTTGCGCGAAAAGCAGCTTGATGGGTTGATGCTCGATTTTTACCTGATCGTGTCAAATTACGCAGCGGCTTATCCCAAGCGCTGGCTGGCAACCGCGAACCGCCTGATCCCGCCCAATGTTTTTCCGTTTGCGCATAATGGCTTGGCCGCAAAATACGCGGTGTTAAGTGAGGCTGATTTTGCCGGATTGACCAAGCGCGAAGCAACTACGGTATCAGTTTGGGCCCGCTTTGCTCAGCCTACGCGACTGGTTTGGGTGGCCGACAATGCCGCGCGGGCGGCAGCAGTGTCGGCTGTTGCTGACAGTGGCCCGACGCTGTTTTCACTGGCAATGCCGCTGGTCGATGGAAACGATCCTGTTGCGATTTGGCGCGCGGGCTTTGCGCAAACGTACCGCGCCGAACTGCGCGCAGAGCGTACGGATCGGTCTGGCTCAATCGTTGATTCCGATGAGGCGCGTTACCGGCTGTTTGGTCAAGCACTGCTAGACGGCGGGATAACTGGTTTTGCTGATCGGGCAACTGCCGGGCGCAGATGGTCACAGCTCCAGCGCGGTGGCAAGCGCGCCAGTGTCGCACGTCTTGCCAAAGCAAGCCTGACCTTTGCGGGAGGCATTGATTATCTCGCGTGGAAGATCAACCGTCACGCGGGCACGCAGATAGAGATTAAGCCTTGGCAGCGCCGCTGGCCCTTGCTTGGTGCGCTAACCTTGTTGCCAAAACTGCTCAGTCAAGGCGCTGTGCGTTAGGTTATTTCGGCATTTGACCGCATCATAAAATAGCCCGTATTTGCTGAGCGAAGTCGAAGCATATATCCGAGCGTAGCCGAGGATTTCGCTGCCAAGCCTCGGCTACGCTCGGCAGGGCCCTTCGACTTCGCTCAGGGTAAACGGAAAATTTTAGGAAATCGCCCCAGATAACTGCCCCGCCGCCTTGAAAGCCGCAAGGATCGCATCAATCTGTTCCGCGCTATGTTCCGCACAGAGCGAACAGCGCAGCAGGAACATGCCATTCGGCGTAGCTGGCGGACGCGCGACATTTACATATATGCCCATTTCGAGCAGCGCCTGCCATGTTACGACGGCCTGCTGCTGATCAGGGAGCATCACCGCGATGATTGCTGACTGGCAGGTGTCGGTGCCAAGTGTATAGCCCATTGCGCGCAGGCCACTGTGCATTTTGCTGGCATTTTCCCATAGATGCGTACGCTTGTTATGCGCGTGCATCAGCTTGCGGATAGAGGTTGCAGCGGTGGCGACTACACTTGGCGGGAGTGAAGCCGTAAAAATATAAGGGCGGCAGACGAAGCGCAGCACCTCAAATTTGGGATGGTTCGATACGACAAACCCGCCAACGGTGCCGACACTTTTTGAGAAGGTGCCGACGATGAAATCAACCTGTCCTTCAAGTCCGAGTTCTTCATAAACACCGCGTCCGTTAGGGCCGAAAAAGCCCATGCTGTGCGCTTCATCAGACATGATCATCGCGCCGTGTTTCTTCGCAACGGCAACCATTTCAACTAGCGGCGCAACATCGCCAACCATTGAATAAACACCTTCAAGGATCACGAGTTTCTGCGCGTCGGAGGGAATGCGGCCGAGCCGCTTGTCCAAATCTTCAACTGAATTATGGCGAAAACGGACGACTTCAGCACTCCCCATCGCGCAGCCATCATAGATTGAGGCGTGGCTGTCGGCATCAAGCACGATATAGTCGCCCTTGCCTGCAATCGCCGAAACAAAGCCAAGATTGGCCTGGTATCCAGTTGAGAAAACCATCGCGCCGGTCGTGCCGTAAAATTCGCGCAGTGCGTCTTCGACGTCTTTATGATCCTTGTAGGTGCCGTTGAGCACGCGGCTGCCGTTGGTGCCTGAACCAAATGCATCAAGCGCGTCTTTGCCCGCCTGGATCACATCGGGATCAAACGTCATCCCCATATAATTATATGTGCCGACAAGGATGGTTTCCTTGCCCTTGATCACCGCGACCGTGGGCGATTTGATTTCATCCATCACGATGCTGAACGGATCACGCACGCCAGTGTCTGCGAGTGCTTCACGCTCGGCGATTATGCCATCAAATTTGGAAAACAAGTCAGTCATTTGGCAAGAAGTTTCGCCACCGCGTCAACAAGTTCGCCAACGCTTTCAATCTCGGCCTGCATGTTCATCGTGATCATGATGTCAAATTCGTCCTCAATCGCGGCGACGAAATCCATCACGGTCAGGCTATCCCATTCAAGATCGCCCTGAAATGTCGTGGTTTCAGTGAGGGCGGTGCCCTTTTTGTTGAACGGCACAATCTGCGCAGCAACGGCTTCATATATTTCGCTTCGGTTTGTCATGCGATTTTCCATAGTTAACGGCGGCCCTCATGCCAAGCGATTGCGGCGTAAACGCGGCAAGGATCAAGACGGCCCTTTGCAATTCACACAATGTCATGCAATTGTAACAGCGATTCAGGGGGGACAGTGATGGCCGACAATCAACCCGAAGATAACCGTTCGTTTTCAATCAATGCAATCCATTTGGTGCGCACCACGCAGCAGATCAACGTTACGCTCTCACAAATGGCCGATCAAAAGGCGAGCATTTTGATGGGCGCGACTTTTGTGGTCTTTACCATTGGTGTTGGTCAGGCCGCGCGACAGGGTTTATCAGTGCCGTTGATAATCCTGATTGCCTTCTCCTTCCTCTCCGCGTTGCTTGCCGTTTTTGCAATCATGCCTTCAGTCACACCAACCAAAAATGGCAGAAACAATATCCTGTTTTTCGGTTTCTTCAGCCGGATGACCGAGACTGAATATACAGAACAAGTAATGGAAAATCTTCATGATGATGATCATATCTACCGTATGATGCTGCGCGATGTGTATCAAAATGGCCTTGTTCTTCAGAATAAGAAGTATAAGTTTTTGGGCTATGCCTACCGTGTGTTTCTTGCCGGGATGATCCTGACGCTCATCGCGCTTGGGCTTGATGAATTTGGGGTGTTATAGCCAACCAGCCTTGCGGTAAGCTTTGGCTGTTTCGCGCAGGCCAGCGCAAGTTTCAACTTCGGGCACCCAGATCTGAGGGGGTACGCGTCGCTTCTCATCAATAACCCAATCGGGATGACAAAAATAAGCAGCACGGTCTGTGGTGAGCTTTGCGCCATTACCACGAAATAGGCGGTCAAGCTTCGCCCCAAAACTGACAAACCCGCGCGGCATTGAAAGCGTCGTCACCCGCTTACCAACTGCCTCACCAATCGCACGACCAAATTCAACATGACTCCAACCGCCGACGCGACTATCATCGGCGTCGTAAACCTTGCCCACCGTTTCGGGGTTATCAACAAGCGCGAGGAGCAACCGTGCCAAATCGCTGACCTCAATCACCGACAGTCGACCAGCGGGAGGCAGCAGCACAAACCCGCGCTGCGCCATTTTGAACAGATCAAGCATATCCTTATCGCCGGGGCCGTAAATGGCGGGCGGGCGCACCATCGTCCAATCAAGCATACTGTTCGCCACCAGGCTTTCTGCCTCCGCCTTTGACCAGCCATAGTTGGATAGGGCGGGTTCGCGCGCTGACAGCGATGATACATGGATGAAACGGGGTATGCCTTCGTTATTGGCAGCGTCAACAACAGCGCGCGTGCCCTCAATATTGCCTTTGGCAAAACCCGCCCGGTTACTCGCATTTACGACACCCGCAACATGGATGACCGCGTCACTCCCGCGTACCAACTCTGCAAGCGATGCGGGGTCTTCAAGCGATCCGTTGATCCAGCTTAGCCCATCTTTTGAAACTTGGGGTGATCGCGTCAGCGCCCGCACATGCCAACCGCCATCAAGCGCCAGTCGCACCAGCGTTTGCCCGACAAAGCCGGTTGCTCCGGTGATTGCCAGCGTCCCCTGGCTCATAGCATGACCAAATGATCGCGGTGGATGAGCGCGGCACGCGGTGCGTAACCAAGGATCGCCTCAAGTACGTCGCTGCGTTTGCCAGCGATCTGTGCGGCGTCGGCACTGTCATATTCGCTCAAACCCCGTGCGATGGCCACGTCTCCTGACATCACATCAACAACATCGCCGCGTTTGAATTTGCCTTCAACCGCCGTTGCGCCAGCCGCAAGCAAGCTTGCGCCTTTGCCGAGCGCACGCGCGGCGCCTGCGTCGATGATGATCCGCCCTTTGACTGTTAAACGCCCGGCAAGCCATGCTTTGCGCGCGCTGCTCGCCTTGTCTGCTACGAACAGCGTGCCGCATTCGTCGCGGGCAAGTCGCGCCAATGGATGCGGGGTCAGCCCTGAAACAATGACGAGGTCAGCCCCGGCAGCGTTTGCGATCCGTGCGGCCTCAATCTTTGAAGCCATTCCGCCCGAACCCATCCCCGATGAGGTTGAGCTTTTGGCCATCGCCACGATCTTCGCCGTTATCGCTTCGACCCGTGAAATCCGTGTCGCGGTGGAATTGGTAGACGGGTCTGACGTGTATAATCCGTCAACATCGGACAGCAGGATGACGCACTGCGCCCGCGCCGCCTGCGCAATGCGGGCCGCAAGTCGATCATTATCGCCAAAGCGGATTTCGGTCGTGGCAACCGAATCATTTTCATTGATGACTGGAACAACGCCAAGGCTAAGCAGCCGATCAAGTGTGGCCGATGCGTTCAAATAGCGCCGCCGATCTTCAAGATCATCAAGCGTCACAAGGATCTGTGCCGCAGTAATGCCCTGTTTTCCAAGCAGTTCGGCCCAGCACTGCGAAAGTGCGATTTGCCCCGTCGCGGCGGCGGCCTGAGCGTCTTCAAGGCTCGCGCGCCCGCCTTTTGGCAGGTTGAGCCGCCGTGCACCAAGCGCGATCGCACCTGATGAGACGATGATAATCTCCTGTCCCTGCGCACGCCGCTCGGCGACATCGGCAACAAGCGTTTCAAGCCAATCGCGGCGGACTTCGCCTGACGGATCAACGAGGAGAGATGATCCAACTTTAACGATGACGCGGGTGGCGGGGGTCATATAAATCTAACTCCGTTCATCCCGAGCGCAGTCGAGGGACTATGCCGAGCGTAGCCGAGGCACCAACAGCGATATTCTCGACTTCGCTCGAATGAGTCCCTCGACTGCGCTCGGGATGAACGGATAATCGCTAAATTGGTGACCACGGCTTTTCTTCCAGCGCAGCGGCTGCTGCGCCGCTTTGTATGCCAATCGCCTCAAGCAATCGGTCAAGCACAGCTTCCACCCCGTCTCCTCCTGCGCCTGACAGCGGCATAACTTCTGCCTTTGAAGCGCGTTTGAGTTTTGCCGCGAGCTTTTTCACCTCGGCGGGTTCAAGCGCATCAATCTTGTTGAGGCCGATCACCTCGGCCTTGTCAGTCAGCCCGCCGCCATAAGCCTCAATCTCGCGCCGCACCGTCCGCCATGCGCCAACGGGATCATCTCCAGTCGCATCGACCAAATGGAGCAGCACGCGGCAACGCTCGATATGGCCAAGGAAACGGTCACCAACGCCTGCGCCGTCCGCCGCCCCTTCGATCAGGCCGGGGATGTCAGCGAGGACGAATTCGCGATTGCTATGGCTGACCACGCCCAGTTGTGGGCGCAGCGTGGTAAAGGGATAGTCGCCAACCTTTGCGTTCGCGTTGCTCACCGCATTGATGAACGTCGATTTGCCCGCGTTGGGCAGCCCGAGCAATCCCGCGTCGGCGAGCAGCTTCAATCGCAGCCAGACGTACATTTCCTCGCCCGGCCAGCCGGTGCCGTGTTGGCGCGGCGCACGGTTGGTTGAGGTTTTGTAACTCATGTTGCCGCGTCCGCCGTCGCCGCCGCGCAAGAAGATTTTCTGCACACCTGCTTCAGTGAAATCGGCAAGAACATGCTCTTTGTCATCCGAAATGATTTGCGTACCCACGGGAACGCGGACGATCAGATCATCGCCGCCACCGCCAGTGCGGTTGCGCCCGGCACCGCCCTTGCCGCGCGGGGCGCGGAAATGCTGGGTATAACGGAAATCGATAAGGGTATTGAGGCCGGGTACGGCTTCAAAGATGATGTCGCCACCCTTGCCGCCGTTGCCGCCGTCAGGGCCGCCATATTCGACGAATTTTTCACGACGAAAGCTAATGGCGCCTTGGCCACCATCGCCCGATTTGATGAAAACTTTGGCTTGATCAAGAAAATGCATGGCGTGCCATTAGGCAATGACGGCCAAAAACGCGAGTCTCTTATCCGTGGGGGATGCCCGCCTGATCAAGCGATGCCAGCATTATGCGCAGCGCAATGTCGCGCGCGCGCTCACGCGGCAGGCCCAGCGCCTTGGCCAGCGGAGCGCCAAGCAGCGCATCACCAAGCGCCATTAGGACAAGTGTGAGCGTATCATCATGAAGCATTCGATCCTCATGCCCGCCAATCGCGAGATCATCGACCAGATTATGGATCGTCTCGACAATCGGATTGAGTGCATCCTCATTGCCTGAAAGGATCATCCAGCCAGCGAGTGCGCCCGCGCCCTGCCGATCAAACGCATCGAACGCAAGATCGACTACATCACGCGGGTTCCCTTCGCCACTGCGCGACTTGATCACGGCAGCGGCAATATCAACGCAAATCGCCTCGGCAAGCGATTTGGCGAGTGCTTTTTGCAGGCCTGCCGCTGATCCGAAATGATGGAGCAAGTTGGCGTGCGTTTTGCCAATCCGGCCCGAGACCGCCTTCAACGTCACGGCTTGCGGGCCAGCCTCAATCAACAGATCACGCGCAGCCTCAAGTGCTGCCGATTTGCTCGCTTCGGGGGACAAGCGTTTTCGCACTATTGACATGAGTGTAAGTTATCCCTATTTGGCAGGATATTAACAGAGAATCGCCCAATGCCGTCCACCATGTCCACTCCCAACATGAAATCCCCCGTCGATTTAACAATTACGCCGCGTGACCGTCGTTTTGGCCGTGGACAAACCCAATCACGATGGTGGCTTGACGGTGATCCGATTGCAACCGCTTTTTATAACGCGCTGTCGGTTACGTTCCCGCGCGGGGAGGCTTTCTTCATTGAAAGCGTCCGTGCAGAGTGCAGGTCGAGGTAGGGTGATGAATGGCTGCTAACAATAAGGTTTCAGACGCTAAAAATAGCCGCGCTCTAATTTCAAAAGCTGCCATCTGCCTCCCTAACTTAACTCCTGATTGTCAGCCACAGGAACCTTGACAATAAATATTGCTGCTTCTCCGGCATTGGGGAGGATGAGCGATCCGCCCAGCTTGTGTGCAAGCAACTTTATTACTTGCATGCCAAGGCCTTTGCGGGCGGACGCGTCGTAATCTTGTGCCATCCCAATCCCTGTGTCGGATACGGCGAGCGTCAGGGTTTCTCCGTCGCTGGCAAACTTTACGTTGATCGTTGCTTCGCCATCACCACAATGCTTGAAAGCATTCGTGACAAGCTCGTTTATAATCAGCCCGAGCTGGATCGCCCGGTCGACTGGCAAGTCAATCGGGATCGATTTCACAACCAGCATGACATCCTCGCGCTGAAGCGATTCGCGTAAATCGTGACAAATCTCTTTCAAATAGGCACCGAACTCAACGATACCGAACTGCTTGCCCTTATACAGACGTTCATGAACGCGTGCGATTGCCTGCATACGCGATGACGCAACCTTTAGCGCCTGTTTCACCTCGTCGGAAGATGATGACCCGCCCTGCATCGACAGGAGGGCCGCAACCATCGACAGGCTGTTGCGCACCCGGTGGTCGATTTCGCGAAGCAGCAGATCCTTGTCGGTCAGCGCCTGTTGCAGGCTTGCCTCCAGCGCCATACGCTCGGACAGGTCGTAGAAATAGCAAACGACGCCAAAGCTGCCGTCTGGCAGCACGATGCGGTCGATACGCCAGTCGTAGGCCTCAATGTCATCGACGTTGGCGCGCGCTTCGATGGTCTGGACACTGATATATGCTTCGCCAGTTGCCAGCGTATTGCGGAAATGGCCAATCGCTTCCGTGGCAAAAGGCTCCTGCCATATGATTCGGAGGATTTCCGCGAAATCGCGGCCCGCGAGGGGAGTGATGCCCTTAAAGGTTGATTCCGCCCCTTGGCTAACCTCGATCAGGCGAAACGCGCTA
Organism: Sphingomonadales bacterium; assembly: GCA_043765635.1. Taxonomy (GTDB): domain Bacteria; phylum Pseudomonadota; class Alphaproteobacteria; order Sphingomonadales; family Sphingomonadaceae; genus Aquisediminimonas. The sequence continues at coordinate 10,878 of JAYUIX010000212.1, forward strand.
TCGACAATATAAATCCCGAAAGGATTGTCGCGCACCAGTGCCTCGAAAGTCTCGGCATTTCGCGCAAGCTGCATCCGTGCTTCGGTCGTGATCGTTACGTCTTCGGCGATGCCGACCACGCGCGGCGCGCCAGTGTCCGGATTAATCGTCACGAACGAGCGGTCGTGAATGTAACGGAGAGTGCCATCGGGATGGACAAGCCGGTAGCGTGTTTCGGTGCTCTCGCCGTCGAACTGCCGCTGCAATGCCGCCTCGACACTGGCACGGTCGTCGGCATGGATGTCGCGCATGAAGGATCGCATGTCTGCAAACAGCGCATTCTCCGGCTGCTGCCAGAGAAGCTCATATTGCTTGTTGACGTAGGAGACCCGCTTTTCGCCAAGCTCATGTACATAAAATAGCGCAGTGATGTTGTCGGCAAGCTGCCGGAACCGCATTTCACTCTCGCGCATGTCGGTAACGTCGTGATGGACGCCGACCCATTCGCGGATCGCTCCGTCGTCATTGAAGATCGGAACAGCCCTTACGCTAAAGCGCCGCCAAACGCCGTCGTGACGACAGACACGGTGTTCGAATATGAAGGGACGGCACTCTGCCACCGCCGCTTCCCATGCGTCGATTGTCGGTTGGGCATCATGGGGGTGGAGAGCCTTTGACCAGCCCTGGCCCTGATATTCGTCATAAGACTGCCCGGTCAGCCTGGCCCACCCGGGCTGTTCTCCGCACATCCGCCCTTCGGCATCATTGGTCCACAAGACATCGGCAAATGCCTCCACCGCGCCGCGAAAACGCGCCTCGCTCTCTCGCAATTTCTGGTCGGCATCATGGCGTTCGGTAACGTCGCGGAAGAACACGGCAAGATTGCCGTCGACGGTCGGGAATGCACGCATATCGAGCCACGATATGCGACCATCAGTCCAGATATGTCGGTGTTCAAGATTGACCGCGACGCGGTCACGCATCGCAGTTTTATAAAGCGGGCCAAGCGGCCCCTCCTCGCTGCCGGGATAAAGCGTCCAGTGTGATTGTCCGACAATCTGCTCGCGCGTTCGCGCTTCAAGGCGTAGCGCTTCTGCGTTCAAATAAAGGATCGTAAATTCGGGGCCAATCAGTGAAAATCCTTCGCTCATGCCGTCGAGAACATTGCGCAAGTTCACCACATGCGTCGTGGCCGATCCGTCGAGTCCGTTGCCTGAATCTGTCCCTAAACTTGAGGTAGAGACAGGTTTGTTACTTAAACTATCTGCAGCGGCAGACGTTGATCCACCGTCAACTGTCTCAAAGAAAATGCTGCTCTCAACATCGGGCATTGATGAATTCCGGCTAGTTAATGTTACCATCGGAGATGTTAATAGATTGCCGCGTATTTATCTAATGGTCTATAGTTAAACAAGTCACTGTTTTAGCACAAAATCCAGTTCGGACAAAAATTTTCGCCACCCACACAGAGGCGTTACCCGCTGTTCGAATAAAACGCTTTCCTACATTGTTCATTTTATGTTCTAATGCCACTATGACCGATTCGCCCGCACCGATCCCGAGCCTTGAAGGCAGTGTTTTTGATTTTACGCCTGTGCCGATGGCGCGCCAGCGTGGGGGCGGGTGGTCGGTTGAGATGCAGCGGCGCTTTATCACGGCACTTGCGGCGATGGGATCGGTTGGGGCGGCGTGCAAAGCGTGCGGGATTGGGCGGGTGTCGGTTTACCGGTTGCGGGAACGTTCGGGTGCGGAAAGCTTTGCCACCGCATGGGATCGCGCGATTGAGGCAGGGCGTTTGCGGCAATATGATTATGCGATGGAGCGTGCGCTCAACGGCGTCACCACGGTGTCGGTTTCGCGCGGCGGATCAATTTCGGTTGAAAGCGGCCCTGATATGAAGCTGGTTTACAAGGCGCTGCGCGAAGTGCCGACGCCGCCCGCGTTCGCGCGCTAGAGTCTTTCCGGGCTAGATTGAGGCATCATGACGGAGTCAATTTTGACCGAATGCAAGGCGAGAGGAGTGAGCGATGCTTTCGCATCGTGATCGACGAGCAACGCTGCAGTCGGTCAAAAGTGGCCCGCCCCTGCGGGGTCGTTCGGAGACGTCCGCTGGCGGCGTCG
>JAYUIX010000213.1:0-12963 GCA_043765635.1 Sphingomonadales bacterium
TCCGGCCCAAAGCAAAGAGTGGCTAAACCAAAGCCGGGAACTCTCGTCGTGACAGGTGGCAGTAGGCAACTAAAAGGCTACACAGTTACCGGAGACGAGTTACTGTCTCTTGGTCTGGTGCAGGGCGCATCATCTCTTTGCTTTGCGCTGGCGGGTTCTTGTTTTGGTTTTTGGCTAAGTGTGAGCCAGTCAGTGGAGTTGACAGGGAAAGACACGCCAGCGACTGCGCTTGCTAAATGGCAAGCTTATGGAGATGTGGCTTTTTGGGTTGGATGCGTACTAGGTCTTGTCGGTGTTGGATTTATGATCTTTAGCGGCTTCAAAGTGAACAAAATCAAAAACGGTACAATCCATGATTGACCCCCACTCCACTCGCTTTGATGCCCTGTTAGCAGCCATGCTTTCCGGCCCCGCGCCTAGCGCGCGAAAGAAGTCATCAGGCGATCAAGCATCAAATGTGGGGCGTGACGCATGTTGTAGCGATATTCAAACTCGCCAAGATACTTCCAAAGATGGTGCCCGCTGACGTGAATGTAAGTGCCGTTAATCCCGCGCTTCAATTGCGCCCAGAAGCCTTCCAGTGCGTTGACGCCAGCCCCGCAAGGCTTGGCATATTCACCCGCTTTGTGGCTGACTGTGACGTGGCGATAGCCCGATTGATCAATGTCTTTATATCCGCCAAATTCATCGGTATTGAGCGTCGTGCCGGGAATGATTTGCTCAAGAATGACTGCTTGCATCGCGCCCTTGGTTCGCGACGTAACAACGCGCGTTACCAATTCGCCGCCACGCTCAAGCATACCGACGACGCATGTTTTGTTGCCCTTGTACCCGCTGCCCATGCCAGATACCGAACCGCCGATAAGCGTTTCGTCAATCTCGACGGTATGGCCGGGGCCACCAAGGGGATCATCACTATCAAGCGATGCCATGTACTTGCGGATTTGGTGACACATGCGCCAAGCCGTCTTGTACGTCACGCCAAGCTGGCGTTCGACTTCCTTTGCCGCCACGCCGTGCCGCGATGCGCAGAAAAGAAACATGACAAAAAACCAATCGCGCAAAGGGGTGCGGGTGCGGTCAAATGGGGTGCGAGCGGTAGGGTAGAGTTGATGCCCGCAATACTCACACACATAGGCGCGACGAGTGCTAACACGATAGTAATGCGCGCTCTTGCCGCAACCAGCGCAATCGTGACGGTCGCCAAAGCGGGTGCGCATGATATGTTCAAGGCAACTTTCGTCGGTTGGAAATTGCGCTTGAAACTGGCGAAGGGTGGGGGCTTTTGTTTTCATACCCATTATGTAGCACAACAGCCTAAGTGTCGCAAGGGGATAATTGCCAAACCAATTCAGGGTGACGGTGGGATGTTTTAGAGCCGAATTCAGTCGAAATTAACCATATTTGGCGATAGGTAGACTAGCATGTCTCACATTTCGCCCACCATTGCCGTTATTTTGCCCTGCTATAATGAGGCGGCGGCAATCGCGCAGACGATTGCAGCGTTTCGCGCAAGCCTGCCAGACGCGCTAATTTATGTTTATGATAACAACAGCAGCGACGCGACTTGTGCGGTTGCGGCAGAGGCTGGCGCCATCGTTCGCAGCGAAAAAATGCAGGGTAAGGGCAATGTCGTCCGGCGCATGTTTGCCGATGTTGACGCTGACATTTATATCATGGCGGATGGTGACGCGACCTATGATGCAACGGCGGCTCCTGCGCTTGTAAAGCAGCTCATTGACGACAACCTCGACATGGTGGTCGGCGCTCGTAAATCAGAGGTTGATGCTGCTTACAGACGCGGCCACCGCTTTGGCAATGCGATGCTCACTGGAATGCTCGCCAAATTATTTGGGCGCAGTTTCTCTGATATATTATCGGGTTACCGGGTGTTCTCAAAACGCTTTGTGAAGAGTTTCCCGGTGCTTTCGGCTGGATTTGAAATCGAAACTGAAATTAGTGTTCACGCGCTTGAGCTCAGTATGCCCGTTGCGGAACAAGTCACCGCTTATGCCGCGCGGCCCGAGGGTTCAGAATCCAAGCTCAACACCTACCGTGATGGCTGGCGCATCCTCAAGACGATCATCATGCTGTTCCGTTCTGAACGACCGATGACTTTCTTTGGCATGATTGCCGCGCTGCTTGCGCTGCTCGCAGTGATCCTCGCGGTGCCGCTGGCGATTACCTATGCGCAAACTGGGCTTGTTCCACGTCTCCCAACTGCGCTGCTTTCGACCGGGTTGATCATATTAAGCGCGATGAGCACGATGTGCGGCCTTATTCTCGACACTGTGGTGCGCGGGCGACTTGAAATGCGGCGGCTTGCCTATCTTACTTACCAAGCGCCTTCTCCATAAATACGCGGCCCCTTGACGGAACGACGCCGCGCCACGACATAGACAATCGATACAAGCAAAAAGGCAAAAGAACAGATGCGCAATCCTTTCGAAACTGGCGATTTCCTGGCCCCCATCAATGACATGCTAGTTCCAGTTGTGATTGAGCAATCCAATCGCGGCGAGCGCTCGTTCGATATTTTCTCGCGGTTGCTGCGCGAGCGGATCATTTTCGTGACCGGCGGGGTTGAAGACGGGATGGCCTCAATCATCACCGCGCAACTTCTGTTTCTTGAGTCGGAAAATCCCAAAAAAGACATTTTCATGTACATCAATTCGCCTGGAGGCGTCGTCACTGCCGGAATGGCGATCCATGATACAATGAAATATATTCGCCCCAAAGTGGGCACGGTGTGCGTTGGTCAGGCTGCGTCGATGGGAAGTTTCCTGCTTTCTGCGGGCGAGCCGGGGATGCGTGTTGCGCTCACCAATGCCCGGATCATGATCCATCAACCATCGGGAGGTGCGCAGGGGCAGGCGAGCGATATTGCGCTTCAGGCCAAGGAAATTCTGCGAATTCGTGCCCGGCTTAATGAGCTTTACGCAAAATATACGGGTAAGGATTTGGCGGTAATCGAAGCGGCGATGGAACGCGACAATTTCATGTCCGCCGCCGAAGCCAAGGATTTTGGGTTGATTGATGAAGTGATGGATCAACGGCCCGCGCCTGCCGAAGATGCGGCATAGGTTGCGAAATCGCGATTTAAGCCATTGCTCGTTAAGAGTTTGGCTGTAACATAGACGTAACGAAGCGGTGTACCGGCTTGCCCGGGGAAGGTTTACATGACTAAGCTCAGCGGCACAGATGCCAAAAGCACACTTTATTGCTCATTTTGCGGCAAGTCACAGCATGAGGTGCGTAAGCTTATTGCTGGCCCGACGGTGTTCATCTGCGATGAGTGTGTTGACTTGTGTAATGACATTATTCGTGAGGAAACCAAAACCTCACTTGTCAGCAAGAAAGATGGCGGCGTTCCGACCCCGCTTGAAATCTGCAACGTGCTTGATGATTATGTGATCGGGCAAAAGCGCGCTAAGCGCGTGCTGTCGGTTGCGGTGCACAATCACTACAAGCGTTTGAACCACGGCGGCAAGGGTGCCGATGTTGAGCTAGCCAAGTCAAACATCCTGCTCGTCGGGCCCACGGGTTGTGGTAAGACTTTGCTTGCGCAGACGCTTGCGCGCATCCTTGATGTGCCCTTCACGATGGCTGACGCAACGACGCTGACTGAGGCTGGCTATGTTGGTGAGGATGTCGAAAATATCATTCTCAAGCTGCTTCAAGCATCAGATTATAACGTTGAACGGGCACAGCGCGGCATCGTTTATATCGACGAAATCGACAAGATCAGCCGCAAGGCCGAAAATCCTTCGATTACGCGCGACGTCAGCGGCGAGGGCGTCCAACAGGCGCTGCTTAAGTTGATGGAAGGCACAACTGCCTCGGTGCCGCCGCAAGGTGGCCGCAAGCATCCACAGCAGGAATTTTTGCAGGTCGATACAACAAACATCCTGTTCATCTGTGGCGGGGCATTTTCAGGTCTTGAAAAAATTATTGGTGACAGACTTCAAGGTAAATCAATTGGTTTTGGCGCGCATGTCGCCGCGCCTGATGAACGCCGCACCGGGGAGATGCTGCAAAAATGCGAGCCGGAAGATTTGCTCAAGTTTGGGCTAATCCCTGAATTTGTTGGCCGTTTGCCAGTGATCGCAACGCTTGAAGACCTTGATATTGATGCGCTTGTCAAAATCCTATCCGAGCCAAAAAATGCGCTTGTCAAGCAGTATCAAAAGCTCTTCAGCATGGAAGATGTCAGCCTGTCGTTCACTGACGATGCGCTAGTTTCAATCGCCAAGAAAGGCATTGAACGCAAAACGGGTGCGCGCGGGCTGCGTTCGATCCTCGAATCGATCCTGCTCGATTCAATGTTCGATCTGCCGGGATTGGACGGTGTTGATGAGGTCGTTGTCGACAAGGATGTCGTCGAAGGCCGTAAAGACCCCGTTCGCGTTTATGTCGAGAAACAGGCCGAAGACGCGGCTTGATCGCGATTAAGCCGTGGTGACGTCACTTATTGCAAAGCGCGTTACCGATAAAGCTGCACATGATGACATTGCAAGAACGCTTGCCCGTGCATTTCAGAATGAAGAGGCTTGCTCCTATATTTTTCCTGATCCGCAGGATCGGGCTCGGCGATTGATCGCTATGTTTCGTGTGATCATCGCGAATGATGCGGCTGCGGGGTCTATCTATCAAACTCAAGGCGGCGAAGCGATCACGCTCTGGCGTGCACCGGGAAAAGCATCAGGCACAGCGTGGGAATTTGCCAAAAGTCTGTTGCCCTTCATCGCCGCACTCGGCCCTGGTATTGGGCGCGGGTTGAAGATCAGCACGCTGATTGAAAAGCATCATCCTGCCGAACCCTTCCACTATCTCCACTTTGCAGGGTGCTCGCCTGAACATCAGGGCAAAGGGCTTGGCGGCGCTGCGATTCGGGCGGGCTTGATGCAGGCTGATGTTAATCATTTACCCGCATATCTAGAGACTGCGACCGAGCGCAATCTTGGGCTTTACCGCAATCTTGGCTTTGAAGTGATCGCCGAGTGGAGTGTTACGCGTGGCTTGCCCTTCTGGGGGATGTTGCGTCCCTCGCGCTGACTGATATGTTGGACAGCCGAACTCAGGAAAGCCCTATAATGTCAGTTCATAATTTCTCCGTCAAAGCCGCCGATGGCAGCAGCAAATCGCTTGCAGATTTTGCGGGCAAGCCGATTTTGATCGTCAACACAGCGTCCAAATGCGGCTTTACGAGCCAGTATGAAGGACTTGAAGCGCTCAACCGTAACTATGCGGGCAAGCTCGCCGTGATCGCTTTCCCCTGCAATCAATTTGGCGCTCAGGAACCCGGCGATGCTGCCGAAATCGCCAATTTCTGCCAAACCAGCTATGACGTGACATTCCCGGTGATGGCAAAGATTGAGGTCAATGGTGACGGTGCCGATCCGCTTTATACCTATCTGAAGAAATCGAAGCCGGGATTGCTCGGCAGTCAGGGCATCAAATGGAATTTCACAAAGTTTTTGATCGATAAAGACGGCAAGGTTGTTTTGCGCTATGCTCCCACAGATAAACCTGAGAGCCTCACCAGGGACATTGATAAATTGATATGAATTGGGATGATTTCAAAACTTGGTTTTTCAGCCTTGGTGCTGAATACGGCGTTGATCCAATCATTTTTGGTGCGATTTATGTAGGCGCGATCCCTTTTTTCTTGGCGTCAATTGCTTGGTTGGCGCGTCGGCGAAAAGACGGAAGATCAATCGTGCTGCCGTCAATGTGTGCCGGTTTTTGCTTCATCGCGGCCTATCTTTATCTTGCGGTTGCGGGAAAAAATATCCCGACGTGGGTCTGGGTCTTTATCGCGGCGCTGATTGGTTATGGTGCGTGGTCAACATTGCGCGATCTCCGGCGCAAGGCAGCGGCGGTCGAAGCTGAGGCCATCACCGAAAAATAGCGGCTTTGCCTTTCGCGAATCGAATGATCGCGCCATAGCCTAATTATGACACATGCTGCCTTTGTCCCTTTGCGGATTTTCTCCGCTTACACGATGCTCGAAGGCGCGATTGACCCCAAAGATATTGCCAAGCGCGCCAAGCTGCTTGGTTTTCCTGCGGCTGCAATTGTCGACCGCAACGGTCTTTACGGCGCGATGCCGTTCTCGGATGCGTGCGCGGCGGCAGGGGTTCAGCCGATCATTGGCAGCTTGCTTTGCATCGCGCGGCCCGACCGGCCAGACGGCGTGCCAGCCGCCTATGACTGGCTGGCACTCTATGCGCAGAATGAGCTTGGATATGACAATCTCTGCCGGCTTGTTTCCGCAGCGCATCTTGATCGCCCGATTGAAGAGCCAGCACATGTTACGTTTGAAAAGCTGGCCGAGCATAATGACGGCTTGATCGCACTGACTGCAGGCGGCGAGGGCGCGATTGTCCGCCAGCTTGCCGAGGGGCAAAGCCACGCCGCTTACGGCTATGCTGACCGGCTGATCCAGCTTTTTCCCGGACGCGTTTATATCGAGGTTTCACGCCGGTTTGATGCGGTTGAAGGGCGTGCCGAAACCGCGCTGATTGATCTTGCTTATCGGCTTGATCTCCCGCTTGTCGCAACCAACCCAGCGTCATTTCCCGAAGCAAATTTTCATGAGGCGCATGACGTGATGCTGTGCATCGCCAGTTCCACCTATCTTGAAAGCGAAGATCGCCCCAAAAGCTCGCCTGATGCATGGATGAAGCCGGTCAAAGACATGCGGTTGCTGTTCACTGATCTGCCCGAGGCGCTGGCGAATACGCTCGTCGTGGCGCAGCGCTGTGCGGTGATGGCGCCCAGACGCGATCCGATCCTGCCAAGCCTTGCAGGCGATGTAGGGGCCGAGGCGCAAAAGCTGCGTGATGATGCCAAGGCCGGGCTTGAGGCGCGTCTAGCGAAGATTGTTGCGATCATCGGCGAAGAGGAAATCGCCGAGCAAGTCTATCATGATCGGCTTGAATTTGAACTCAACGTCATCATCAACATGGGGTTCCCCGGTTACTTCCTGATCGTTGCTGATTTCATCAAATGGGCGAAGGATCAGGGGATTCCCGTTGGGCCGGGGCGTGGTTCGGGGGCAGGCTCAGTCGTGGCATGGGCGCTGACGATTACAGATCTTGATCCGATCCGGCTTGGGCTGCTGTTTGAACGCTTCCTCAATCCCGAACGTGTGTCGATGCCCGATTTCGATATCGATTTTTGCGAAACGCGGCGTGAGGAAGTGATCCGCTACGTCCAACAGAAATACGGCCGTGGTCAGGTGGCACAGATCATCACCTTCGGGCGATTGAAGGCGCGCGCGGTTCTGAAAGATACTGGCCGCGTCCTTCAGATGAGCTACGGCCATATTGATCGGCTGGCGAAGCTTGTGCCCAATCATCCCACTGATCCGTGGACGCTTGAACGCGCGCTCAATGGCATCTCTGAGCTGGCTGCAGAATATAAGAGCGACGCGCAGGTGCGGCGTCTGTTTGATCTTGCGCTCAAGCTTGAAGGGTTGCCACGCCATAGTTCAACCCATGCGGCAGGCGTGGTAATCGGGGATCGCCCGCTTGATCAACTTGTCCCGCTCTACCGTGATCCGCGCTCGGATATGCCTGTCACCCAGTTTGATATGAAGTATGCCGAGGCTGCTGGCCTTGTGAAGTTCGATTTTCTGGGGCTTAAAACGCTCTCAGTGCTTAAGAAAGCATGCGACCTGATTGAGGCACGCGAAGGCCATCGTCCCGATGTTGATATTCTCACCTGGGATGATCCAGCGGTATATAAGCTGCTCCAGCGCGGCGATACCGTTGGCGTGTTCCAGTTGGAATCCGAAGGGATGCGGCGCACGCTTGCTGCCGTGCGTCCATCGAACTTCGGCGACATCATCGCGCTCGTTTCGCTTTACCGGCCGGGGCCGATGGACAATATTCCGCTGTTCGGGGATCGCAAAAACGGTCGCGTCGCGATTGAATATCCCCATGCTTTGCTGAGCGATATCCTCTCCGAAACTTACGGGGTGTTCGTCTATCAGGAGCAGGTGATGCAGGCAGCCCAAGTGCTTGCAGGCTATTCGCTTGGTGGCGCGGATTTGCTGCGCCGCGCGATGGGCAAAAAGATCAAATCCGAAATGGATGCCCAGCGCGAAACCTTTGTCAAAGGCTGCGCCGAGCATCACCAGATTCCAACCGCTAAAGCCAATGAGCTGTTTGACTTGATTGACAAGTTTGCAGGCTACGGCTTCAATAAAAGCCACGCGGCGGCCTATGCGCTGCTGGCCTATCAGACGGCTTGGCTCAAGGCGCATTATCCAGCCGATTTCTTCGCCGCCTCAATGAGCTATGATATCAGCAATACCGATAAGCTTGGCATTTTTGCCGATGATATGCGGCGGATGGCGGTGGTGTGCCTGCCGCCCTGCCTCAACACCAGTCTTGCCGATTTCAGCGTCGAACCAATTGGTGAAGGACTGCTCGGCGTACGTTATGCGCTTGGCGCGCTCAAAGGCGTGGGCGAGGGCGCGATGGAAACGCTTTGCGGGGTTCGCGGCGCGGGCGGCGCGTTTGTTTCGGTTGATGATTTCGCTGACCGGATTGGTGCGCGATTGCTTAATCGGAGGCAGATTGAAAGCCTGAGCGGAAGCGGCGCATTCGATACGATAGAGCCACGCCGTGCGGCGGTGTTTCTTGCCGCTGAAACAATCCTTGCGGTCGCTAATCAAGCTGATGACGCGCGGACAAGCGGGCAGGGCGGGCTGTTCGGCGGTGATGATGTCGCATCAGCAGCAGTACAACTGCCAACAAGTGCAGGCTGGTCAATGGCGGATCGGATGACGCAGGAAAAGGAAGCCTTTGGTTTCTATTTCTCGGCGCATCCGGTTGATCGCTACCGCCACCTTGCCGAAATTCACAACGCGCGTAGCTTCGGCGCGATCTGCGCGATGCCAGCACCTGTCGACGGATCACGCACGGGCGCTGTGATGGCAGCACTTGTTGAGGACGTTCGCTGGCGCACGTCGGCGCGTGGAAGGCGTTACGCAATGGCGACGCTATCCGATGCAAGCGGGCAATATGTTGCAAGCTGTTTTGAAGACGGTGTGTCCGCTGAAATGGAAGAGGCAGGCAAGGCGGGGGCGTGCGGCCTCATCACCGTTGAGCTTGACCGTAAGCCCGGTGAAGAAATGCCGCGTGTCACGCTTAAACGGTTTCAGCCATTTGAAGCAATGGCAGTCGATACAAAGCTGCGGATCGAAGTGAGCATTTCAAGCGAGGCAACGCTGGCTGCGCTTTCAACCCTGCTTGGCGGATCGCACGGCGGACGCGGCGAACTCATCGCCAATCTTGCAATTGACGGCGGCAATGCGCGCGTACGGCTTGGCCGCGATTTCACGCTCGATGCCGAGATTGCCGCGCGAATTGAGGATTTGCCGGGCATCGATAAAATCAAGTTGAGCGCAGCAGAGCCACCAAGGCTCGCGCTCGTATCATAAAATGGGAGAGCATAATGCTGGGAGGAATGCAGGATTGGTCGCTTCGGGTTACGCGCCTGATTGACCACGCGGCGTATGAGCATGGCGATCGGGAAATAGTAACCTACTGGGCTGACGGTAGTGAGACCCGCACCAATTGGGCGGGCATACGCCGTGATGCCAAGCGGATGACGCAGGCGCTTCAAGCGCTTGGCGTAAAACCGGGAGACCGCATCGCGACGCTCGCGATGAACCACAGCCGTCACCTCACCACATGGTACGGTGCCGTTGGCGTTGGCGGGGTGCTGCACACGATCAACCCGCGCCTGTTTGATGAGCAGTTGGTCTATATCGCCAACCATGCCGAGGATCAGGTGCTGCTCTACGATACGCAGTTTCAGCCGATCATTGATCGGCTTAAACCGCACTGGACGAGCATCAAACATTATATCTGCTTCGATGCGCCGGGCGGGTTTGAGGATTGGCTTAGCCCCCATGATGGCAACACAGACTGGCATGATGGTGATGAGCGTGATCCGTGTATGCTCTGCTACACCAGCGGTACGACGGGCAATCCCAAGGGCGTGCTTTATGAGCATCGCTCGACGATGCTCCACGCGATGTCAGGGGTTCAGCCATCGGCGTTTGATTTTGCCTCAACCTCTGTGATGCTGCCGATTGTGCCGATGTTTCACGCGGCAAGCTGGGGTCTGCCATGGTCTGGCGCTGCGGTTGGCGCGAAATTTGTCTATGCAGCGGTCAATGATCCGGCGGTGCTTCACCGCCTGATGCTCCAGGAAGGCGTGACGCATTCGGCAGGTGTGCCGACGGTATGGCTCGGGATGTTCCAGTATCTTGATGCGACAGGCGGCGATCTTGGCAAGCTCAAGACCGCGATCATCGGAGGATCGGCGGCCCCGCGCGCGATGGTTGAGCGGCTGATGAAGGCGGGCATCCGCGTTGGCCATGCGTGGGGGATGACCGAAACCTCGCCGATTGGCACGATGGGCGCGCCAGTGCCGGGCTGGGATGCAATGAGCTTTGATGCGCAGGTCGATAATGTCTGCAAGCAGGGCCGCCCCCCGTTCGGCGTGCAATTGCGCGTGATTGATGATGCGGGCACAGTTCTGCCGCGTGACGGCGCAACATCTGGCCAACTCCAAATTCGCGGGCCGTGGGTGATCAAGCGCTATTTCAAGGCCGAGGCGGACGCGACTGATGATGAGCAATGGTTTGACACCGGCGACATCGCGGTGATCCATCCCGACGGTACGCTGCAACTCACTGACCGCGCCAAAGATGTCATCAAATCAGGCGGCGAATGGATCAGCTCAGTCGAACTTGAGAACGCCGCCGTCGGCTGCCCTGGTGTGGCAGAGGCGGGCGCGATTGGCATTTACCACCCCAAATGGGATGAACGGCCCGTGTTGATTGTCGTTAAAAAACCGGGGGCTGAACTAAGCGAGGATGATGTGAAGGCCTATTTGTCGGACAAGATCGCCAAGTGGTGGATGCCCGACAAAATCATCTTCGCCGATGATCTGCCGCATACGGGTACAGGCAAAATCCTAAAGACCGAGCTACGCGCACGGTACAAGGATGTGACGCTGGCTTGATTTCAAGTTGACCCATTTTCGTCATTGCGAGCGAAGCGCGACAATCCAGTAGCGATGGTAGGACTGGATTGCCGCGCTTCGCTCGCAATGACGATTCATAAGTCTCAACCTGCGCGGCAAGCGGATCGGGGTGCGCTGCAAGAAACGCGGAAACCGCATCAGCCTTGCCGCCATCAAGCACCAGCGTGATGAACGCCTCAAATGCCGCGCCGATGCCGCGCGCCACCGCTATCGCCCGGTCATCAAGCGCGGCTGCGCGCTTATCGAGCCGGCCCAGCACCGCCATCGACAAATTGCCGTTGAGCGTGCGGCGACGTGCTACGCCGTCTACACGCGTTGACACGCTCTCAACGCCCGAGATTGCAGCTTCAAGCAGCACATCCTCAATCCGGTCGCGCGCAAGCAGGTGCGCCGCCTGCCAACCAAGCGCAAACGCAGCCCCGCGCGGTTCACGCCGCAGCGCATAGGCCGAGGCAACACTCATCTCTGCAAACGCGCACGCCTGGCTCACCAGCCCCGTCTCCGAGAGCGTCATCAGGAACGCGGCCTGACGCGCAAACGTCCACCCATCAACGCGGGGGGCATCAGTGCGAAAATCAGCGGCGGGCGTGCAGGGGGTGGTGGACATGGGTGGGATTCCTTTTGACTGGGTTTTTCGATAGGAAAAAACCTAGCTTAAAATGTGAACAAAAGCAATACAAATTTGGTAATAGTGTTGCGAACGCCATGGGCAACAAAGTTAGGACTCCTGACATTCTGGTTTTGCACAGCTGACTAATTGAAACAGCCAGTCAACTCATCGTCGCCCCGTGCTCGACACGGGGCTTGGCTTTCCTTCGCCACACCAGCCTCGGAGTTTTGCTAAAGCATTTCGCGGGCTTATTTCCTTCGCGCACTTCGCGTGAAAAATGCACTGCTGGGTTCACGCGAAGTGCGCGAAGAGAGGAAGATCGCGAAGAGGTTATTATCACTTACGCAGCGCCATGAAGAAGCCCAGCCCCGTGTCGAGCACGGGGCGACGTGCTCTTCGTGGGTGGCGATATATCTTTGAGGCGTTTACCCGCTCACCCGGTCACACAGCCCTTGCTAGCGAGATAGGCGGCGAATTCGGGGTCATCTTGGATGTCCTCAAAAAACACGTTTTCCGCTGCAATCGCCTCACAATTAAATCCGCCACGCTTTTCGGCCCAAGCATCGAGCGTGGCGATGCAGGGTTTTACCATTTTCAGACCGGCAAGTTCGCAGGCCTTCCAAAAAAATGCGTCTGCTACTTCCTCACGGAGTGGTTCGGCTTCGCTGGTGCCATAACGTTTTATCAGATCATCATAGATGGCAATCGCCTCAAGCCCGTCAAAATCCAGAGCCTTGTAGAAAAGCGCCTTAGCGACTTGAACGCCAAGCTGGTCAACATTGCTGTCGCCATAGCGTGCGATTATGTCATCATGAACCGCAATCGCTTCGTCACGACGCTCCAATTTGCTGAGCGCGACTCCCTTGTTGAGCAGCGCATTTGCTGCTTTTTCACGAAGTGTTTCAGCATCACTGTTCCCAAAACGCTCAATAAGTTCATCATAGGCGGCAATTTCCTTAGCAAAACGCTCCAATTTTTTGAATGAATATCCCTTGTTGAAGAGCGCCTTTGCTACCCATTCACGAACCGATTCAGCATCGCTGTTGCCATAGCGCTTGATGAGTTCGTCATAGACAATAATCGCCTCTTCATGGCGGTCGAGACGAGAAAGCGAAATTCCCTTTTCAAAGAGTGCCTTGGCGATCCGCTCATTTGTGTCCTCAGTTGAAATGCCTGCCAAGGCATCAATCTGCCCCTGAAAGTTTGTAATGCTTTCAACATATTCACCGCGATAAAAATGGGCATACCCCCGCGCTTGCAAAGCTTCGCTTAGCTCATCGGCA
>JAYUIX010000214.1:0-12912 GCA_043765635.1 Sphingomonadales bacterium
CGATCGAACCCGAGAGGCTCTGGGCAGTGTTTGTGAAGGATATTTCCTCGCTTGCCGAAGTTTGCGGGGTGGAGCTTGGCGAGTAGCTTTTGGCGTCAGTGCCAGTGGTGTTAAACTCCTCAAGGAAACTGAAGAACATTGTCAGCGCGTACTGTTCGCAAGTGGGGCAGGCGGCCCCTTGGGGAAATGGGGCAGGGCTGGATCGAGAATGGCCCATTTCGGCGCACTGTCTGCCCATATGACTGCTTGTGGTGCGATGAGTTCTGGATTTTCGAGTACACCAGCGCGGATGCGGATCGGCATTCCCGCAGGTTCGATTGTTGCGCTGAAAAGTTGAGAGCCGCATTTTGGGCAAAACCCTCTGCGCACCGTGTTTCCGCTGTCTGCAACCATTTCAATATGTGTGACATCGCCTTCAAAACGGACGGCCTCTTGCGGAAACAGGACGTTCACCGTGGCTGAACCGCTCGCGATGCGCTGGCAATCATGGCACCAGCACATCCGCGCGCCGATGGGGTCTGCGTCGATGACGAAGCGGATCTTCCCACATAAGCAGTGACCAGATACAGTCATTATCTAACCCTGCCGCCGTGCCATGAATGCCAACCGTTCAAACAGCATAACATCCTGCTCATTTTTAAGGAGTGCGCCGTGCAGGGGCGGGATTGCCTTGGTCGGATCGCGGTTTTGCAGCACGTCGAGCGGCATATCTTCGGCCAACAACAGTTTGAGCCAGTCGAGCAACTCGCTGGTCGAGGGCTTCTTCTTCAATCCAGGCACGTCGCGAACTTCGTAAAACACGTCCATCGCCTTACTGACGAGGATTTTCTGGATGCCGGGGAAGTGGACATCGACAATCGCCTGCATTGTGCTCCTGTCAGGAAACTTAATATAATGAAAGAAACAGCGGCGCAGGAACGCGTCGGGGAGTTCTTTTTCGTTGTTTGAGGTGATGATGACGATGGGCCGCTCGGCCGCCTTGATCGTTTCGTGGGTTTCGTAAACGTCGAAGCTCATCCGGTCGAGTTCTTGGAGCAGATCGTTGGGAAATTCGATGTCAGCCTTGTCGATTTCGTCGATCAGGAGGACGGGCAGTTCAGCACTCGTGAACGCCTCCCACAGCTTGCCCTTGCGGATATAGTTGCGGATATCATGAACGCGCTCATCGCCAAGCTGACCGTCGCGAAGCCGCGCCACCGCATCATATTCGTAAAGCCCTTGATGCGCCTTGGTAGTGCTCTTCACATTCCATTCGATCAGCGGCGCGCCCATCGCAGTCGCGATTTCCTGCGCGAGGACGGTCTTGCCCGTGCCCGGCTCTCCCTTAATCAGCAAAGGCCGCCGCAGCGTAATCGCCGCGTTGACCGCCACCTTCAAATCATCAGTCGCTACATAATCTTTGGTGCCAGTAAAGCGCATCGTCTGCCTGTCCTTAACGTGAACGTCAAGTTAAGCGATAAGCAGGCTTTTACGCGGGCGCAACCCCCTTAAAAACTCAATATTCGCCGCGCGCAATCTGCCGCGCTTCAAGCAAGTCAATCAACCCCCGGTGCTGATTAAGGATCTGCTGCGCGCCAAAAACCATTGCGCGCTCAATCGCTGGCGTCTCGCCAACCCGCGCGGCAACATCCTGACACGCCTGCGCGCTTGGCAGGCTGCACGGCGGAATTTCAACGCTCCAGCGCGCCGCCGCCCGGTCAAGCACCGCGCGCACCGCCCACCAATCCATCACGAGCGCAAGTGCTGCACCAAGCGCACAGCCATCACGGTCAGACCGCGCAAGCATATCAAGCGCGTGACGCTGTCCACCAACGGCTGATTCGCTCTCGGCCTGGCCCGGCGTACTTGGCATTGGCCCAGCGGCCACGGTCAATTTGGTGAGCACAAGCCGCTCAACCGCAAAGCCGTCGACCGCGTCGATCAGCCAGCCGCGCGCGCCGTCATGCGCACAGCGCACCGCCGCCAGATCAACAACGCCTGGATGACGCCCATGCAGCCCACAGAGGAAATGCGCGACATCGGCCAGATTGCGCGTGGCAAACTTGCCCGAAATCAGTTCAGCACTAGACATATAGCCATGCGCGCCGCTCCCTTCGGCGTGAACAAGATCGAGCAACAGCCCTGATTTTTGCCCAGTTTTCGCACCGGCATTCGCTGCCTGCTGTACGGTTTGACCTGACATAGCTGCCATTGCATGTTCCTTAACTGCGCCGCCCGCCAAAACCGCGTGCGCGCCGACATTAGAACAGCCCGTCTATACGAACCACGTAAAGACAGGGTTTACAACGCGTTAGGCAATTCGAGAGGCGGAGTTAAAAGCGGTTAACCGTGATTGGGGGGAACAGAAGCTTAGAAAGCCTTTGAACGATTCTCGATACCTAAGTCATAAACCAGTCACAAGCCAGCTTTGCCAAAGCCGTGTCGCGAACTAAGGTGGCTGCTTTGGGATAGCTTAATCGGTATAAGGCCCCAAAAACCGCACCCCGTTAAAGTGGATCAAATGCGTCGGCGCGTCGGCAACCCAAACTTCTGATTCCCATGCAATTTGCGCAAGGTAGCGCGCCATGACCGCGCGAGTTGGGAAGGCGGTGACATAGACTAGCCCAGCCGTCGATCCGGCGAACAGTTCCATCAACTCGTGATGGCGCTTGCCATCAACAGGGCCGTGGCTGGTGACGGATTCGATCAGCAACAGCCAATTCCGCTTGACGTCGTGGATTACCACGTCGGGCATTTTGCCATGGTGATCGACAGAGACGCCCAGCGCCGCCAATCGTTCACGGTCAAAATAGCCCATCTTCTCGCCAGTATCTCCTGCATAGATCAGGACACTACCCGGCGCGAAGCGAGGCGCGAACTCGGTGATGATGTCGCGGATCAGCGCGCTATGCCCGCCAGGACTCAGGCGAATTTCGGTGCCGTCGGCAAGCTGGACGGGGATGCGTTCCATTTCGCGCTTGCGGGCATAACGGGCGGTAAGCGTCTTCACGTCGCCCTGATAAACGACAAGCCGCTTCGCCCATCCGGGAATGCCATAGGTCTTGAACAGCGCGAGCGCATTGGGCGACACTTGATAAACTGCGCGAGGGCTGTTCACTGGGCGGGCGGGATCGTCGGGATTGTAAAGCGCGACCCCCGCCAGCACGAACTGGTGCATCGTCTGGCGGCGGAAGGTTTCGCGCGTGTTGGGCTTATATTCCTTACCATAATGCGCCCGAATCCAGTCCATGATCGGGGTGATGCCGATGAATGGCGCGCTTGACCGTTTCCACTCCATGTCGGGCTGCAAATCGAGCAAGGCCAGAAGGGTCAGCGCCGAACGGTCATTCTGCTGGGCGCGGGGCAAGCCAAGATCGATTAGGATTTGGAGCGCTGCGGCGATTTTGGGATGGTCGATCAAAGGCTGTTCACTCTGTCGTCAATCTCTTCCTGCAACACACTGGCGCAAGCCTTTGCCCATTGGCCAAGCGTAATCAGCGCGTCTCGGCTAGGATAGCGCATTGCGCGAAGATCGGTTGCGTTGACCTGTGTGTGGCCGTTAAATCGCCGGAAATAGGTATCGACGGCGGTGGCGTTCAAATAGGCGGCAAGCCCATGCGCCAAGTCTTCGGAAATGGGTTGGCGCTTGCTGTGGAAGATATTAAGGTGGTTCTCGATCCCGATCATCGCCGCTGGCAAACGCGCGGGGTCAATGACATTGGCTACGATCCTCCGGCGTTCCTCCTTCGATGAAAAGCGCCGCACCACGGCATAGAAGCCATTGGGATAGAGCCATTTGCGCGTCGCAATGCAATCGCGGATGGCATTGGGTTTCTTGAACCCTGGTCTGGGCCATATCAGGCCTGTGCCGTTGAAGTGGCCGGGATAAAGAAGCGGCACCGTTCCGGCTTCTGGATTGGCGCGCAAATCATCGCGCATTCTGAAATCAACGACCGGGCCGGTCGAAACCGTCAATTCCAAATCGGCAAGGCTGTGGCCGAAGCTGGCGCGCTCCAAGATTTGCTCGTCATTGCCAGTTGGAATGTGAATGAAGGCGTCGGCATCGTCGGGAAAGACGATCCGCGCAAAGGCATGGTGCTTCTCCGCATAGTCGGCAAAGCTGTCGTCGGTCGATGTCGAGACCGTGACCGAGCCCTGCTCCGCATCGCGCACCAGCTTGATGATGATGTTTTCCTGCAAGACGCCATCGTCCTTGAACGCCTTGTTGCGGGCATCGAACAAATGGATGTGCCGGATCGCCGCGCGTCGCATGATAAAGCGGCGGAAGGGCTGGTAATAGGGGCCGTTGCAGAAACTGCGCGGGATAATCGCGACAAGCTCACCGCCCGGTTCGAGCAATTCAAGTGCCAAGCCGACGAAGCCAGTGTAAAGGTTGACGGTTTCCAACCCCGCAGCGCGCAGCAAAGCGCGGTGCCGTGAATCATTACCAATTTTCTTATAGGGAGGATTGAGGATAGCGTGGGTATAGCGCGTCCCCTTACCAAGGCAGATGTGATAAGCGGCCAGCCCGATGAAATCGCCCTCGATCAGGTCATATTGTATATTTACGTGCGGGTTGAGCGCGGCAAGGTTCGCCCGCAAGTCGGGCAGAATTTGTTTGTCGAACTCGAAGGCTGTGGCCGAGACTTGGGCTATTCCCTTTACTTGTTCGACAAATGCTGTTGTCAAAGCTCCCTGTCCAGCACCTGCGTCTAGCAAGCGAATTGCTTCCGGCCCGCGCAGAGTAAACAACTTAGCCATGAACTCGGCAACGCTCGGCGGTGTCATAAACTGCCCAAGCTGCAATTTTCGCTGGCGCAGCATGGCAGGTGCAGAGCGCGGCAAAACCTCGCGCCGCGCAAACAGTGCAATGCCCTGATCCGCTGCCGCCAATCTGCCTGAAAAGTCGGCCATGATTGAAAGCGACCGTAATACCCGGTCTGGCGGCGAAACCTCACCATTCTCCCACCGAAACACCTCGTCCAGAGGCTCGCCGAATTCCGACGCGACATCGACAACATCAAGACCGCATCGATCTCGCAATTCGCAAAAGTCCAACATCATTTTTGGAACCTAACACAATCAATCCAATTGGGGCTAGAAAAATTTAGACCAAAAATAGAACAAATGAAGCCATATTGTGATGAAAATTTGCTTCAGTGGGTTGGTAAATAGAGGCACTTTAAGGTTCGTTTTACAAACCCGCCATTTGTCGTTCATATTCATTGTAAATATAATCACCCCAAACCAAATCGGTGAAAAACTGCTTGACAGATAGGAACATGTATAGAACATAAGGGGTTTCGCTGATTGGTGGCATGGGGCTGCGATCATTTGATGGAGTTTCCTTTATGAATGGCAAAACACAGCCTGCGCGGTCGCGTGAGACGGCGGTGGCGAAGGTGGCAAAGGTCTCGGGGTCGCGGGTGCGTTACGGGGTCAAGGGGCGCGCGCAGAAGGTGAAAACGGGCGGGGCGCAGTGGTCGGATGAGGCCGAGGCGCTGTTTTTCGATATTCTCGCGGCGAGCTGCAACGTCACGCTTGCGGCAGCCGAGGTCGGGTTTTCGACCTTCACCGTTTATCGGCAGCGGCGGATGCGCCCCGAATTTGCTGAACATTGGCAGGCCGCACTCACGCAGGGCTATGCCCGGCTTGAAATGGCGCTGCTCCAGGCCGCGAATGACAGCCTTGAAGGCATAGAGTTTGATGCGGATCAGCCGATCCCCAAGATGACGGTCGAACAGGCGATGAACGTGCTGCGCGCGCACCGCAACGCGGTTTACGGCGACGGCAAGGGTGGCCCTGGTCGCTATGCCCGACGGCGCGACCTGCGCGAGGTGCAGGGCAGCATCCTCAAGAAGATTGCGGCGATTGACAATGCCCGCCTCCTTGCGTGAAGCCGCGTTTGCAGGCCGGGGCGAGAGTGCGGGTGAGGGCGATCTGGGCCGTCTGATCCTGTCAATGCCGCCAGACAAGCGGCAGGCGCTGATCGGCGGGCTTGGCATTGACGAGGCGGAGGCGTTTGACGGTGATTGGCCAAGCTGGGCCCATGATGGCCAGCGCCCGCCGCCCGGCGACTGGCGGACATGGGTGATCATGGCGGGGCGGGGCTTTGGCAAAACGCGTGCGGGTGCGCAGTGGATTGCGAACGCGGTGGCGACGCAAGGCGATCTGCGGATTGCGCTGGTCGCGGCGTCACAGGACGAGGCACGCCGCGTGATGGTTGAGGGGCCAAGCGGGCTGCTCAACATTGCAGGCGATCATGTGACGCTCTGGGCGCCGACGCGGCGGCTGCTCCGCTTTGCGAGCGGGGCCGAGGCGCGGCTGTTTTCAGGGGCAACGCCTGACGCGCTGCGCGGGCCCGAACATCATCTGGCGTGGTGCGATGAACTCGCCAAATGGGAAAAACCGGGCGAGACATGGGATATGCTCCAGCTCGGGATGCGGCTTGGCGATTGTCCGCGCGTGCTGGTGACGACCACGCCGAGGCCGGGGCCGGTGCTGAGCGCGATCATGAATGCGCGCGGCTGCGTCAAGACGGGCGGGGCGACGCGCGCGAACCCGCATTTGCCAAGCGTCTATGTTGAAACCGTTGAGGCGCTTTACTGCGGCACCCGGCTTGGGCGGCAGGAGCTTGAGGGCGAACTGCTGCCCGATGTTGCGGGCGCGCTGTGGAGTGTCGATTTGATTGAGCGGTGCCGGATGCTGGGGGGACGGGCTGAGTTAACCCGCGTCATCATCGGGGTTGATCCACCTTCGGGGGATGGCACCTGCGGCATTATTGCTTGCGGGGTTGACGGCGACGGGGTGGGCTATGTTCTTGCTGATCATAGCGTCACCGCGCGCAGCCCCGAAGGTTGGGCGCAAGCGATCGCCGCCGCCGCCGAGGTGCACCGCGCGTCCTATGTCGTTGCTGAAACCAACCAAGGCGGGGAAATGGTCGAGGCGGTGTTGCGCAGTGCCGACGCCGCGCTGCGCGTCAAGGCGGTGCAGGCAATCCTGAGCAAGAGCGCGCGGGCAACGCCAATTGCCTCATTCTTTGAGGCGGGCAAAGTCAGACTGTGCGGGCGCTTTGCAGAGCTTGAGGCGCAGCTTTGCGGGATGATCGCGGGCGGCGGTTATGAAGGGCCGGGGCGCTCGCCCGACCGCGCCGATGCGTGTGTGTGGGCGCTGACTGAACTGATGCTTGGCAAGAAACACGCGCCGCCTAGAGTAAGGATTTTCTAGGCGGCGCGCGCGACGTACAAGGCTAAAATTTCACATTGGCGGTCAGATAATAATAAGCGCCGTTGAAGCCGAATTGATTGGCGTTGCGGGTGTAGGGGGTCTGGCCGTTTGAATAGGATGAGGCTTCGCCCACCGCGCCGTCCCTGCGGTTGTTCCATTTATCGGGGTAGGTGTTGAACAGATTGTTCGCGCCGAGCGTGAGCGAGAAATCATCAGTGAAGGTGTAGGTCGCGTTCAAATCGATGATCGTTTTGCCGCCAAATGTCTGAACACAGCGCAGTGCGGCGTTGCATTTCACGTTGCTGTCTTGCGGGCTGAGTCCCGTGCTGAACGCTTTGACACTCCCGAAATAGGTTGCGCGCGCGCCGAGGTTGAACGCCCCGATTGCGTAATTACTTGAAAACAAAATCTTGGTGCGCGGCTGGGCAACCTCGATCAGTTCAATCGCGGTGAGGCCGAGCAGCAGCGCCTGCTGATTGGCCGCCGACGCGCCGGCGATGAGCGCCGCCGGAGTCGGGCGCTGATTGCGCACGCGTGTCTGGGCGTGGGTGCCCGCGAGCGTGAATTTCAAATCACCGCCCGCAAGGTCAGTCTTGTAGGTCACGACGACATCAACGCCGCGTGTGCGCGTATCGATTTGATTGGTGAAGAAACGGATTTCACGCACGCCGGGGAAGCGCGATGCGACGGCGGGGAAATTCGCCGTAAGGATGCCGTCGGTGATCGCGATACGGTCTTTGATGTTGATCTGGAACGCATCAATCGTGAAGGTTAGCTTACCGAGGTCGCCGGTAAAACCAGCGCTGAAATTGTCCGAAATTTCGGCTTTCGGATCGGGCACGCCAAGCGCTGCCAAACGCGGATCATCGCTTGATATCTGCGTGGTTTGCAGGATCAAGTTGTTCTGCACCGTTGACGTGGTGACGCGGTTGCCAATCTGCGCGAGCGATGGCGCACGAAAACCCCGGTTGTACGAACCCCGGATAGCAAGCGCGCTGCCAAGCTTGTAACGCGCGGCGAGCTTGCCCGACAGGTTGCCGCCAAAATCGCTGTAATTTTCATAACGCAGCGCCGTCGTGATCAGGAATGCGTCGGAAATATCGGCTTCAAGATCAATGAATGCGGCAATGTTGCGGCGGCTGAGATCATTTTCATCGGCAGGCGCATAGCCCGGACGTCCGTTGGCCCCCGCAGTCCGACCTGAGGCGGCAAGCGGCCCAACCGCGAACGAGGCGGGATCACCGCGCGACACCTGAAAATTATCGCGGCGATACTGCACACCGAGCGCAAGGTTGAGATTGTCGATGCCACCAACCGCGCCAAGTGACTTTGATCCGGTCAGTTCGGCCACCTGCTGGTTAAACTCAGTGCGCCCGACATAGAAACTCGTCGGGCTGGCGCTACCAAGCGAAGCGTTGACGGTATTGCGGGCGAATTGATCAAGATAGTTGAGGCCAAAGCTGTAGGCGACATCAATGTCCCATCCCGAGGCTTCTGCCTTCAGCCCGCCGTTGATCGAATAATCGATTGAGCGCCCCGGCAAAACGGGCACATAGCCATCAGGGAAAATCGACAGTACGGCGTTGGAGCGTGTGGCGGGCGCGCGGAAAAAGCCGAATGCGCGAATGTCCTTGCGCGAATATCCGCCGAACAGGAAGGCCTTCACCGTATCAGTAATCGGCAGTTCGGAATTGAGAAAGCCCTGATAAGTACGGTTGCGGTTTGACCCGTAATTGCCAATCACGAAATTGCCTTGGGGATACACGCCGCGATCCGCGCGCGGGTTCGCCGTGAGGTAGGGGAAGTCTGGCGTCGGCCCGGTCACGGCGTAATTGGCCGGGGTCGCGGGATAGATTGGCCCGTCATAGGGATCGGAGCGGTTGGTGCCCTCAAACCCGAAATATTCAAGCGTGTAATTGACGAAGCCGCCGTTGCTGCCAAGTTTCAAGCCCTGGTTGATTGAGCCTTTGATCGTGAAGCCGTCCCCCGCCTGATGAATGCCCGTCGTCAGGCTGACCGAACCGCCCTCATCATCATCCTTGAGCGAGAGGTTGATGATCCCGGCAATCGCATCCGATCCGTACTGCGCCGCCGCGCCGTCACGCAGCACCTCGATCCGCTCAACCGCCGATGATGGCTTGCATGACCCGTGCTTTTCAAATGTCGTCAG
This sequence comes from Sphingomonadales bacterium, assembly GCA_043765635.1. GTDB lineage: Bacteria > Pseudomonadota > Alphaproteobacteria > Sphingomonadales > Sphingomonadaceae > Aquisediminimonas. The sequence goes on from JAYUIX010000214.1 coordinate 9,377, forward strand.
CCAGCTTCAAAAACGTTGGCGAAAAGCAACATTTACTGACCTACCAAGCGGATCGAAAAACGCTGATTGATAGTTCAGCGGCGTCAATCCCGCTTCGTCACGCACTTTGAGGCGATTATTCAATATGTTTGAGAGTGAAACGCTCAATCGGCTCGCCTTGAAAAACCCGGCGGCGCTCCCTTTGAGTCGCTCGTCCAGATTTGCAAACAGATTAATGTTCAGGATCAGGGGTTGCGAAAATCGCAGCGCCCCTGCCCCACTTGACGCTGGGGGCAAGCCTTGGATGAAGGTTTTGCTTTGCCACCTTGCGGTTAACCGCGCACCAGCCCCGCGTTTGAATACCCCTGCTTGAAATTCGATTTCATGGCGTGACCTGCCGCCACGTTGATCTAGGGCATCCCCGCGCAGCAGGTTGAGTTCGGCTGTGCCGTCCTGAAGCACGACACTATCCTCCAACCGCCAGACGTGAGACAGACCAAATGTCAGACGGCTCGTCAGGCTTTCAACACTTTTTGCCAAAGCGCTTCCTGGTTCTGCCTTGATTGTCACACGGTCAGGTCGGCTGGCCGCCGCTGACGCACTTACAATTGGCGCACCCGTAATTTTTGCACTACGAAGCCAAGGTGGCACCTTGTCTAATGTCCTTGTGAAATCAACGCCCCATCTGATTTGCCGTTGGTTTGCGCTTTTGAAATTCACTGCGCGATTGTCAATCCGCACAAGGCGTCCATTAGAATCGCGCTGAAAGCGGCCGGGGAACGCGGCCTGCACCGCCTGTGTCGCAATCGGAAAGGCAAAAATGGGATCGTCAGTGCGTATATCACTATAATTGAGCCTGAATTTAAGATCGACCTTTGAAAACGGGGCTACAAAAGCTGCGATACTGATCACGCGCCGATCATCTTTGCGCAGTTGCGCATTACCGCCCGTTACGCGAGCAACATCGACGGTTTCGCCCTGCACAAAATCGAAGATGTTCGCATTGGGCGTTATCACCACAGGCGCCCCGAGCTGTTCAACCGTTGGCGCACCATCCTCATTTACCACTGAACCCAAAATACTCAGGCTATTCACAGGTGCCCAGTTAAAGCCATATCCAAAGAGATTAAGCCTGCCAAAATCAGACAGGCTTGTAACCTCAGCGTTTAGATTGACCGAAAACTGCCCCAGCGCAGATGATATCTCCGAACGCGCACCTATGATCGGTAAATCGACGCTGGCCTGCACATTTGCCTGATCACGGTCGATCCTTGATTGTTGAACAGTTCCGCCAATTGCTGATCGGCTGCTGAAATCACGCAGTTCAAATCCGCTGCGGATACTGGCGATAACCGGGCCTGCGGGCAAATCGAAGGCTGCACCGTTCAAAAGCAGATCAGCACTGAGCGTTTCATTTTTGAAGCGCCCTTCATCACGACCCGCCAATTGATTGTCAGTCAATGTTTTGGTGCGATCAAAACTATATCCGCCCGTAAACGTCCACAACCATTTACCAGCAAGACCGCTCAGCGAAGTTGCTACGCGAGCTGTGTGGGTATTAACGTTACGGCTGATCGCACCAGAACGGCCAAGTCCCACCAAGGCTTCATCGCTTAAAGCAGTAAAGCGGCCGTTGAGCGTAAACAGAACGTCATTGATCAGCGGGCGACTGACTGCGCCATTGAGTGTGTAGCGCTCATTTTTTGGCAGCAAAGTGCGAAACTGTCCCTGATTTTGAGCACCTGGAAGCTGATCAAGCTTGCGTTCGCTTTCAAGCACATTGCCCGATCGTTCATAACTCCCATCAATGTTAACCCGGGTATCACCGCGAATGCGCAAAAAGTCGGTGGTGAGGCCAACTATGCTGCGTCCGCCGTCTGTCGGTGCGCCAAAAGAAAGGCCGCCAATCTGGGTCTTGAAATTATCATAAGTGACAATGTTGACAACTTTCTGCCCTGCCGAAAAGCCATAGCTAAGTGCCACATCCTCAGGGAAAACCTCAGTACGTTCAATTGCTTCGGTTGGCAGTCTTGCGATTTCGAGGAAGTTGGTCACGCGTTTTCCATTGAGCAAAACGACTGGCCCGCCGCTGCTCCGCCCTCGGTCACTGTCGAGTTGCGACCTGAGGACGTTAAGAAGCTCTGCAACCGTGGTGGCACCAGACGCTCTGATATCTACTGCATTCAATGTTCGCTCAGGTCGAATATCACTGAGCACAGATCCTCGTGGTCGCTGCCCTGTGACGATTATATCACCCGCGCTGGATCGCTTTACAGCCTCTGGCGCGATTTTCTCTATCGCCTCTGGGGTTAGCGCACCTGCTTGTTTCTTGATAGCCTCTTCCAACTCGCGCTGAATCTCAGGCGGGATCGCTTGCCCGTCGAGACCTTCAATCAGCGTAGGCGCAGCCTTATCTTCTTTGCGACTGTCTGCTGATTTTGATGGGAGCCTTGACGAAGGCTCTACACCTCTCTCAGATCCGACTTGAGCAGCAGCATTGGTTGCAAGGAGCGCCGCTGCAACGACTGCAACCCATCCAAATCGGGTGTCCATTCCTCACTCCTAGCACCGACTTAGTGACCCACATATTAAGATGCTGGATGCCCGATTAGGGACGGGTCAGACTCACCTCTCCAATGCGTTTGCCATCAGGAATGATAATTGCACGGATTAACAACGGGCCTTTATAAGCACCTCTGCCATCGGGGTGAACCACAGCTTCCATTGTTGCATTGAAGGCCGCTTTTCCGTCTGAAAATACGATTTTAATCGCATCCCCATCGCTCGTGCAGACTGGTTGCTCAGAAGCTTTGATTCCATTGAGCGATGTTTGGACACATTTCTCAACTTTGCCGTTACGCGATGAAATCTCAAGCAATGCGACCTGGCTGCCATCTGGTTGAGAGTCCGCGCTACCCTCCGCTTCGTTTCTTGGTTTTACTTTTACGCCCTTGTCAAACATCATCGCCATGCGAAATGTGCCAGACAATGGTTGCAAAGCCGCTGCTGTGCTGACGCGCTTCGAGATCGCGGGTTTCTCTCCGTCTGCAGGTAATGGAGCGGTTTCAGACGAAGCAGCAACACTATTCTGAGGATTAGCAACAGTTTTATTTATCACTTGTGGTGTCGTCGATCCTTTAATCTGAGTATTAGTTGCAGGATCACTCGCAGACACTTGACAGGCGGTACAAATCGTCACCACGCTAACGCCAACAAAAAAATTTCTGATACGTGTCAGGGAAACAGCTTGGTGAATTACTCCACAAAGCTGTCGATTCAGTAAGTAATTTATGTGGACTTGGAGCATTTTTTTAGCAAACCAGGCCCACGCAAACCGTAATTTCAATGCCAAAATTTTCAGTGACAATTTCAATAGTGACCTCCTGCGGCGAAATCATCGGCATGGATGACTGTGCCACAGCCATATTTGGTATGGCCAGAGCTAAAATAGCGGTTGATACTGCTACTGCACTTTTTTTATATGCTGAAATCATTATCCTATCTCCAGTTTTTACGACTTGTGTTTTGCCAACTCTGAAAATTGTACAAACACGACA
>JAYUIX010000215.1:0-12905 GCA_043765635.1 Sphingomonadales bacterium
ATCCGCGCTCCGTTTCAGCCAAAGCCGCGCGATCGGCATTGACATGGAATCGGCGACCATCGCCGCCCAAGGTTATCGGTTTCGGGTTCCCTACGGCACCTTGCTGTGCGTATCGGACAAGCCAATGCACGGCGAACTCAAGCTGCCGGGCCAAGCCAACCGCTTCTACGAACGCGCGATCAGCGAACATATGCGGATCGGGATAGAAGCCTGCAACGAACTCCGCCGCGAAGGCGCGAAACTGCACAGCCGCAAGCTGCGGGCGTTTAATGAGCCGCCGTTTCGGTGAGACAGCCTGGAATAGTCTGAATCGCTCTGATCCAAGACCGTCATGCTGAACTTGTTTCAGCATCCAACTCTCCACGAGTCCCGCCTTCCCGTGTTGCAAAACAAGTTCAGCGTGACAGTGTGCAGTGACGCAACCGCACCGCTAAGGTGACAAAGGTTCACATGAAACGCGGTATTTCTGTCACCTTTTATCACCTTATGGGGCTGCCGAGAGGCCGTTAGCTTCAAAGCGCGTGACACATTCAAAACCCCGGAAAACTCACGAAGTTGACACTGAATCCGTATGTTCGACGGCCCTGCAAATTTAGAATAATTTGGCAGAGCGGATACGGCACGGTTAAGAGCTGAAGGGGATGATTGAGAGGGGAAAACGCTTGTCATGATTAGAACATATCATGATCGTTTGATGTAGGAAAGCCCCCGCTGATTGGCGGGGATCGGGTTTGAGAAGTAGTTGGTGCTTGGTGCATTTGTGTCGTGGCCAAGAAATTCATTCTTGACAATTCATTCCGTTAACGGCATATTCCATCGATGGCATGCGAAGTCGAATACACCGATGAGTTTGGCGATTGGTGGTCACATCTAAGCGACGCGGAACAGGTCGATGTGGCGGCAACGATCAATCTGCTTGAAGCGCGTGATGTTCGGCTTGGCTTTCCCCAATCGTCGGGGATCAAGGGTTCGCGCCATGGCCATATGCGCGAACTGCGGATTCAAAGCGGCGGAAGGCCAATCCGGGTGTTCTACGCCTTTGATCCGCTCCGCGCCGCGATTCTGCTGATTGGTGGCGACAAGACCGGCGATGATCGTTTCTACGAGATATTCGTGCCCATCGCCGATGATCTTTACGATCAGCATCTCGCACTATTGAAAAAGGAAAACATGATATGAGCGGTCGCAACAGTTTCGATACACTCCGCGCAAGCATGACCCCCGCGCAGAAAAAGGCGCTCGCGCTCAAGACCGAGGCGCTGCGGGCAGACATGACACTGGCCGAACTGCGTCAGGCTCGCCAGCTCACCCAACAAACGCTGAGCGGCACCTTGCACGTCGGCCAAGCCGCCGTCGCCAAGATGGAAAAACGCACCGATATGTACGTTGGCAATCTGCGCCGCTTTGTCGAAGCAATGGGCGGCGAGCTGGACGTGGTGGCGCGCTTTCCCGAAGGGTCTGTGAAGATCAGCAATTTTTCTGAGATTTGAGGGGTTGGGGGCGATGGCAGCCCTATTTAATATCGTGTCTCCGGCCCCCTCCCCGGAACTTAAATCCAAAAATACGCGTCCCGCATCAGCACGTTTAACTCCCCATTCGGTATTCGAAATCATTCATATATGGATCGATATAGACGTAGCGATCACGGTATTTTTTTGCCTCCCATTCAAACAACAGTGTGAATTGAATCGTTTCTATGAGATTTCTCTTCAAAAATTCACCAGCTAGGTTGACGCTCATTGCAATTCCCAATCGCCCGGTGCTTTCTGCATCGATATCAATGTCAATATTTTGGCGCAGAATTTCAAACGTATCGTCCATCATTTATTAGCCTCCTATGCAACAGCTTCAATTTCAAGCCACCTCCAAATCAAACCGACCGACAGCGTCCCCCATCGTATGCTCTTCAATCACGATCAGCACATGCCGCCTGATCTAGTGAACATGTCCCTCTCCCCTTGTGGAAAAGGTTAGAAGAGGGGCGGACGACGTCTGTCATCCAAAGTACGTAATTCTAAGCATAGAGTCTAATGAGTTCAAGATAATCAGTTCGCCCTGAGCTTGCCGAAGGGCTGTCCTTCTCTTATCCGATGCATGAAATAAAAGGCAGGGCTTCGACAAGCTCAGCCCGAACGGGAGTATGGTTCAACCTACAGGCGTCAGGCCTATTTACCACCGACGAAGCCTCTTTTGCACCGCAGACGCGGCTTGGCCCCTCACCCGGCCTCTCCCTCAAGGGGAGAGGGGGATTATACCAAAATCACCACCCGCATTTCTTCCCCTTATTTTCCTTGGCGAGGAACGTCATCAGCGGCTTGAAATACGCGATCATCGCGGTGCCGTCCATTTCGCGGCTGCCCGTAAACGCTTGGAGTGCATCGGGCCAAGGCTTGCTGGCACCCATTTCTAACATCGCGTTGAGGCGCGCGCCGACTTCTTTGTTGCCGTAGAATGAGCAGCGGTGGAGCGGGCCTTTCCATTTGGCGATGTCACACGCGGCCTTGTAAAATTGGAATTGGAGGATGCGCGCGAGGAAATAGCGGGTGTAGGGTGTGTTGCCGGGGATGTGATATTTCGCGCCTGCGTCAAAATTGGCTTCGCTGCGCGCGACGGGCGGCGTGATGCCCTGATATTGCAGGCGCAAATCACTCCAGCCCTTGTTGTAATCAGCCGTGGCGATCTTGCCCGAGAAGACGCCCCAGCGCCATTTATCAACGAGCAGGCCGAAGGGTAGGAACGCGACCTTATCCATTGCTTGTTTGAGCAATAGCCCCAAATCCTTATCGGGCGTTGGCACTTTTGCTGCGTCTAGCAAGCCAATCTGCACCAGATAATCGGGCGTGATTGACAGCGCGACCGCATCGCCAATTGCCTCATGAAAACCGTCATTCGCACCGTTCAAATAGAGCAACGACTGCTTGTTATAGGCGCGCTGGTAATAATTATGGCCAAGCTCATGATGGATGGTGGTGAAATCATTGCCGTTGATCTTGATGCACATTTTGATCCGCAGGTCATCGACATTGTCAAGATCCCATGCGCTCGCGTGGCAGACGACTTCGCGGTCGGCTGGCTTGGTGAACTGGCTGCGCGCATAAAAGCTATCGGGCAGCGGCTTGAAACCGAGCGATGAGAAAAAGCCCTCGCCTGCCTTCACCATTTTGATCGGATCATAATCCTTGGCCTTGAGCAGGTCAGTGGTGTCATAACCGACATCGCCCGCCCCCTTTGGTGCGACGATATCATAAATATCGCCCCATTCCTGCGCCCACATATTGCCGAGCAGATCAGCGCGGATTGGCCCGGTTTTGGCCTGCACCGCGTCACCGTATTTCTCATTCAATTTGGTGCGGGTATAGCAGTGCAACGCATCATAAAGCGGCTTGACCTGCGCCCACAGCTTGTCAGTGAGCACCGCAAAATCATCGGCGGGCATATCATATTGTGAGCGCCACATCGCGCCGACGTCGCTGTAACCAAGCTCTTTCGCGCCCTTGTTGGCGATCTCAACCATCTTGGCATAATCATCACGCATCGGCGCGCCGACATTGGTGTGCCAGCTTGCCCACATTTCGGACAGCTCAGTCGGGTTGCGTGAGGTGCCCATTTTCTCCTCAATGTCCGAACCATTGATCGGCTGACCAGCCAGCGTGCCCTTGCCCTTGCCGTACTGCGAATTGAGCTTGGTCGCGATGTTATTGAGTTCGGTCGCCGCACCCGGCGTGGTTGGCGCTGGCAGAACAAGGCCGCCGCGCAGGAAATCGAGCTTGCGCTTGGTATCGGCGGAAAGCCCGCTCAGCGCCTGATATTTCGCGGCCTCGCCCGCCAGACGCACCTGCATTTCAGTGCCCTGCGCCCCAATTTTGGCGGCAACCGCATCGGTATCATCAGTCAGATACGTGTTGTTGATCCACTGCACCTGACTGGCAAAGACAATATATTCGCCAAGCTCCTTCTCGGCCTTGGCAACAAATGCGTCAGCATCAGCGGTGCTCTGCGCAAAGGCGGGCGCGCTCAGGCTAAGGGCGAGCGCGAGGGTTAGGGTTGATACAGCGATTTTCATGGGGAGGCATCCTCTTGTAATATTGTTGCGGCGGAGATTGGCGCGCTTGAATGACGGGGTCAAGCAGCAACCTGCCGCCGCGTGCCAAGTCCATCGCTGAGTTGAGGCCTGAGCCATTATCCAGATGTCGCTCAGGGGTCAGCCATTGTCTCTGCAAACGCAGCGATCCGGTGGATAGCGCCAATCCGCTGTGCGTCTTCGACAAGGCGTAGTGGCACGATATCGACATGGCTTTGCCGATTACGCAACAGATCAGCAAAATGGGCGTAAATGTATTGATATTCGCACGCGGGGTGCGCGATTATAACCTCACCATTGACCCATAATTCGCTGCCGCCCTTATCCAGAACGAGCGTCTCGCGCGCTGTTTCTATCGCGATCCTCCAACACTCATCGCCCGTTTCGCGCCAATCGAAATGTGCCGATAGGTGCGCGCCAAATTCAAGATTGACCGCGATCGGGGAATGATGATTTTCAGCGACAGTCAACCGCGCTTTCTCAAGCACAAGCGGCTTTGGCATAATCTTGGTCGCAATCGAAAGCGCGTTGATGCCGGGATCAAACACGCCGAACCCGCCCGCTTCCCAAATCCAATCCTGCCCCGGATGCCATTTTCGTACATCCTCCCGCCAGTCGATCCGCATCGAGCGGATATCCTGACCCGCGAGCCGCAGCGCCGCCGCGTCAACTGCGGCATTATACTGCGAGTGCCATGTGGTGAATAGTATCTGCCCCGCACGGTAAACATAGTCGGCGAGTGCGGTCACTTCAGCCGATGAGACGCCAGGGGGCTTTTCGAGCAGGATATCCCAGCCATAATCCGCAGCTTGAGTTGCTGTTTTTGATCGTCCGTCAGGCGGGGCGCAGAGTGCGACGGCGTCAACCTTGATGCCACTCGCGGCGAGTGCTTCAAGCGTTGGAAATGACGGTATGCCGTGCGGCGCGTTCCCGCTGCGGCTGACCGTCGCGACCAATTCCAGACCGTCAGTGTGCGCAATGGAGGGTGCGTGTTGATCGCGCGCGATCTTTCCGTAACCGACGATGGCAATCTTGACTGACGACATTGGCTCTCCCCGATATGCATTGTTGCATATTTTCGTTTACGCACATCGCATATTCCGATTGATATGATTATTGCAAAAGAAACGAAGCAAGGCGCGCCAAAAATGCAATTCTTATCCTCATTGGCTGTGGCAGATAAGCCTGCTTTTATTGGTGTCGATTGGGGCAATAGCAACGCGCGGTTCTATCTGATCGCCGAAGACGGCAGCCTGTTGGACACGCGCAGTGGCCCCGGCATCGGTCAGCTTGAAGGGGGCGACGCAATTGAAACCGCCTGTTTTGAAGCGATTGGTGAATGGATTGCTCAAGAACCAGATTTGTCAGTGATAATGGCGGGCGCGGTTGGATCAAATATTGGCTGGCACATGGCGGGGTATGCCGACACGCCCGCGACGCTTGATAATATTGTTTTGGGAATGCTTTCGTTTCGCGCACGCGGCGTTGATTTTTGTATCGCGCCCGGCGTGGCAACCACCCGGATTGACAGTTTGCCCGATGTGATGCGCGGCGAAGAAATTCAGATTTTCGGGAGCGTGATTGGCGAGGGGGCCTTGGTTTGCCTGCCCGGCACACATAGCAAATGGGTGCAGGTCTCCGGGCGCGCCGTGACTGCATTCCATACCGCACACACCGGCGAGTTGCTCAATATCCTAGGACGGCACAGCATCTTGCTCAATCCCAAGCGGCCAGCATTGGCAAAGCCTGACGCCGCCTTTGTAGAAGGTGTGGACATAGTGCGTGCCAGCATCGCAGGACTTGAGTCGCTGTTGTTCACGGTGCGCAGTCGGCAAATCGCGGGTACACTCAAGCCTGAGGACGCTGATAGCTATCTTGCCGGGCTGACCATTGGCTGTGAGATTAAATCAGCACTGGCGCTTTACGGTGCGCCGTCCGCCGCAATCACGCTCATAGGTTCGCCGCACTTAACCGCACTTTATGCTGCCGCGCTTGCTTGTTTTGAGGCTGTGTCGCACATAATTGATGGTGACGCAGCAAGCCTGTCTGGCCTTATAAAACTCCATCAGGCGCGCGCATCATGACTGATCCAATCATCTGCGACGTGGCCAACATGCTGGGCGAAGGCGTATTGTGGGATCAGCGGACGCAGAAATTGCAATGGACTGACATTGAATCGTCCTGCTTGTGGCAGTGGGATATGGCGGCCCCACCGGTTCGCTTTGACTTGCCCGAACGGCTTGGCAGTTTTGCGCTGACGCCCGATCCAGAGATATATTTGGGCGCGTTCGAAAGCGGTTTTGCCCGCTTTTCAATAACAAAGCCGCACTTTGAGATGGTCGCCCCGGTTACACAGGCGACGCCTCATTTGCGGATGAATGATGGACGCACTGATCGCACTGGCAAATTCTGGGCGAGCAGCATGGCGGAGGCTGCGGGCACCCCGCTTGGTTCGCTTTGGCGCTACGACGGGAACGGCCACGCCAGCGCGCATCTGCACGATATCCGCATTCCCAACAGCCTGTGCTGGAACGGCGCGGGCGACATTATGTATTTTGCTGACTCGCCGCGCAATATAATCTGGGCTTATGATTTTGATCCGGTGACGGGGCCAGTTGGGCAGCCGCGTATTTTTGCGCAAACCCCGCCCGGCATTCATCCCGATGGCAGTTGTATTGATGCCGAGGATTGCCTTTGGAATGCGCAGTGGGGGGCGGGGCAAATCGTCCGCTATCGCCCCGATGGTAGTGTTGAACGGCGATTGTCGCTCCCCGTCAGCCAGCCGAGTTGCGTTGCCTTTGCGGGGCCGGATCTTGACCTGCTCTGCATCACAACCGCGCGCGTTGACCTTGATCGAGCCGCATTAACCAAACAACCGCTGGCGGGCGCGTTGTTCGTCTATAAAATCGATGTGACAGGGCGGCACGAAGAGATTTGCGAGAATTAGCGCAAGGCCGCAACATAGGTCGCAGCATTGGCACCAGCTTGTTCGAGAGACATGCCGGGGCGGTAAATTCCGCCGCCTATGCCAAAGCCGTTGGCACCTGCTTCGCGGTATTGGCTGATCAAATCTGCGGAGACGCCGCCGACGACAAGCACAATCGCTTGCTTGGGCAGCACCGCGCGCATCGCTTTGACGGCTGCGGCTGAGATCAGTTCGCCGGGAAACAGTTTCACCGCGTGCGCGCCCGCATCCAACGCGGCAAAGGCTTCCGTCGGCGTTAGACAGCCGGGCGCTGAAATCATGCCCGCCGCCACTGTCGCGCGGATGACATCGAGGTTCATATTGGGCGATACAATAATCTGCGCACCAGCCGCTTTGCAGAGCGCGACAGCCTCTGCGTTCAACACCGTGCCCGCGCCGATGATCGCCCGATCCCCAAAATGCGCGGCAAGGTTGGCGACCGATATCAGCGGATCAGGCGAGTTCAATGGGACTTCAATCACGCGCACGCCTGCTTCATAAATTGCCTGTGCCACAGCTATGACCTCGTCAGGCTTCACCCCGCGCAGGATCGCAACGATGGGCATGGCGGCGATGACTTCAGCAAAGTTCATATATCCATCCGCTCAATTCAGGGTGCGCGCGACGGCCTGCGCCCAGCCTTCAAGGCGTTTGGTGCGAAGCTCAGGTGCAATCTTCGGCTTAAACTGTTCAACCGCGCCGCGCATCACCGAGGCGTCTTTGAGCGAACCGTAAAGCCCTACACCAACGCTCGCCAGCATCGCCGCGCCAAGCGCTGTCGTTTCAATAAAGCTGGGCCGTTCGACCGTGATATTGAGCATGTCAGCCAAATCCTGCGCCATCCAGTCATTGGCGACCATCCCGCCGTCGATCCGCAACTCCTGCCAGTCACAGCCATCGGCGGCATACGCAGTTTTGAGGTCGCTCGCCTGATGCGCCATCGCCTCCAATGCGGCGCGCGCGACATGGGCTTTCTTGGCTGAAAAACTAAGCCCGCTAATCGTGCCGCGCGCATCAGGTCGCCAATAGGGCGCGCCAAGGCCCGACAGCGCAGGCACGATATAAACGCCGCCATTATCCGGAACACTGCGCGCGAGCGGTTCAGTTTCAGAAGCCTTCGCGATCAGGCCCAGATCATCGCGGAGCCACTGGATCAGGCTTCCCGCGACAAAGACTGAGCCTTCAAGCGCGTAATGCCGCTCTCCGCCCAACTGCCACGCGATCGTAGCGAGCAGCTTATGCCGAGACTGCGGCAGGTTGCGCCCGGTCTGCGTCAGGATGAACGCACCAGTGCCAAAGGTCGCTTTGGTCTGGCCGGGTTCGAGGCAGGCTTGGCCAATGGTCGCCGCTTGTTGATCGCCCGCCATGCCAGTGATTTTAATCGGCCCGCCGAATAACTCGGGCAGGGTGCTTCCGATGTCGCCCGCACAATCAACAATCTCGGGCAAGATGGCGCGCGGTAAACCGAACAGGCTGAGCAGCCCATCATCCCAGCCGCTGCTGCCTATCGCCATCAGCGCAGTGCGTGAGGCATTGGTGGCATCGCTCACATGCGCGCCGCCCGTCAGCCGGTACACTAGATAGCTCTCAACCGTACCGACGGCGAGGTTGTCGCCCGCGTCTTTCAACTGCGGCCAGTTTTTGAGCGCCCAGCCAATCTTGCTCCCAGAAAAATAGGGGTCAAGCAGCAACCCGGTTTTGGCCTGCACCGTGGCCTCATGCCCCGCCGCTTTGAGCGCTGCGCAATCCTCCGCTGTACGTCGATCCTGCCAGACAATGGCGGGCGCAAGCGGTTCACCCGTGCGGCGATCCCATAACACAATTGTCTCACGCTGATTAGTGATGCCAATCGCGGTGATCCGATCTGCGCCGCCTGCGCGTTCAACCATTGCGCGCGCGCAGGCGAGTGTTTTTATCCAAATCTCTGACGCGTCATGTTCGACGAGGCCGGGAGCCGGGTAATGCTGGGTCAGCGGCTCCTGCGCGCTGCCTAACGCTTTCCCGTCGGCGGCGAAAAGCATTGCCCTTGTTGAGGTTGTGCCTTCGTCAATAACCAGGATCGTCATGCGCGGGCCTCCGCTGCGTCAAGCGCTGCATTCTCGGCGCGGCGCATATCACGCCCTGCTGCGCTCCAGATGAAGGTTGCATGGTTGCCAAAAACAAGGCGGTTGATGATCAGCGCGACCATCACCGACGTCACAAGTACAATCACCATCACATCAATATAATGAAGCCACGGCAGCCCCCAATGCTGATAATAGGTTTGCCCGCCAAAGGCCAGATTTGGCACATAGAGAATGAAATTATGGACGGCATAGCTGCCCAAGCCCCACACCAGACCGCCAATCGCCGCGCGCGCATCAACGTTGCGGAACAGCAAGCCAGCGATGAAGGCTGACAAGATCGGCATTGAAAATAACCCGTTCAATTGCTGCAACAGGTTAATGATGCTTTCCGAATTTTGAAAGACCGGCACCATCAGGATCGAGGAGATCGTGAGGATGACCGAAGCAATCGCGGCGATCCGCCACGGCTTGGCAATAGGGGCAATGAACTTCTCATGGAAATCCATTGAGTAGAGCGCGACGCTGCTGTTCAAAATCGCGCTGGTATGCGCGATGACAGCGGCCGCCATCATCGCAGCAAATGCACCCGACATCCAACTAGGCAAGACCTGCGCCACCAATTTTCCGTAAGCCTCGTCATTCACGTCGCCGAACAGCTTAAACGCCACAACACCGGGGATTACCACAATCGCCGGGATGATCAGCACGCGCACAGCGGCGGCGGCAAACACGCCCTTTTGCGCTTCTTTCACATTGGGAGCGGCCATCGCCTTCTGCGTGATATTCTGGTTGGTTGACCAGTAGAAAATCTGGATGAAGATCATGCCAGTGAACAGCGTGTGAAACGGGATAGGCGAATCTATCGCGCCAATCATGCTCGTGCGGAATTCGGGAACGCCCGTGAAGATGTCGAAATTGACTGCCGCCAACGCCAGGAAAACCACCAGCAGCGCAATGGCAAGCAAGCCAATCCCCGAATAAGTATCCATCACTGCAACTGCGCGCAGGCCGCCAGTAATCGTATAGGCCGCCGCGATAATCGCCATTGGCGCGGCATAGACCAGCAGCGAATATTGCGTTCCGAACAGCGACTGCAAAAACAGGCTGCCGCTATAGAGCGCAGCAGGCAGATAGATCAGGATATTGCCGAGCAGGAACATCGCCGAAATCACCGTGCGGATGCTGCCGCCCTTATAACGGCGCTCTAGCAATTCAGTGACGGTGGTGCACTTGTTGCGGTAATAAATCGGCACGAACACGAACGCCAAAATCAGCAGCCCGACAAAGCCCGACAGCTCCCACCAGGCGAGCAGCAGCATCTGATTGCCATTCATCCCGACAAGCTGTTCAGTCGAAAGATTGGTGAGCGTGATTGAGCCCGCAACGAACAGCCAGCTTAATCCGCCGCCTGCGAGAAATACTTCTTTGGAATTACCGTCTTTGCCCGCCCCTTTGCCGTGGACTTTCAAATAGGTCATGAGTGCGATCAGGCCCGTCAGCCCGAAAAATATCGCGATCTGCAGCGCAGAACCGCCCTCTTGAAACATATTTGCACTCCCTCTCCGGATGCGACCCATTTTCTTTGAAAAATATGATCAACAGGCTTTATCAATGACAGCTACTTTCCTTTTGCCAAAACGCAAGTATCGAATCCCGGCAAGCCAAGTGCCATCACGCGACTGAAAGAGCCCGTATGAACCATATCCGTTTCAATGCCGGGGAAATGACGTTGATGATAGCCTGTGCGACAGACGAACCGCCGCGCTTTGCCTATTGGGGCAAGCGCTTGTCTGACAGCGTCAGCTTTGCCGATATCAATGTGCTGTCAACAAGGCAGGGCGCGCACGGCAATGAAACTGTAAATGTTGTTCCGTCGCTCGCGCTTGAACCCGGCATTGGCCTGATGGGGCCAAGCGGACTGAGTGCGCACCGAAATGGTCAGGATTGGGGCAGTCGCCTTGTAGTGGATCAGGTAGACGCAACTGACGAGGTTGCAACGATCAGCACGAGTGATCCGCGCACGCAGATTGCGCTTGAGTACCGGATAGAATGCAATCCCAAGACGGGGCTTTTGCAAATCAGCAGCATCCTGACCAACAATGCCAATGCGCCGCTCACGCTTGACGGTATGGCCACCGCGTGCCTTCCCATCCCGCAAAGCATGACTGACATCATAGGATTTTCAGGGCGCTGGTCGGACGAATTTCGCCGCGAGCGCCTGACGCGTTTTTCCGGAACCTATTTGCGCGAAAACAAGCGCGGGCGGACGTCGCATGACAGCTTCCCTGCGATCATCCTGTGCGCAGGCGATACGCGTGAACAAAGCGGGGAGGCTTATGCACTCCACCTTGCATGGAGTGGCAATCATAGCATCCGCGTTGACAGCATCAGTGATGGCCGCGTTTTTGCCTCGCTTGGCAGCTTTCTTTTTCCCGGCGAAGTGCAATTGGCAGCGCGCGCGCGCTTTACCAGTTCCCCGATTATTGCCGGGTATAGCGCGAGCGGCCTTTCAGCGCTCAGCCGTCAGTTCCACACGCATGTGCGCGAAACCCTGCTCCGTCCCTCAGTGCGCAATCGCCCGCGCCCGGTGCATTACAACAGTTGGGAGGCGGTTTATTTCGATCATGATACCCGCCGCCTCAAGGCGATGGCGGAGAAAGCCGCCGCAATCGGTGTCGAACGCTTCGTGCTTGATGATGGCTGGTTCGCGTCGCGCCGTGATGACAGATCGGGGCTTGGCGACTGGACGGTTTCAAACGCCGTTTATCCTGAAGGTCTCAAACCGCTGATCAATCATGTCATTGGATTGGGCATGGAAATGGGAATTTGGTTTGAACCCGAAATGGTCAATCCTGACAGCGACCTGTTTCGCGCGCATCCCGATTGGGTTTTACAGATAGCGGGCGTCGATCAGATTCCCTACCGTAATCAATATGCGCTTGATATTTCACGGCCCGAAGTCGCTGATTATCTGTTCGGGCGAATTGATGCGATCCTGTCTGAATATGAAATCGGCTATATCAAATGGGATATGAACCGCGATCTCAATCATCCCGGTGGAGTGGGTGGACATGCACGCGCGCACGCGCAAGTGCTGGCGCTTTATGCCCTGATTGACCGCATCCGCGCGGCGCATCCCGGTGTTGAGATTGAAAGCTGCGCGTCAGGCGGCGGGCGGGCTGATCTAGGCATATTGGCACATACTGACCGGATCTGGACATCGGACACCAACGACGCGCTTGACCGTCAGGCGATCCAGCGCGGGGCCAGCTATTTCCTGCCGCTAAATGTCCTTGGATCACATGTCGGCCCGCAGCGCTGCCATGTTACGGGGCGAACACTTTCAATGGCGATGCGTGCCGCGACCGCACTGATGGGCCATATGGGGGTGGAATTAAACTTGCTGACTGAGCCGGAGGCCGATTTAGAACAATTAAAGGCTGCGATTGCATTGTATAAAGCGTACCGTAATTTGCTGCACTCGGGCGATCTCTACCGCCTTGATACGCAGGTCTATCTCAATGCTTTTGGCATAGTGGCACCCGATAAAGGCGAGGCAATATTTTCGCTGGCTTATTTGACCGGGCATCAGGCAACATTGCCAGCCCGGCTTGCATTTGATGGCCTTGATCCAACCGCACGCTACCGCATTCGCCTCATCTGGCCGCAAGCGTGGAATCCTGTCATTTCGCCGTGCATCGTAGACACAATGAATTTTCGGGGAGACGGAAGTGTTTTTAGCGGCGAGGCCTTGATGCGCGTCGGGATGCAATTACCACTTGCTTTCCCCCAA
>JAYUIX010000216.1:0-1409 GCA_043765635.1 Sphingomonadales bacterium
TTGGCGGAAATGTCAGATATCTCCGCACGCGGTTTGACGCTGCGAAATACTGGCGCCCCTTCGGTCAGTTCACATTCTCGGTCGCGCTTGAAGGGGGATATATTCTTCCCTTTGGCAATCGCCAGCGCAGCCCGAGCGATGATAAAGTCCGCTTGACGGATCGTTTCTTCCTTGGCGAGCCCGAAATGCGCGGGTTCGATATTCGCGGCGTTGGTCCGCGTGTTGTGCGCACGTCGTATGAATTCACGCCCGACACCACCGATGGCAACGCGGTTCAACGCTCGGCGCTTCAAGGCAATGACGATGCGCTGGGCGGGCGGGCTTATTATAAGGGCCGTGCTGAACTGGAAATTCCGCTTGGATCGGGTGCGAAGCAATTGGGGCTTCGTCCTTCGATCTTCGTTGACGTCGGATCGGTATTTTCGCTGAGCAAGCTGACAACAGCCAACGGTGGGTTGCAGGATATCCGCACGTTCGCGACGTGCACGAACAACACAACGATGGTTAGCACATCGGTTTCAAACGCAACGACATGCCCAACCGGCTCAACGCTCAACGGGGTTAGCCCGGGATTTGTCGAAACCTTCCTTGGCGATTCGTGGAAACCACGCGTTTCGGTGGGTGTCGGCGTCAACTGGAATTCGCCCTTCGGCCCGTTCAGGATCGATTTAGCCAAGGCTCTGGTAAAGCAGCCCGGCGATGACACAAAACTATTCACATTCAACGTAGGAACACAATTCTGATGACCAATATGCTCAAAGCCCTTCTCGTCACTGCCAGTGCATTCAGCCTTTCGGGCGTTGCCCATGCTCAGGTTGCCTATTCGGATGTTCAGGCCGTTATTGCCCGTTCGGCGGCAGCAAAAGCGGCTTCCGATCAGATCAAGGTGACATACAAGCCTCAGCTTGATGCGCTTGAGGCGCGGACGCGCACGATTGCGGCGGAAATGAACCTGCTCGTCGTCAAATTCCAGAATGACCAGAAGGCTAACCCGAAAAACCCAGCACTTGAAGCACAAGGTGCCGCGATTCAAGCCAAGGTTGCCGCAGCTGAAGCCGAAATCGGCACATTTCGCGCTTGTTCGATGATCCAGTCAGAACGCGAATGTCAGGCACAGGGTGACCGGACGCCGGGCACACTGGGAACGCCACTCCTGCGCGCACAGCAATATGTGCTTGAACAGATCGATTCGAAACTTGACGCTGCTGTGACCAGCGCGATGAACCTCAAGAAGGTCACATTGCTCGTCTCGCGTGAAGCCGTCATCAAGAATATGCCCGGCACTGACCTGACGCAGGATATTGTCAACGAACTCAATAAGGCATTGCCAACCGTTGCGGTGACACCGCCTGCCGGTTGGCAGCCCGGTGGTAACCGCGCAGCAGCGGCAGCAGCGAGCACACCCGCCA
>JAYUIX010000217.1:0-51973 GCA_043765635.1 Sphingomonadales bacterium
ATGCAAGCCTGATGGCCGCAAATGCACTTGCGTTTAGAGGCGCTCACCGCCAATGCGGATGCTGATATGACCGCAACGCTCCACCGCATCGGCGCTGAAAAAACGCCATCGCTTGATCCAATCATGACGCTGGTTGCAGCAGACATGAATCACGTCAACAGCGTGATCCTTGACCGGATGCAGTCCGAAATTCCGCTGATCCCCGAACTTGCTGGGCATCTTATCGCAGGCGGCGGGAAACGGATGCGGCCAATGCTGACGCTCGCCACCGCCAAGCTGCTCGATTATCCGGGGACGCGGCAGTTTAAGCTCGCCGCGTCAGTTGAATTTATTCACACCGCAACCTTGCTTCATGATGATGTGGTTGACGGCTCAGACATGCGGCGCGGCAAGCGTACCGCCAACCTGATCTGGGGCAATCCGGCAAGTGTACTCGTTGGTGATTTCCTATTCAGCCGCGCGTTTGAGCTAATGGTTGAGGACGGCAGCCTCAAAGTCCTCAAAATCCTGAGCCATGCCAGCGCCGTGATCGCCGAGGGCGAGGTTAATCAGCTTACAGCCCAGCGCCAGATTACAACAGGTGAGGATAAATATCTTGCAATCATCGGCGCGAAAACTGCCGCACTGTTTGCCGCCGCGTGCAAAATTTCGGCGGTTGTTGCTGAACGTGACCAGGCAGTTGAGGATGCGCTTGATAGCTATGGTCGCAACCTTGGAATCGCGTTCCAGCTTGTTGATGATGCGATTGATTACGCGTCGGATACTGAAACGATGGGCAAGGGCGTTGGCGATGATTTCCGCGATGGCAAGGTGACGCTTCCGGTGATCCTCGCCCATGCGCGCGGATCAGATGCTGATAAGCTATTCTGGCGTGAGGCCATGGAGGGCAGGCGTGTTTCGGATGAAGACCTGATCCACGCAACCCGTTTGCTCCGCGAAAGCCAAGCCATTGATGACACGATGATGCGTGCGCGCCATTACGGTCAGCGGGCAATTGATGCACTCGGCCCCTTTGCAAGCAGTGCCGCCAAATCAGCACTTGTCGAAACGGTGGAGTTTGCCATCGCACGGGCGTATTGATGGCAACGCGGCGATCTTTCTGGACGAACGTAACGATCCTTACAGCATCGCTTACGCTTTTTGGGGGGTTGCTCAGTTCAATTATTGCGATGTTTGGGACATCACAGCAGGCCCAGAACCAGACCGAAGGTGAAATTTGTAAATTGGCTTATAATGCGATTGGCGATGAAACACCAAACCCAAATCTCAGCGCAGAGGAGGCAAAGCGCTTTATGAACGAACAATTGATTTTGACTCGCAAATGTGCTCAAAAGGTAAAATGATGCTTGAACTTGCAATATTTACGACGCTTATAGGCAGCATTGGGACAGTGATTGGGCTTGTTGGTATGCTGTCAGAGCGCCAATCAAGCCATAAATCAGGTAGTTAGTCCGCCTGCAATTGGGGCGTAAACCGTTGCTGCCAATCTTCAATGTTATACCCGACCTTATTGCTGCACTCCGCGCAAACCCCAACGCCGTCCTGATTGCTCCGCCCGGCGCGGGTAAAACAACCGCTGTCGCCCCTGCCCTTTTGACTGAGCCTTGGATAGCAGGCGGCCAGATCCTCCTCCTCTCGCCGCGCCGTCTTGCCGCGCGCGCTGCTGCTGAACGGATGGCCGAACTCGCTGGCGAACCCGTCGGCAAAAGCATTGGCTATGCCACGCGAATGGATACCAAACAGTCCGCCGCAACGCGCATTCTCGTCTTAACTGAAGGTATCTTCCGCAACCGGATACAGGCTGATCCAGAGCTTCCCGGCATCGCGGCAGTGCTGTTTGACGAAG
This sequence comes from Sphingomonadales bacterium, assembly GCA_043765635.1. Classification (GTDB taxonomy): domain Bacteria; phylum Pseudomonadota; class Alphaproteobacteria; order Sphingomonadales; family Sphingomonadaceae; genus Aquisediminimonas. Next base: position 1,847 of record JAYUIX010000217.1, read on the forward strand.
TGCATGAGCGCAGCCTTGATAGTGATTTCGGCCTCGCGCTTGCGCTTGATGCACAGGCAGCGCTGCGCCCTGACCTACGGCTAATCGCGATGTCAGCGACGCTTGATGGCGCACGCTTTGCCGACATGATGGGGGCGAATGTGGTGGAGAGCGAGGGGCGCTCATATCCACTCACACTACGCCACATTGGCAGGCGGGCCGAGGCGCGGATTGAGGATGAAATGGCAGCGGCGATCCTGCGTGCGCTTGACGAAGAAGACGGCGGCTGCCTCGCTTTTCTCCCCGGCGTTGCTGAAATTGAACGCACTGCCGAGCGGCTGACGGCGCTACCCGCCAATGTGTGTCTCCACCGTCTCCATGGTTCGCTTGACCCGGCGGAACAGCGCGCGGCGATTGCGGCAGCACCGGCTGGCACACGCAAGCTCATCCTTGCAACAAGCATCGCTGAAACCAGCCTGACGCTTGACGGCGTGCGGATCGTGATCGACTCAGGGCTGGCAAGACGCCCCCGTTATGACCGTGCGGCTGGCATGACCCGGCTCGTCACCGAACGCGCGAGCCAAGCCGCTGTCACCCAGCGCAGTGGCCGGGCGGCGCGGCAATCACTCGGCGTGGCCTACCGTCTGTGGGAGGAAGCCGCGACCGCCGGGATGCCGCGCTTTGACCCGCCTGAGATATTGGAGGCTGATCTCTCTGCGCTCACGCTTGCGTGCGCGTTGTGGGGGGTGAGCGATCCGCGCGACCTCAAATGGATTGATCCGCCGCCGGAAGCGGGAATTGCCGAGGCGCATACACGACTTGCAAGCCTTGGCGCAGTTGGAAGCGATGGGAGGCCAACGCCGCACGGCAAGACAATGGCCGCGCTGCCGCTGCCGCCGCGCCTTGCGCATATGCTGATTGCAGGAGCTGAACGCGGGATTGGTGAAATTGCCGGTAAGGTTGCGGTGTTGCTGTCAGAACGCGGGCTTGGCGGCAATGATACAGACCTTGAGGTACGGCTTGAGCGTTGGCAACGCGAACGCGGGAAACGCGCTGACGCAGGGCGAGGTTTGGCCAGGCGGTGGACAGCATTTGCTCCCTCTCCCCATTTATGGGGAGAGGGCCGGGGAGAGGGGGAGTCTGGACTCTCCACCGCAATCGCACTTGCCTTTCCTGATCGCCTTGCGCGGCGGCGCGGCGCGAGCGGCGAACATTGGGTAAGCGTTGGTGGGCGCGGCTTCCGGCTTGATCCGACGTCACCCCTTGCCAAATCCGAATGGCTTGCAGTTGCCGAAACGCAAGGATCGGCATCAGGGGCGCGGATCCTTTCTGCCGCCGCGATAGATTGGCGTGAGATTGAAGCGCTTTACCCCGACCGCATACAGGCGCTGCGCACGCTAAGCTTCGATCCAGCCAGCGGGGCGGTTGATACACGGATTGAGCGGCGGATTGGAGCGATTACACTGGCCTCGGGGCATGACGCGAACGCAGATCCTACAGCCATATCGGACGCATTGGTTGAAGGTGTGCGCAGCAACGGCCTTGGCTGCATCAACTGGAACAATGCCGTCAGCGCGCTCCGTACCCGCGCCGCTTACGCCGGGCAAGACGCGCTCAGCGATGCCGCGTTGATTGGAAGTCTTGACGTGTGGCTGCCTGTTCTAGTGGCGGGCAAGCGCAAACTGTCCGACATTGCCCCTGCCATGCTTTACCAAGCGCTTGAGAATTTGCTTGGCTGGGACGGTAAACGCGCGGTTGACGCACTTGCGCCCGCTGAGTTCCATTCGCCCGCTGGAACGAGCCATCCGATTGAGTATAGCAGCGAGGGCAGCCCTCAGGCGACGCTCCGGGTTCAGGCGCTTTTCGGATTGGCGACACATCCGACCATCGGGCGCAATCATGTGCCGCTTGTCCTCAGCCTGACCTCACCTGCTGGGCGACCCATTCAAACGACGCGCGATCTGCCCGGTTTCTGGGCGGGCAGTTGGGATGACGTGGCTAAGGAAATGCGCGGCGAATATCCAAAACATAATTGGCCCGATGACCCAACGAAGGCAATCGCATCGCTTAAAACCAAAAAGGCGCAATCGCGCTCTTGATTGAATGCGCACTTTGCGGGAAAGAGGCGTTTATGAGCAGCGCACGCATCTATCAAAAAGCCAAAAACGCAATGCAATCGGGCCGGGCTGGCACCGATGACTGGGTGCTGGAATTTGTACCCGCAGAAGCGCAGCGCCCCGATCCTCTGATGGGCTGGGCGGGATCATCGGATACTCAGAGACAGGTGCAGTTGAAATTTAGAAGTGCCGATGTGGCCAAAGCTTATGCTGACAAGAACGGTATCGCCGCGCAGGTTGAAGTAGCGCCCGCGCGAATCCTTAAGCTTCAATCTTATTCGGATAATTTTCGCTGATGAAGTTTGGGCCAAGCAGGGTCAGCAGTTTCACATCAATCCCGCAGCCTTCGCGGCGTTTAGCATCAATGAAACCCTCAAGCTGAGCAAGTGCAACGCAGTGGACGGTGATATTTTCACCTTCAACGCCGCCGCCTTCGCTGACCTTGGTAAGGCCAAGCGCTTTCACTAAGCTGAAGCTTTCGCTGATCATGCCGGGGGAAGAATAAAATTCGCCAATGACTGCGATACTATCAGCATGGTAGCCTGTTTCTTCTTCAAGTTCGCGCGCGGCGGCGGTTTCAACCGTTTCCCCCGCCTTTTCGTCGCCGATTAATCCAGCGGGCAGTTCAAGGCAGTTGCGGCCAAGCGGAACGCGGTATTGCTCAACAAGGATAACATGGCCATTGTCAATCGCAAGGATCACTGCCGCTTTGATCCCACGCGCGCGACCGACATATTCCCATTTTCCTGCGCGTTTGGCTGTGATGAACTTGCCCTGCCAAACGATTTCCTCGCTGTCCGCCATTACAACTCAATCAGCCGGTCAGGCAGTTCATTGACATCATCGTCGGCGCGCGGAAAATGTTCGGCAAGGATAACACCAACATCACGCACGGCAGCAATCATTCCGTCGGCGAGCTTGCCCTGTCGCACTTCGGCGATCAGATCGCCCATCGCATCGCCCCACACAGCGGGCGCAACTTTACCGTGGATCGCTTCGTCAGCTATAATTTCAGCGACATGCTCGGCAAGAGAAATATAGATGAGAATGCCCGTCCGGCCCGAAGTACGCGCCTCTGCGCCAACCTTGAAATAGCCAACGGCGCGTGCACGAACCCGCTGCGCGCGGATGATACGCGGGGTCAGCGCAAAGCGAAGCGGGCGGTAATTGAGCGTTAGCCGGACAATCGCAAAGATCAGGACGAGCAGTGCAAGCGCCAGTTCTAACGCCACCGCAACTGTAAGTTCCGCCGCCCAACCATTGCTCATCAGGCCAAGCACATTGGCGTAGAATCCGGGAAACGCCGCAAGCGTTGCCACTGCAACCACAGCCGTCCCAATCGCCCACCACAGCGCGATATCATTATAACTATCCGACGCTTCAGCGGTGATTGTCACAATCTCACCGGCTGTGCCCTGTTCGGCTTTGTGAACTGCCGCACTCACGCGGACATGATCATCGGCAGAAAGCGAAAGTTTGTGTGCCATCACCATCCCCCCGATGCGCCGCCGCCGCCAAAACCGCCGCCGCCTCCTGAAAAACCGCCTCCACCGCCAAAGCCACCGCCACCGCCCCAATCATCGTTGCTGCCGCCCCAGAGTATAATCGGGCCGCTGCCATGCCGCCGCCCTCGTTTGCCGCCGAACATTGAACGCAGCATCGGCAGGATGAAAAAGAAAAAAATCACCAGCCAGAAAATCACGTCGCCAAGGCTGACGCCGCCGCTTTTACGCGAGGTTTGCTTGGTGGCCTGGGCGGCGCGCTTGGCGGCTTCCTCAGGAGGCAACTGAAGCTGTGCAACGATTGCCTCCGTTCCCGCTATTATACCTGCGGGGTAATTACCGGCCTTAAATTGCGGCAATATCGTCGTGTTGATCAATACGCTTGACCACGCATCAGTCAGGATCGGCTCAAGCCCGTAACCGACCTCAATGCGCACCTTGCGGTCATTGGGCGCAACAATCAGTACTACGCCATTATCCGTCTCTTTCTGTCCAATCCCCCAAGCACGGCCAAGGCGGTAGCCATAATCGTCAATCGGATAACCTTCCAGACTTGGGATTGTCGCCACCACCAACTGCCGATCAGTTGAATCCTCAAGCGCTTTGAGCTTGGCATCAAGCGCGGCCTCTTCGCCGTCAGGGATGATGTTCGCAGCATCAACCACACGGCCTGTGAGCGATGGGAAGCTTTGAGCATGTGCTGGGATGACAAGCGCCCACGCCAGAAAAAAAGCCAAGAACCATCCCCAAATGCCATTCTCTCGAAGGCGGAAATCCATAACCTCAGGAGTTCGGAGTTTATGGATTCCCGCCTGCGCGGGAATGGCAAATACGAACAAGGGCTTTGCCTTTCTTTAGAACTTTACCGTTGGCGCGCGGTCAGCATTGGGTGCGGTTGCCTTGAAGGTTTCCATTGGCTTGGCACCATAGAAAATCTTCGCGCCAATCGCATCAGGGAAGGTGCGGATTGTCGTGTTATACGACTGCACTGCCTCGTTATAATCCTTGGTCGAAATGTTGATACGGTTTTCAGTGCCCTCAAGCTGCGATTGCAGTGCAAGGAAATTGGCGTTCGACTTGAGGTCTGGATAGGCTTCGACCGTGGCGAGCAAACGGCCAAGCGAGCCGCTTAGCTGGGTTTGGGCGGCCTGAAACGCAGCGACCTTTTCAGGATCGTTTAGATCGCCAGCGTTGAGTTGTACCGAGGTGGCCTTGGCGCGCGCCTCAACAACAGCAGTCAGCGTGCCCTGCTCCTGCTTGGCAAAGCCTTTGACGGTTTCAACCAGATTGGGGATGAGATCGGCCCGGCGCTGATAATCAGCCTGAACATTGGCCCATTTCGCCTTGGCATTTTCCTCAGCCGTTGGAACGCTGTTAACGCCGCAAGCAGACAAGGAAAGCGCTGCAAGTGGCGCGAGCAGAGCAAGGGTTGAACGACGCAGTGACATATCAGGCAAGCTCCCGTTGGAATGACAAGGCAGAGATAGGGTGTCCTGAAGCCAACCGCAATATGCTTGCAATTCTCGATAATTCTGACAGTTTCAGCGCGCCAAATAATAATGGAGGGTAAACCATGTTTGAAGAGTTTAAGGCATTTGTTAATAAAGGGAATGTTCTCGATCTTGCTGTTGGTGTGTTGATCGGGGCTGCGTTTGGTAAAATTATTGCATCGTTCACTGACGATATTTTGATGCCGATTATTGGCCTGCTGACTGGCGGCGGCGTTGATTTCTCCAATAAATTCATTGCATTAGGGACTGTACCCGAAGGAACTGCCGCTACACTTGAAGCGATGAAAGCGGCCAATGTCGGCGTGTTTGCTTATGGCAATTTCATCACTGCGCTGATCAATTTCCTGATTTTAGCGTTTGTGATTTTCATGATCGTGCGTTCGGCAAACAAGGTGATGAAACGCGCCGATGATGCTGGCACGCCTGAAGATGTTTTGCTGCTGCGCGAAATCAGCGCATCACTCAAAAAATAATTTGCTCTATGCCGCCGCGCGGGATTCTTCTGTCGCGGCGGCAAGGCTTGTGCCATCCAAAATACGCGCAGTATCATCGCGCACGATCATCATCGCCCGCCGGATCGCGCACGCATCTTCATCGCGACAATCTTTACACCGTTTATAGGCGGTACGGCTGACGCAGGGGACAAGTGCGAGCGGCCCTTCGATCACCCGGATAATATCACCAAGCGAGATCATATGCGCTGGCCTCGCGAGCCTAAACCCGCCATGCTTGCCACGCGTGCTTACCACCAAATTGGCATTTTTGAGTTCACTGAGGATAATTTCAAGGAATTTGCGCGGAATTTGCGCCTCGCTTGCAATTCGGCTCATCGGCACGGGCGGATTGCCTGCCGGATCACTCGCAATCAAAAGCATGGCGCGAAGGCCGTAACGCGAACGCTGTGTCAACATGCAGATGTCCCTAGTCGCTGACACGAATTTGGACAACCCCCGTGGTGTTTGTTTTGAAGTGCCGCACCGGCCCGTACCGCCACCCGACCTCCCATAGAATAAACTGATTGGGAGGTCGGGTGGCGGTACGGGCCAGCGCGGCACTTTCATTTTTCAAATGAACGCCTATATAGATTTGGCCAGACCTGTCTGGCTATGGCGATAAATTATGTCGTGCAATAGATGCAGCGGACCCGGGGGCGGTACCCGGCGGCTCCACCACAACATGCGGAAACGCAGGTTCTGACGGGGCCGAACTAGGATCGACGTGTGTTGAAAAGCGGTATTTTTGCCCGGCATGAATAAGCCGTGAAATGGTTCAAACTCATAAGTGCAAACGATAACGAAGCACTTGCCATTGCAGCTTAACCCTAAGGCTTAACGGCCTAAGGTTAACCTTCATAACGCGGCTGGGCTGAGCCGGGCAACAGAATCAGATTCCAGCGGCCTGGGGGTGCCGGGCAACAGAAACCCCCAACTTTTTCTTGAAATTGGTGATAGCGCGTCACCCCGGCCTCCGCCGGGGTGACGGTTAGACGCTTCAAAAACGGATTGACGCGCCAAGCGAAATCTTATTTTGCCGCAAATCCTTTGAAAATTTGGTGCGGTTGAATTCGCCGCGCAGTGACAGATTTTCGGACAGCGCAAATTCAAGGCCGCCACCGTAAGTCAGCCCTTTTTCAGTGCGTTTGAAGCTGCGGTTGCCCGTCACTTGCCCCGTAATTGATTGCTCGGTACGCAACCAGCGATAGCCGCCACGACCGTAAATCAGGATATTTGACGTTGGTGCAAAACCAGCACGCGCTGTAACATCATAGGTCAATCCTGGATTAACCCGGTACTGGCCAATCGTCGCAAGCGAGCGCTGGCTGATCGTTTTCCCGCCAGTACCAATACCAGCCTCAACGCCAACAATGCCAACCCCGCCAAGTGCAATATCATAACCAGCCGCGCCGCGCACCGCGATACCCGAACGATCCTTGCCTTTGGCGGATTTGGAGGTGCCGGGCTGTTCAGCTTCGTTTGAGTCGCGCGCGCCTTCAACTGTCAGATGCGGGCCTGCAAAAAGTGAGCGGTCCGCCTCCTGCGATTGAGCGGCAACAGGAAGCGCAAGAAATGCGGCAATATAATAACGGTAAAGCGAACTCATTGGAAAAATTCCTCATCTGAATTTGGCAAACAACACGCCAGCCAATGGTGATGAGATGAACGCGATTGGTGGAGCCAGTGTCAGCCCCGTGTCGAGATTATGTGCAGAGGCTTGGCTGGCAGGCGCATAACAAAGGCAGCGCCGCCGCCTGCATGATTGCTAAGCTGAACATGCCCGCCGTGCGCTTCAACAATGGCACGCACCACCGCCAGACCAAGCCCCGATCCGCCAGTGTTGCGGTTGCGTGAGGCTTCACCGCGCCAAAAGCGATCAAAGGCAATCTCTTCACTGCCTTCGGGCAAACCCGGCCCCTGATCAATGACTTCAAGCACCGCACATTTGCCATCATGATGCGTTGTAATTCGCAATATCCCGCTGCCCGCTGCATAACGACACGCGTTGGCGAGCACGGCACCCACTATCTGCCGCAGCCGTGCACCGTCTCCACAAAGCCGCGCAGGCGCAAGGTCAAGCATCGGTTCAAGCCCGGCGGCCTCAAGGTCTGGCTTGGTCGCGGCAATCACGCGGCGCACTTCATCAGCAATATCGGTTTCCTGAATATCAAGGAACAGCCGCTGTGCCTTCGCAAGGCTGAGCGTTTGCAGATCATCCACCAAACGCCCAAGTCCTTCCACTTGATACAACAAGCCTTCGACTTCTTTAGGCTCAAGCGCGAAGACGCCGTCAGCGATACCGTGCAGCCGTCCGCGCAAAACGGTGAGTGGGGTGCGAAGTTCATGCGCGATTGCAGCCGTGCCTTCGGCCAGTTCACGCTCGGCGCGTTGCAGCGATACCGCCATTGCGTTGAAATCAGTCGTGAGCTGCACCTCTTCGCGCGACGCGAATCCTTTAGGTCTGGCACGCGCCGCCAAATTGCCGCTTGCGATTTGCCGGGCTGAGTCCGCAACACTGCCAAGGCCATGACCCAGCCTTCCGAGCAGCAGATAACCAATCCCAAAAGTGATGACCGCAGCCAAACCGATACACCCATAAAGAACAAGATTGCCTTCGTTCTCAATCCGCGATTCCATATTGCGCGACTGCGTTAGGAGGGCTTCCAATCCAGGTTTATCGGGGATTTTATTTGCTTCTACCGCTTGATAGGCTTGGCGTGCGGCTGGAGACAGCCCAGCGATTTCTCGCTTGGTTGCATAATCTGACCAAAGATCAGTAGCGAGGACAATCAGCAACGCATTGCCAATCATTGCCGTGACAAACACCGCCGAAATTTGCCGGGTCAGTGGCCAACGGCGGCGCATCCGCAGCCAACGGCGCAGTCCACCGATCATGCACTCGCCAATCGGTAACCAACCCCGCGCACAACGACACACAGACCCAGTGCCCCCGCCTGATCAAGCTTGCGCCGCAAATTGCTGACGTGGCTATCGACGGTGCGTTCAAGCGCATCGCCTTCAGGCAGGCAAGCATCAACCAGTTCGCCGCGCGTAAACACCTTGCGGGGATTGCGTGCCATATGGGCAAGCAGGCGGTATTCGGTAAGCGTCAGATCAAGCGCAGTCAGCCCATTAGCGCGAATAACCGAAGCAATATAGCTTGATGTGTCAATCTCAATTGCACCGTAACGGATAATTGAGGGGTCTTCACCCCCATTCGTCCGGCGCAAAACCGCTTTTACCCGCGCGACGACTTCAGCTGGGTTGAACGGCTTGACGACATAATCGTCTGCCCCAATCCGCAAGGCGGAGAGCTTATCAAGATCCTCGGCGCGGGCAGTTGCCATGATAACAGGCGTTGCCCCGCGCTGGCGAAGTTCAGCCAGCACTGAAAAACCGTCACGCTTTGGCATTTGGACATCAAGCAGAACGAGGTCAGGTTTTAACATCAGATGATGCATAAGCGCCGTCTCACCGTCGCCTGCTGTCACCGTGCGAAAGCCGTCACGTTCAAGATATGAGGTAAGTATCCGGGCAATCTCGGGCTCATCCTCGGCAACCAGTATCAACGCGTTGTCCACAGCGTACCCCCTTTTGACATCCGCTTTACCCTAATTATAAATGTGGAGAAACTGTGGAGACGTGGCGGAGGTTTCGCCAGTTGCAATCCATAGCGCCTTGCCACTGTCTCCACACAGTCTCCAAAAACATCTGGTGATCATCGTTACCGAATGGAGATTGGTGATGATCAAAATGAAATTTCTCAAACTGTCACGCACCCCGGTTTGGGTGCCAGCGCTTGCGGCGGGCTTTGCCATTGGTGCCGTTGCGATGCACCCAGCGGCGATGCAGATTCCGTTTACTGAGCTTTTGTTCGGATCAATTAGCGCTGCGATGCTTGAATATCTTGCCTATGCGGCTGGATTCTTTCTGCTGTTCCGCGCGGTGTTGCACCGCTGGATCAAGCCGCGCCTGATCGCACGCAAGCGCTGGCCAAAGCCAAACCAAGTGTGGCGCGAAATCATCTTCAGCACCAGCGCGCAATTCACATTTCTGGCGATCGGGATTTGGCTGACCTTCAGCGCGCAAGCCGAGGCAGCAATGATGTACACTGACATCAGCACGCATGGTTGGCCTTATCTCGTCCTCACGACATTTTTGCTGTTCGTGATTGATGACACCTACTTTTACTGGACGCACCGGATGCTGCATCACCGAACGCTGTTTGAGCGCTTCCACCGTGTTCACCATGAAAGCGTCGATCCAACGCCTTTTTCAGCTTATTCCTTTCATCCGGTTGAAGCGATCATCATTGGCGCGGGCAGTCTGTTTTTCATCCCCGTCTTCTTGCTGATGCCGTGGCATCCAGCCGCAGTGGCGGTATTCGGGGCTGGTTCAGTGCTGTTCAACGTCATCGGCCATCTTGGCTATGAAATCTATCCAGCGCGGTGGAACCGAATCCCACTACTCCGTTGGAAAACGCCAGCGATGCACCACTACCTCCACCATCAAATGATTGGCGGAAATTACGGCCTCTACTTCCGCTGGTGGGACAAGCTCTGCGGCACTGAGTTCAAGGATTTCGAAGCGCGCTATGATCGGCTGTTTGCAAAAGAGCCGACGGCGGCTGCGCAAGGCCTGCGCACGCTCTCCACACTCACGCGCGATGCGCAGTAATCAGCAATATTATAAGGATTTCACCAATGCATAGATTTATTCTGGTGGCGATTGCCGCTGCCTTAACGACTGCCCCCGTATTTGCACAGAGCTTTCCACCCTCACCTCTTACTGGGGTGTGGGTTCAAGATGACGGTGCGGCGACTGTTCGGATCGCCCCATGCGGCCCTAGTTTGTGTGGAACAATGATTGCCGAAAAACTGCAACCCGGCGATCCAAGCCAGCTTGGCCAAACGGTGATCCGCGAAATTCGTGCCAATGGCAAAAAAGGTTGGGCAGGGAAATATATCGCTGACGGCAGCAGCTTCGGTACAAAAATTAAACAGTCCAGCGCCAATGCAATGGTAGTAAAAATTTGTGCGCTTCCATTTATGTGTGATACTCTCCGCTTCAACCGTGCGCAATGATCGGCTTGACATTGCGGCCCCATATCCTAATAGCCCGCGACTTCCACGCAATAAACGCGATTCCATTTTTACGTATAGGGTTTCAGGCAAATGGCTAAGCCAACCACCGTCAAGATCAAGCTCGCCAGCACGGCGGACACTGGCTTTTTCTATGTCACTAAGAAAAATCCGCGGACGCAGACTGAGAAAATGTCGTTCAAAAAATATGATCCCGTCGTGCGCAAGCACGTCGAGTTCAAGGAAACCAAGATCAAGTAAGATCGGTTTTCACACCATTGCTCGATTATCAGCGATGGCACCAAGCTCTCCAATCACTTCAATAAAGCGCATTAGCGAAATCGGTTTGCTGACGTAGGCGTCGGCCCCGGCTTCGCGGATTCGTTCTTCGTCCCCCTTCCCTGCGTAAGCAGTGACGGCCATTACTGGCGTGCGCCGCAGGATCATGTCGCGCCGGATTGCCTCGATCAGTTCAAGCCCGCTGATGTACGGCATTTGAATATCCATCACAATAATATCTGGTGCGAACAGCGTGGCGCGCTCAATTGCATTGCGCGCATCGCGCACGCCTTCAGTTTCATGGCCGTGCGCGCGCAGCAAATCACAAAAGAGTTTCAAATTCAGTTCATTGTCCTCGACAACGAGCACTCTTTTTGCCACGCGCTTGATCCTTGTTTTGTTGGAGTTGGTTTAAGCGATGACGTCGCGTGACACAATTGATGATAATGCGACTGCGCTTGCACTCCAGGCGCTGGCTTGGACGCTTGGCGATGATGCGCGTGCGGGCCGTTTGCTCGCGCTAACCGGGCTTGAGCCAGAAGGGATACGCGCGCGCATCGGCGAACCCGAAATGCTCGGCGCGGTTCTCAACTTCCTCGCATCGCACGAACCCGATCTAATCGCCTGCTCTGACGCGCTTGGTGTGAAACCACAGCAACTGATCACTGCACAAGAAAGGTTGAATGCATGAGCCGGCCGCTGCTGATCAGCGACTGTGATGAAGTCTTGCTTTATATGGTCGTGCCTTTTGCGCAGTGGCTTGATGAGGCGCATGATGTTCACTTTGATGTCGATACACTGTTTGATCCGGTGACTGGTGGTTATTTGAACGCAATGCGCTGCAAATTGACTGGCGATCCGCTTGAGCAGGAACGGGTACTGCCTTTCTTGCGCGGTTTTTTCGAAACCGAAATGCACCGCCAGAAACCAATTGATGGTGCAGTCTCTGCAATCACTGGCCTAAGCGCCTACGCCGACGTTGTCGTGTTGACCAACCTCACTGATAACGTCCGCGATGCCCGCGCCGAACAATTGCGTGTGCTTGGGATTGATGTGCCCGTTTATACCAATCAAGGCGGCAAAGGCGAATTGCTCGCGCAAATTGTGGAAAAATATCAGCCGAGCGTGACAGTGTTCGTCGATGATCTCGCGCATCAGCATATCTCGGTTGCCAAGGAAGTGCCTGATGTCATTCGCCTGCACATGGTGGGTGAGCCGCGTGTAGCGACCCAAATAAAGACTCCGCGCGTCGCTCATGCGCGTATCGACCGCTGGCACGATGCTGAACAATGGATTATGGATCGTTTTGAAGGAGTGCCGCTATGAGCGCGAAAGGCCAAGAACCTATCGAACACCGTCTGATGCACCTTGGCATCACGTTACCGACGCCCGCGCCCCCGGTTGCGGCCTATGTCCCAACAGTCGAGATCGGCGGAATGTTATATGTTTCGGGGCAATTGCCGTTCAAAGATGGTCATGTGATGGTCGGCAGGCTTGGTGATGATGTAACGATTGAAACCGGCAAGGAAGCGGCGCGCGCTTGCGCGATTATGCTGCTTGCCCAAATCAAGGCAGCGCTAGGCGATCTTGAACGCGTCGAGCGGATTGTGAAGCTCAACATTTTCGTCAATTCGGATGCGCGCTTTACCGACCAACCCAAGGTCGGCGACGGCGCATCAACGCTTATGGTTGAGATATTTGGCGATGCTGGCCGCCATGCGCGCGCGGCAGTTGGGGTGCCAGCGCTCCCGCTTGGTGCTGCGGTCGAAATCGATGCAATCGTCGCTATTCGTCCCCTTTGATCGACTGATCGCGCCGCCCCCTGAGGCAAGGCGTGTCGCCTTTCTCTCGGCGCAACCTTATGCCCACCGTGGGCTTCACGGGCTGAAATGCCATGAAAATAGCCGCGCAGCTTTTTTAGCTGCAATCGCCGCTGGCCACGGGATTGAATGCGATGTTCAAGCGGCGCGCGAGGGTGAGGCCTTTGTATTTCATGATGCGGTACTTGACCGACTAACCAGTGCGCACGGTGCATTTGCCGCACGTTCGGCTCATGAGCTTGACAGAATTTGTCTGCGCGGCAGCCATGAAACAATTCCGCGCCTTGCCGAAATCCTTGCGCTCGTTGCCGGCCGCGTGCCGATCCTGATCGAGATAAAAAGCTCTAGGCATTTGGTTGGCATACTTTGTCTTGGCGTGCGCCGCGCACTTGAAGGCTATTTGGGCAATGTCGCGATTATGTCATTCAATCCAGCGGTTGGCCGCTGGTTTCGCAACCACGCGCCGCGCTTCGTACGCGGGCTTATCATCACTGAACAAGGGCCAGATTTTCGGCTAGCACAGCTTCGGCGAGAGGTTGAACGGCGGGTGGCACTGTGGACGGTCAAACCCGATTTTCTTGCCTATGATATTCGGGATTTGCCCTCACGCTTCGCTACGGGCCAGCACAGTCGCGGCCTCAAGCTGCTGACATGGACGGTGCGGACAGCGCAGCAAGAGCGCACCGCCTTCGCCCATGCCGATGAAATGATTTATGAAAAGCCGGTGGCACAGCCCGGATGACAACGCCTTCCTCGGATGCAGTGACGGTCAAGCTTGAAAACGGTGTTGCTGAAATCGATGCCGCGTCATGGGATCGCTGCGCCGGAAACAGTAACCCTTTCATCGAACACGCATTTCTGACCGCGCTTGAAACTTCGGGCAGCGCGACGGCAAAAACAGGCTGGCAGCCGATCCCGATTATTGTCGAAGCCGCTGACGGCAGCCTCGCAGGCGCGACCCCAGCCTATGCCAAAAGCCATAGCCAAGGCGAATATGTCTTCGATCATAGCTGGGCCGATGCCTACACGCGCGCGGGTAGGCGCTATTATCCCAAGCTCCAGATCGCTTCGCCCTTTTCACCCGTGCCGGGGCCGCGCTTGCTGACAAATGATGACGGTGTAGCAGCGGCCTTAATCCAAGGGGCCGAAGCGGTTGTCGAAAAGCATCATCTATCTTCAGCCCATGCGACCTTTATCGACGAACGTGATCGCGTCCGGTTTGAAGCCGCTGGCTGGTTAATCCGGGCGGGCACGCAGTTCCACTGGGCTAATGACGGTTATACTTGCTTTGACGATTTTCTGGCTGCGCTCGCCTCACGCAAACGCAAGGCTATCCGCAAGGAACGTGCGGCAGCACAAGCTGGGCTTGAGATCGTCCACCTGAGAGGCAGCGAGATCAGCGAGGCGCATTGGGACGCTTTCTGGTATTTCTATCAGGATACGGGCACGCGCAAATGGGGTCAGCCCTATCTGACCCGCGCCTTTTTTACCCAGATTGGAAAGACAATGCGTGACACGCTGCTGCTGATCCTTGCGCTGCGTGATGGCAAGCCAATTGCGGGAGCGCTAAACTTTATTGGCGGCGACGCGCTTTATGGCCGTTATTGGGGCTGCCGAGAGGATGTGCCATTCCTTCATTTTGAGCTTTGCTATTATCAGGCGATTGATGCGGCGATTGCACGTGGCCTATCACGCGTTGAGGCAGGCGCGCAGGGCGAACATAAGCTGGCGCGCGGTTATGTGCCCGTAACAACTTGGTCAGCACATTATATAGTCGATCCTGGCTTCCGTTCGGCAATTGCTGACTTTTTGGTGCGCGAGCGCCATTCTGTTGAACGCGAGATTGCCTTTCTCGGCGAAATGGCTCCGTTCAAACGGAGCGGTTAAGGGCTTCCACTGCCTCCACTAACTGCTGCGCCGCAACCTCCGCCGCACGGTCACCGCTATCGCCAAGCGCATCGGCGACCATCATGCGCTGGATTTCGACATACGCGCTATGACCTTGCTTGGCATGATTTAGCGCATCCATGATCTGCGCAATATCCGAACAGACAGGGCCAAACTGCCACATCGCATAATCGGGATTATCTTGCCACGGCGCACCATGCGCATCAATGAACAGGCAAGGTTTGGCAACAGTCAGAAATTCATACACCTGACTGCTAACATCGCCAATATAAATATCGGCTGCGCTGGTATAGCTCATGTCGCTCAGCCGTTCGGAGTCGAGATCAACGATCACACGGCCAGACATCGCGCGCCGCCGCCAGACATCGCGCGCCTCATTACTGGCCGTCTCAAACATGCGGATGTGCGGGGCGACGATCAGATTATAGCGGCCATCTGCAATCACCGCCTTGATCAGCGGCTCTGCAAACCTAGACCATGACCCAAGGCTATGATCAAAATGTGAATTATAGAGCACAACCGGATGATCATTATCGAACAGCGGCACATTATTTTGCTGCATCCGTCGGCACGCGGCCACTTTGATTGCACCTGAAACGCTGCACCGCTCAGGCGTGACAAGCCCTTGCGCGATCATGCGTCGCCGATCCTTTGGCCCAGCAACAATGACATGATCGAACAGCGCAAGGCGCGGCTCAAACCCCTTGGCGCGATCCCCTGCACCGTGCGGGATATGGATCATTGGCGGCGTTCGCCCCGGCAATCGTTTGAGCAAGGTTGAACTACGTTCAGCCGTCAGGATCGCATCGTAGCGGCGGATTTTCCCGCTCCAAAATATCAGCCGCAATATTTTGCTTGCCCGTATGAGACCGGATAGTTTCATCAGCCATATAGGCAGCGTCATAATTATGATGTTAAGCGGCTGCGCACCAAGCCTTTGCATCAAAATTGCCAGTGCAGCTGCATCATCTGCATTGGCGACATAAGCCGAAGCCTTGATACCTTGACGCTCTGTCAGTGCCGCCGCAACCGGCGCGATATGAAGTGCCTGATGCATTCCGCCGATAAATAGGACGGCCACGCGCACTCCCAATTCCCCTGTCTTCAAACGTTGCAACACATTTGCAGCACGACTAGGGCCAAATCATGACAGAGGCAAAAACAGGCTGGACTGCGATTATCCTCGCCGGGCAGCGCCCAGGTATTGATCCGCTTGCTAGCGCCTTTGGCGAAACCTTCAAAGCGTTAGTGCCAGTCGGCCGCAGGCCAATGGTCGCGCGCGTTGTTGAGACAGTGCTGAGCATTTCCGCCATCACTAAAGTCGTCATTTTATGCCAGAAGCCCGTCGCTATAAAAGCTGTTTTGCCCGATGATCCAAAGCTTTGCTATGTCGAAAGCCAGTCAGGTATTTCGCAGAGCATACTGAGCATTGCTGGGGCTGAAGCCGCGCCGTGGCCGCTATTTGTGACGACCGCCGATCATCCTTTGCTAACCCCTGAAATGATCACCCATTTTTTGGAAGCAAGCACAGGCGTTGACGTTGCAGTCGGCATGGTTGAACGCGCGACGATCCTTGCTGCCTATCCCGATAATAAGCGGACATGGATTAAACTTCGTGGTGGCGCATGGTCAGGGGCAAACCTCTTCGCGCTCACAAGCGAAAACGCGCGTAATGCACTGGCTCTTTGGGTCAATGCTGAAAAAGATCGCAAGCAGTTATTCAAACTCTTCTGGCATTTCGGCCCGCTGATCGCGCTGCGTGCCATCACGCGAATGATCAGTTTACAAGATGGGATCGCCGCACTTGGTCGCAGGCTCGGATTGAGTGCGCGCGCGGTGCCGCTCCCCTTTGCCGAGGCCGCAATTGATGTTGATAAGTTATCCGATCACAAACAAGTTGAGCAGATATTAGCGCGGCGTGAAGGGTAGAAGTAGTGGACACCTGTTACCCCCGCCGCTGCGCCACTCTTGCAAGCGTAATCAATTCGGACGCAGCAAAGATTGTTCCCGCCGAACTTGCTGCCTTGATCGCGCGTTCGGTAGCAAGAAGGCGGTCAGAAGCGGTAGCCAAACGTGCTGGTGCCCAGCGCTTAAGCTGGCGTTGAATTGGCATTTTATCTTTCCAGAATAAGGATCTGCCCGCGCGTTCCATTACATTTTCAATCGATTGCCCGCTCGCAACATCGGCGGCAAAGCGGGTAAGCAGTTGGAGGCGCTTGTTCACTGCGCGGATGAGCGCAATACCGTCCACCCCTTCCTCTGCGAGCACCACCATCTCGCGCGCGGCAAGCGCAGGCTGCCCGTCCATTACTGCGTCAATTAATCGTGAAAGCTCACCCTCGCCGTTTCCGGCGCTAATCGCCTCAAATTCAGCTATACCTGCTTCGGTGGGTCGCTGCGGAGCCGCGTCAAGATAAAGTGCAAGCTTTTCAAGTTCTTGCCCCATTACCGCACGGTCGCCAGCCGAAGCGCCAACAATCATGCGCGCGACATCAGGCGAGAGTCGAACGCCCAAGCCGCTCGCCATTGCAATTGCCAGCCGATCCGCATTTTCGCCTTCAAGCGGATAATTGGCACAGGCCATTACCGCGCCGTCGGCAAGCGCGCGCTTGAGCAAGGCCGAGGCAGGCTTGAGCGCACCTGCAATCACAACGACCGGATTGCCCGCAGCGGGTGCCTCAAGCAGTGCCTCAATCGCTGGCATTGCCTCATCACCATTGAGCGTCAGACGGATGTGGCGTTTATCGCCGAAAAGTGACGTTGAGGCCGCTTCATCGGCAAGCCTTGCTGGATCGCCTTTCAGCGTCGCACCGTCAAGGTCGACGCGCTCAGCCCCTGGCCCCATCGCGCGTTCAAGTCGCTTGGCCTGCGCGCGCGATCCCGCCTCATCGGGGCCATAAAGCAGGTAAAGCCGGATATTGTCAGGCGGCGAATCGAGCGCGCGCTCAATCTGCCCCGCGTTGACCTTCACTTTTTGCCCGGGGCGGCTTCGCTGCGTTTCACGTACAGCGCCACGCGCGCAACGATTTGATCCGAAACGATTTCAGTCAGCCGCTCAAGCGCGGTTTCTTCAGCGGCAACCACAGCATATTCGGAGGAAACTACGTCAATCCCTGAATCGGAACCTGCGGTGGCGTCAAGCACTGTCATGCCGCCGTCAGTTTCAATCAAGCGGTAGCGCGCGCGCAAGATGCGCCGTTCGCGCGTGACCGAGTCGTCGCGGCGAACGCCAAAACCGTTGATCTGGTCATCAAGCTCAACCTGAAGCCGGTAGCGCGCGGCCCCGCCGGCAGGCTTACCCAGCCGCATTTCAAGCGCCGATCGCACAAGATAGCCCGCCTTGCCCTCAATCGGGGCAAGCTCAACGCTGCGCAGCGTATTGCTGACGTTGCGATCCCCGTAAAGCGGCTGCAACCCGCAGGCAGGGAGCATCAGGACAAAGGCAAGGGCAGCGAAGCGTTTCATGTCACTATGTTGACCAAGCGGCCGGGAACCACAATCACCTTTTTGGGGGGTGCGCCGTCAAGCGTGCGAATAATCTTCTCACTCGAAAGCGCTGCGGCCTCAAGCTCCTCACGGCTCACATCCTTGGCGATGGTCAGCGTATCGCGCAGCTTACCGTTTACCTGAATGGCGATATTCGCTTGGGTTTCGAGGAGAAGCGCCGGATCATAGCTTGGCCAAGGTTGATGCGCGATCAGGCCAGTGCCACCAAACGCTTCCCAAGCCTCTTCGGCCAAATGTGGCAGCATCGGCGCAATTAAATGTGCAAGCGTCCGTGCCGCCGCCGCGCGCGTGGCCGAGGACGGCGCTTTTTCAATGAAATTGGCAAATTCATGTGCCTTGGCGACGGCCTTGTTGAAACCGAGCGCTTCGATATCCGTGCCAATGCCCGCAATTGCGCGGTGAAGCTGGCGCTCAAGATCGGGGTCATTACCGCTTGCGCCGGCCTCAACATCACGTTCAAAAATCCGCCACAGCCGCTGCACAAAGCGCCACGTGCCTTCGATGCCAGCCTCACTCCACGGCAGGTCACGCTCGGGCGGACTGTCAGACAACATGAACCAGCGCACAGCGTCGGCACCAAACTGATCAAACATCGGCAGCGGATCGACTGTGTTCTTCTTCGATTTCGACATTTTTTCAACGCGACCGATTTCGACTGGGGAGTCGTCTTCCGCCCAAACAAGTACACCGTCCTTATCCTTGATTTCATCAAGGCCGACCCAGAAAGACTCAGTGACAGGAACGCCGTTTTTAATGAAAGGCGCGCCTTTTAGGTTCATCACCGCTTTGGTCGCGCGGTACGTTTCATGCGTCACCATGCCTTGGGTGAACAGCCCCTTGAACGGCTCGGCGACATCAAGCCGCCCAATCCGCTGGAGCGCGCGCGTCCAGAAACGGGCGTAGAGCAAGTGGAGGATCGCATGTTCAACCCCGCCAATATATTGGCCAACGGGCAGCCAGCGTTCGGCCTCTGCCTTATCAAACGGCGCGTTTTCGGGCTGCGAGGCGAAGCGGATGAAATACCAGCTACTGTCAACAAACGTATCAAGCGTATCGGTTTCGCGCCGTGCGGGCTCCTTACAGTTCGGGCATGTGACGTGTTTCCAAGTCGGATGCCGCTCAAGCGGATTGCCCGGCGTTTCAAAATCAACATCATCAGGCAGCGCAATCGGCAGCGAGGATCGCGGTGCGGGCAGCACACCGCAAAAATCGCAGTGGATGATCGGGATTGGCGTTCCCCAATAGCGTTGCCGCGAAACACCCCAATCGCGCAGGCGGTACTGCGTCTGCCCTTCGCCCCAGCCCTGATGTTCGGCGCGCGCGATGACGGCGGCCTTGGCCTCGTCAATCGTCATGCCGTTCAAGAAATGCGAATTCACGATTTTGCCGGGGCCAGTGAAGGCGGTGTCGCCCTCAAAATCGGGGTCAGTCAGATCGCCGTCAGACACAACCCGCATCACATCAAGGCGGTATTTACGCGCAAAATCGAGGTCACGCTGATCATGCGCGGGGCAACCGAACACCGCGCCAGTACCATAATCCATGAGAACAAAATTGGCGACATAAACAGGCAGATGCCATGCCGGATCAAGCGGATGTTCAACCGTGAGGCCAGTATTGAAACCCATCTTCTCGGCAGTTTCAATCTCTGCCGCTGTTGTTCCGCCCCGCCGACATTCCTCAATGAACGCCTGCAATTCAGGCGCATTTTCGGCCATCGCAGTAGCCAACGGATGATCCGCCGCAATCGCAACGAAACTCGCGCCAAACATCGTGTCAGGGCGCGTGGTGAACACGTCGATGCCGTCATCCGTGCCCATCAGATTAAAGGTGCATTTCAGCCCCTTTGATTTGCCGATCCAGTTCGACTGCATCAGCTTGACCTTGTCGGGCCAATGCTCAAGCCCGTCCAAGCCCTCAAGCAATTCTTCGGCAAAATCGGTAATTTTGAGGAACCATTGGCTGAGCTTGCGCTTTTCAACGAGCGCGCCTGATCGCCAGCCGCGCCCATCTATCACTTGCTCATTGGCAAGCACGGTCATGTCCACCGGATCCCAATTGACCGCCGATTCCTTGCGGTAAACCAGCCCCGCCTTGTAAAGATCAAGGAACAGCGCCTGTTCATGCCCGTAATAATCAGGCTCACAAGTCGAAAGTTCGCGGCTCCAATCAATCGCAAGGCCGAGCCGTTTCAATTGCCCGCGCATTGCCGCGATATTGGCGCGTGTCCAGTCGCCGGGATGGACTTTCTTTTCCATCGCCGCATTTTCGGCGGGCATCCCGAAACTGTCCCACCCCATGGGATGAAGCACCGCATGGCCAGTCATCGCTTTATACCGCGCGAGGACATCACCCATTGTGTAATTACGGACATGACCCATGTGGATGCGCCCCGAAGGATAGGGAAACATCTCAAGCACATAGGCGCGCGGGCGGGTATCGCTAGCGCCGATTGGGGCGGCAAAGCTCTGCTCCGCCTCCCAAACCTGTTGCCAGCGCGCGTCAGCCTTCATCGGGTTGAAACGCGAACTCATGAATTTGACCTATCAACCCGGATTTGAATTACGACGAAGATCACGCGCTTTGGTCAGGATGATCTCTTCGAGCTTTTGCACAGTGGCGGCCTGCACCGGTGCATCCGTCCATTGGCCAGATTTGAGTGTCTGACGCGAGGCCGCAACGCGCAGCGCATCAGCACGGAGTTCCTGATCAAGGATCGAAACCGTCAATTTCATCCGCTCATTCGGCGTGGCTGGATTGACATACCAATCAGTGATTACAACACCGTTCGCCGAGTCGCTTTGGAGGAGCGGCATGAACGAAACCGTGTCGAGCGTTGCAAGATACAGGTAACTATTAACCCCGATTGCAGTCACTTTTGAAGGAGCAATACCGCGTTTGGTACTCTCCTCCTGCTTCTCACCACCAAAATAATTTATGCCCTTCGACAAATCTTTCTTTATCGCGGCACAGGCGGGAAGGCCTGCAATAAGAGCAACTGAGAGAATAATTTGATACGGCCTGAACATGGGCTATCCTTGAAAATAACGAATAAGCGGCGTTATAGGGCGGTTTGCGCCGGCTGCAAGTGATGCATTAACTCTGACAGGGCTCGGAGCATAAATTTGGCGCGTGATAGAATCAGAAAGCCGTAGCACCAAGCCCTAAGACCAAGTGTGGAGTTCTTGCAACAAATCTACGGAATGTGACTCTCGGCACTGGCAACCCCATTACAAAACATGCTATTGTACAAAAAAGATGATTAGGGTCGACACATGTTTTCGGGAAAGTTCAAGATAGGTGTGATTGGAGCGATGCTTTGCAGCGCAGTTCTCGCCATGACCCCCGCGATTGGTGCGTCTGCTAATAAGTTTATGGCAAAGCGTAACGGCATTTCTGTGCTGCGCGGTGGCATTGGCACTTTTACACCAGCTTCTGCTGACCCTCGCCTTGCTGCCGCCTTTGCGCGTAGCGGAATCGCGTCATCGGGATTTCGGTTTACGCCCGCTGCTTCGGATAGTTCTCGTCGTTCAGTCCGTGTTGCTGTGCGCGCACGCGCCGTTGGCAATAGTGCTGGCGTAAACAGTGTAACGCCGGGCGCAACAGCGCTGCTTTCGGTTGCACCACCGCTTGGGGTAAATCCAGCAACTTATAACCTTGGGGTCGGCGTTGGCTGGAAACGCTTTGCGGTTTCAGGCGATGTTGCCCGCATTGATGCAGGGGCTGCACCGGGTGGCCGCGAAAGCGTTGACCTCGGTATTAGTTACAACGCAAGCAAGTGGAGCACTCGGGTTCAGCTTGGTGCGGAAAAGCCAATGGGTGATATGCCGCGCTCAATCACTGGCGGTGAAAGCGTTTCACTTGATGTTGGTGGTTCATACCGTCTGACCCGTCGCCTCGATGTGACCGCAGGTGTTCGTTACAAGACCGAGCGCGATCGACTGGCCGCACCAACCGATACCATTCGTGATAGCCAAGCTGTCTATGTAGGAACGGCCTTCCGCTTTTGACGCCGGGGATCCAACGCTGTTATTGCTGCCCATCCGTGAACCTTGATTGGCCCAAAACTATGCACTCGCGCTTTGTTCATCCCGCCAAGCGCAATAACAGGCACCCGCAGATTACGAATCAACAGCCCGAACCGGACACGGCCAAGCGGTGGCGCACAGGGATGTGATCGTGTTGGAAAAATGGGCGAAACAAACAATAACTCTGCTCCCGCTCGTTCTGCTGCAATAGCTTCACGGCGTGAATGCACAGGCGCAGTCACTGCGCCGCGCACCCGCCCATGTCGCCCTGCCTTTAGCCAGACAGGTACGGCAATTGGTAGCCCGCCAATCACAAGAATATGGCGATGACGTCGCGCCACAGCGCTGACCGCAAGAAACAGCGTTCGACGCGACTTAACCTCAAGACTGTAATGACGAAAGATGATCCCGGAGCCTTTTGGAAGCGCTGCTATGCTGGGAAGCAGCGCATCGCCAAGCCGCTCGTCAGTCATCAACCATATTTTGGGCATTGATCGGGCTTGGCGCTTAGGCATATTGCTTTCTATAGCAAGACAATGACTGATTATGAACAACAGGCTAGCGAACGGTTGACAAGCGTCAACAGCAGAATTGCCCACGCTGCCAAAATCGCCGGGCGCAACGCAACCGACATCAGCCTGATCGCAGTTTCAAAAACCTATGATGCGACTGCGATTACACCCTTTGTTACCGCAGGTCAGCGCGTTTTCGGCGAAAACCGTGTGCAAGAGGCGCAGGCCAAATTTCCCGCACTAATTGATCGGTTTGGTGCACTTGAGTTGCATTTGGTCGGGCATTTGCAGTCTAACAAAGCCCGAGACGCTGTTGCCTTGTTCCATACAATCCACTCTGTTGATCGCGAGTCACTCATCACTGCAATCGCGCGCGCTTCGGATAGTCTTAGCAAGCGTCCGCGCTGTTTCATTCAGGTCAATATCGGTGATGAACCACAAAAAGGCGGATGCACGCTTGCAGCACTGCCTGCGCTGTTTGAAACAGCGCGGATGGCTACGCTTGATGTTGCTGGTCTAATGGCAGTGCCGCCCACAGACACTGAGGCCGCGCCCTATTTTGCTTTGCTTGCCAAGCTCGCTCAAGATCACGGGCTTACCGGGCTGGGCATGGGAATGACGAACGATTTTGAAACTGCAATCATGCTAGGTGCAACGCATATCTGCGTGGGAAGTGCTTTGTTTGGAGTCCGGAAATGAGATTTAAGGGGATTATTTTTGATTTTGACGGGGTAATCGCTGATAGCGAAACCCTGCTTAATCAAACACTTGCTGATGGATTAAGCGCTATCGGGCTGCCGACCAGCCTTGACGACTCATTACGCGATTATAGCGGAAAACGGTGGGCTGACATTCTCCCCGTGATTGAAAAACGGCTCGGTGCTGAGCTGCCTGCGTCCTTCATTGGCCAGAAAATCGCATGGCTTGGCCAAAAAATGATGCGTGAGATCAAGCCTGTGCCAGGAATCGAAGCCTTTCTTGCAATCTCTCGAAAATTTCCACGCGCAATCGCCTCATCTGGGGATGATCTCTGGATCAAACCGACGCTGACCCGCTTTGGCTTTACTGAACATTTCAGCGCGCATGTTTACAGCACAACCAGCCTCGAACACGGCAAACCGCACCCTGAAATTTATCTTCTTGCCGCACAAAAGCTGGGCATTGCGCCAGAAGATATCGTTGCAATCGAAGATAGTGTGGCCGGGGTTGAGGCGGCAATCGCTGCGGGCATGTCAGCAATTGGCTTCACTGCCGCATCGCATGTACGCGAGAGCGATGTTGAACGGCTGCACAACGCAGGCGCACATCACATCGCCGCCGACTATGAAAGTGTTGCCGAATGGATCGAACTTTCAATTTAGCCTCTGCCTCATAATAAGGTGACAGCCAGCGCCAAAACTGCAATCATCATATAATGCGATATGAGGCAATCCTTTTCAATTTTGATGGTGTCATCGCTAATAGCAAGCGACTATCGACGCAGGCGCTGGTTGAAAGCATGGCTGAGGCCGGTATGCCGACAACGCTTGACGTGGCACTCCACGATTTCGGTTCAAAGCGTTGGAGCGATGTTCTGGTTCTCCTTGAAGCACGGATGGGCAGCGAAATCCCTGAATCGCTGATTAGTCAGCAGTATAAGCGGATGAGTAGGCGTGTGATCCTTGAAGTTGGGACGGTGCCGGGTATTGAAGCCTTCCTTGATCTCACATCGGGGGTACCACGCGCGATCACTGGATCAAGTGAGCCGATTTGGATATCTCAAACGCTTGCACGCTTTGGGCTTGAGCATCATTTCGGTGCGCATGTTTACACTACTGCAACGCTTTCCCGTGATAAGCCTGATCCCGAAATTTACACGCTTGCCGCAGAAAAGCTTGGTATTGCGCCGCGACGGATCATCGCCATTGAGGATCATGTCGCGGGGGTGAAAGCCGCAGTTGCTGCTGGTGTAACCGTCATTGGCTTTACCGCAGGATCGCACATACTGCCCGGTGACGATGAGGCAATGAAAGTAGCGGGCGCACGTATGATCACTAATGATTTTGAAAATGTTGCTGATTGGATTGGCTGGGTCAGCTAAACCGCGCGATGGCCGCCAACGCACTTTCAAACCGTGTTTCACCGCTGCCGCTGATGACCGCATAGGGCACATTGCGCCGATCAAGCTCAGCGCGTGAGAGCGCAAAAAAGCGCGCGCGTTCCTCAGCCCCGCCGTAAACCCGCAGGCCATCATCAATCCAGGGCAAATCAATATCAGGCAGCAGGTAAAGATCAGCCACATCAGCAAAATGGTCAAACCACGGATCGCGCTCCCCAAACATCATGTCGGCCCACACTGCCGTCATCAGCGGATCAGTATCGAGGATGAGCATATCCGAAGTCCGTGCTCGCGCGGCGCGTGTTATTGCATCATGTGTCTGCGCGATCTCAACAAGCGCTGCCATGCCGATATCAGTGCCATGTTCATCGCAGTAAGCGCGGCCAAATTCGGGAACCAGCTCACAGCCAAAATGCGCGGCAAGATGCGTGGCCAGCGTTGATTTGCCCGTACTTTCGGGGCCGTGAAGGCAGATGGTTTTCATGCGAGCGTGGCTTTGCGCCAGTTGATCAACCCCCAAATCGCAAGCACAAGGAACAGCGCATAAAGCCCAGCCGTCAGGTAAAGACCTTTCACCGCATAAAGCCCAACCGAAATGATATTGACGATGATCCACCAATACCAATTCTCAAGTTTGCGCCATGCCATCAGCAATTGTGCGGCGACACTAAGCATCGCGACCGAAGCGTCAGCGTAGAGCAGGCTCGCATCAGTCAACCGCGCCATGACTGTGCCCCAGCCAAGCACCGCGATGATTGATCCGGCGATCCACGCGCTGAGCGCGGCACGGGTGAGCCGTTCAACAAGCACCACGCCACTATCAGCCTTGTTCGTGTGCCAAGACCACCAGCCATAAAGATTGACCACAAAGAAAAAGCCCTGAAGCCCGGCATCGCTATAGAGTTTGGCGTCCCAAAAAATCCGCGCATAAAGCGTCACCATCACCAGTGCGACTGGGAAATTCCAGATGCTCCGACGCGCCACGAGCAATATATTGGCGACGCCAAGCGCAACCGCGATAATTTCTAGCGTAGACATAGTGGAGGCGCTTAGCGGCCAAATTCAGCAAAATATGCGAAAATTGCGTCTTCGCTACGGCTTGCTGCATTGCGCCATGTCGGCGCGTCCTTTTTGTTGAGGAGCGCGCCTTCGGGGGAAAGGATCAGCACCGTTGGAGTGCCCTTGATCTTTTTGATGCCGAAGCCCCGCGCAATCTCGATATTGCGCCCTTCGCGAAGCTGTGGTTTGCCGACCTCGATGTAGACAATCTCATAAAGCGGCATGAGCATCGCCTTGAACCGCGCGCTTTCAAACCAGCCCGCCAGCGCCTTGCTATCATGGCACCAATTTGCCCCCATCACGAGGATCACGCGCTTGTTGGACGCTTTGGCGCGCGCGAGTGCGGTAGACATATCAGCGCGCGCGTCACGAGTGGCATCGTAGAGCTTGGCCTCGGGGTGAGTGGAGACGGTGGAAGGGGTCGCAGCGGTAATGACAGCGGGTGCGGCGATAACAAGCGCGACCGCGAAAATGAGATGTTTCATGGCCGCTCCCGAATCAAACGAATCTCAATATCAAGATTAAGCTTGGCCCAATCCTGATCGGCGGTCAGAACGGCGCTATTGTCGCGCTGCGCAAGCGCGAGGCAGGCCCGATCGCCAAGTGAAAGCCCGTATTGGCGCATTTCATTGCGCAAAACGGCT
Source organism: Sphingomonadales bacterium (assembly GCA_043765635.1). Classification (GTDB taxonomy): domain Bacteria; phylum Pseudomonadota; class Alphaproteobacteria; order Sphingomonadales; family Sphingomonadaceae; genus Aquisediminimonas. The sequence goes on from JAYUIX010000217.1 coordinate 28,386, forward strand.
GTTGCAATCGCCAGTTCCTCGTCATGAGGAACAATTGCCAGTTCTAGCCGAGACAGCAAGTTGCGCACAGCGCCCGGGTCGCCATCCTTATCAATTGCACGGGTCAATATTTCGCTGAAATTGACCGCCGACACGCGCGCGCCTTTTGCATTCTCAGCGACAATATCAGAACCGCGTTCGCCAAATATCAGGGCCAGGACGGCTGATGCGTCCAGCACTAGCGTCATGTATCGCCCCACATACTCCGGCGCTGAGCCAGAAATTCGTCGACCGTACCCGGATTGGGAACAAGGCGTTTGAACTCAGCCTGCACTTCAAGCACTACCTGCCGATAGGATTTGACGACGAACACATCGCCCTCGCGTTCAAATACGATTGAGTCGCCATCTTTTACATTAAGTTCTCGGCGCATGTCGGCTGGGATCACGACTTTCCCACCGGCTATGATTTTTGCATGATAGGTCATATTAAGGCCTCCAGTACCTAAATATCTCACAATACCTAATCGTCTGTCAAGACCTATTCCTAAGACACGTCATTCATGGCAACCCGCGTCCACCATGGCGGCGAATAAGATTGTGACGCCGATTGAGTAGCGGAGACAGGCCATTATGCTGCCAACCGCATATCGGCATGAACATGATCCCAATGCACCGCAACTTGATCCTTGGCTTCGCGCGCAACCAATCCGGCTGCCACGAGCATCGCAACATCGCCGTGAACTGATTTATAATCACGCCCAATCTCGCCCGCGAGTTTTCGCACAGACATTGCTCCCGCCGTGCGCAGATATTGGATCAGCGCCAGCCGTTTGGGCGACATTGCCGAAACAAATGCCTCAAGCGAGAGGAACGTCACATGATCACGCGCAACCGCCTCGCCGCATTCCGCAGCGTGCCACGCTTCGACAAAACGCGCGCCCATATCCTGAGCGTTGCCGATATGAATATTGACCTGTTTGTCATTCATCCTTCACCTCGTTCAAGTTGCACATCGGCTAGGAAATCATTGGGCGTTGTCTCCAAATAACGTTGCGAGATCGCGCATTCCATGAACAACCCTTATTATCTGTACGCTTTCGCAAAATTCATCAAGTTGATAAAGAATAAGATAATGATCGCGCGTAAAACCGCGCAATCCAGCGTTTATATCATCGCGTTTTGCGCCAAGCTTGGGATATTCGCGCAGGCGGTTAAATATTGCTTCAATCTTATCAATCTGACGGTCGGCGGCATCGGGATTATCGGCGGCAATATACGACCAGATATCAATCAAATCTGTTCGCGCTTCATGTGAGCGCTCAAGCGCCCAATTCATGCAGCGCGGCGAGCCAATCTGCGGCGCCCTTCGGCCTTGATTTCATCCATTCCGTCATGCGGTTCAAAGCCGCTTTCTATGCCCGCCTTAACTAGTCGCCGTACCTCTTCAATGCTCTGCGCCTCAAGCGCACGGCGCAATTTCCAATCGCGCAAGGCTTCACGAACGACTTCACTCGAAGAGGCATAATCGCCCGACGCGACGGCACTTTTGACCGTGGCGAGCATATCCTGCGTAAGGGCGATGGAAACTTTTTCGACATTCCTCATGAGTGCAGCGGTAGCAAATATTGCTACCGCTGTCGAGACTCGTTTCCGAATCATTCAGCCTCAATTGAAAATACGGGTCTGCATGATCATCCTATTGCTGAGGGCGGGTTGACCGAATTCTCTAAACATCGCATCACGTGACATGGTTTCGCCAAAGAATAAAGCAAGTATTGCAACGGAAAGCCAAGAGCCGTTGCGTCCAGAGACTCTGAAGTTTCTCTTTGAAACATCGTCCGAAGCTTTCAAGCAACAAAGCGATCTCGACGAATCTGTCTGGCGTTCGATGCCGTTTATCGGCGCATTGTTTGGTTTTGCGATTTCGGTCATCGGGTCTGTTTCGAAACGCCATGATTTCTCATTGTCATGGCCCGATGTATTTTATTTTCTGGCAGTTGCGTCATTTAGCGCAGCATTTTTCTATGTGTGCCTAACTGTGGTGATCAGGAATTTTGAATATCCTGCCAAAAGCTCAGAAACGCGCGATTACGCCCAGAAACTCACTGCATGGTATAAAGCCAATAAGGAACATCATCAGCGGATTGATGCAAAAGTCGTTGATGATATGCGGCGGTTCATGGTCGATCAGCTCGCGAGCGCGAACGAGACCAATCTCATCAATGTCCGAAAACGCCTGATCGCGCGCAGTCGTGCCATCATATTCCTTCTTTTCGGTTTCTTCTTTATAAGTGTAAGTGAAATGCTTATATTCACATTTGATAGATTGCCTTTGGACGGAGTCAGCCACCATGCCAGCAGCCCAGCCCAACGAAACACAAGCGCATCAGACTCCGATGACAAAACGCCCGGAGCCTCCAAAGGCGACACTGGTGCGCCAAGGCGCTGATTTCTGGCGGTTGAGCCTTACCCCAGTGATTAAGGTGAAACCGGATGAGTAAGCATAAGAAGGCTCAGGACTCGAGAGATATTCCGTCGATAGTTATTACCTCTGAAATAGCTACACTTTCATTGAAAGATGAAAAGTCAGTTCAAGACAAGCCAATTCCACCTAGAAGCTATATGGTTGATCGCGGCTGAATATCTGTTTTTTGGTAGTCAGCGCACAGTTGTAAGCAGCAAACTGGCAATAAATCGTACCTTCAAATTTCGCAGTGAAATTAATATGTGACATCGGCGAGAATTGAATAAGTGAGTAGCAGAAAACAACTAGACCTCGCCAGAGCCGCCTCCACCTCAAGTGCTGAAAAGACCCGAGGATACGAGTTCGCTTCAGAAGCGACGGTGATTCCACTCACCCAGCCATAACCCCGTGCCCGACGTCGGCACTCACCTCGCGTCCAGCCTCAATCTCCGCGGCCTTCGCCTCCACCAACCGGACGATATGATCGACCATATCGGCATCCTGCACATGATGATCGGTAACGCCTGAGAGATAGACCATATGTTTGCCATTGCCGCCGCCTGTGAGGCCAATGTCGGTTTCACGCGCTTCGCCGGGGCCGTTGACGACGCAGCCGAGGATTGAGAGTGACATGGGGGTGTGGATATGTTCGAGCCGTTCTTCAAGCGTCTGGACGGTGCGGATCACATCGAACCCCTGCCGCGCGCAGCTTGGGCAACTGACGACGCGGACGCCGCGTGTGCGGACACCAAGGCTTTTGAGGATTTCATAGCCGACGCGGACTTCCTCTTCGGGTTCTGCGGACAGCGAAACGCGGATTGTGTCGCCGATGCCTGCCCAAATCAGCGAACCGATGCCGATCGCGCTTTTGACGGTGCCGCCGCGCTGTCCCCCGGCCTCGGTAATCCCAAGGTGAAGCGGGCAATCAACCGCATCAGCGATTTGATGATAGGCGGCAACGGCAAGAAAATGGTCAGAGGCTTTGACCGCCACCTTATATTCACGGAAATCATGGTCTTCGAGCAAGCGGATATGATCAAGCGCGCTTTCGACCAGCGCCTCGGGGCATGGCTCGCCGTATTTTTCGAGCAAATCCTTCTCAAGGCTGCCGGCATTCACACCAATACGGATCGCGCAGCCATTGGCCTTCGCCGCGTTTACTACTTCTTTCACCCGCTCGGATGATCCGATATTGCCCGGATTGATCCGCAGGCAAGCAGCGCCTGCATCGGCGGCCTCAAGCGCGCGTTTGTAATGGAAATGAATATCGGCAACGATAGGCACGCGACTGGCGCGGACGATCTGCTTGAGCGCTGCTGTGCTTTCGACATCGGGGCACGAGACACGGATGATATCAACGCCCGCTTCCTCACAGCGCCTGATCTGGTCAATCGTCGCCTTGGCGTCGCTGGTGAGGGTGTTGGTCATCGTTTGCACGGTGATCGGCGCGTTGCCGCCAACAGGAACATTCCCCACCATGATCTGGCGGGACTGACGACGCGCGATATCGCGCCATGGACGGATTGAAGACATGAGAGCGCTATACTGCGCGAATGCAGGCGCGGCAATCAGCGGATGCGATTTGAGTTGAAACATTACAGCCCCCATACCCTTCACCCTGAACTCGTTTAGCTTCGCTGGCCTTGCGGCTCAGGACCTATATCGCTCAATAAGCGAAGGCGGGATTTATGGAGAGATGGATGCTGAAACCAGTTCAGGATGACGGTGTGGGCTGAGCCAATTTTATAGGTGCAGCCACAGGCAAAATACTCCAATAAAGCGCCTATGCGATTGACCGACTGCCACAATATCAATGATTTTCGCCGCCTTGCGCAGAAACGCCTGCCGGGGCCGGTATTTCATTATATTGACGGCGGCGCCGATGATGAAGTGACGCGGCGGCGCAATACTGCGGCTTACGAGACGTGCGACCTGATCCCCGATGTCCTTGCAGGTGTCGCGGACATTGACATGTCGACAACAGTGATGGGGCATAAGATTGCCATGCCGCTGTTTCTTTCCCCCACCGCGATCCAGCGGATGTTCCACCGCGACGGTGAGGCAGCGGTGGGTGCCGTAGCCCAAGCCAACGGCACTTTCTTTGGCATTTCCTCACTCGCGACGATCAGCATTGAGGAGATTGGCCGTACGATCAGCACACCCAAAATGTTCCAGCTTTATGTCCACAAGGATAAGGGGCTGAACACAGCCCTCGTCGAACGGTGCAAGGCGGCCAAGTTCGATGTGATGACGCTGACCGTTGATACGATCATCAGCGGGCGGCGTGAGCGCGATTTGCGCACTGGCTTTACAACGCCAATGCGGCTGACCCCGGCAAGCATCGCAAGCTTTGCGCTGCACCCGGCATGGGCGTTCAACTATTTCTTCCGCACGAAGTTTGAGCTGTCGAACCTCAAAGATCATGTTGCCGAGGGCACCAATGTTGCGCTGTCGATTGCCGATTATTTCAACACTATGCTTGATCAATCAATGGACTGGAAAACCGCTGAGGCCATCCGCGCTGACTGGGGCGGGCAGTTTTGCCTCAAAGGCATTATGTCCGTTGAGGATGCGCGACGCGCGGTCGATATCGGCGCGACCGCGATCATGGTTTCCAACCACGGCGGGCGACAGCTTGATGGCGGCCGTGCGCCGTTTGATCAATTGGCCGAGATCGTTGACGCTGTGGGAGACCGGATCGACGTGATCTGCGACGGCGGGATTACACGCGGCACCCATGTTCTCAAGGCGCTCTCGGTTGGCGCAAAGGCGTGTTCGGGCGGGCGGCTTTATCTTTATGCGCTGGCCGCCGCTGGTCAGCCCGGCGTTGCGCGCGCGGTGGCGCTCCTGCGTGATGAAATCGCGCGCGGCATGAAACTTATGGGTGCACGAAGCATTCATGACATGAACCGCAATAATCTGCGCTGGCGCTAAGCCTGATCAGCTAAGTTGCACTGATCACAAGGTAAAGCGTTTCCGCCAGATAGGTCAGGTTCAGCTTCAATCTGCCATTTTGGCCATGTTCAAAGTTTAACCGAAGGACGTCAATATGCGTAAGTTTTTATCGATTGTAACCGCCGCTGCACTGCTTGCCCCTGCATTCGTAGTGGCCTCCACTCCGGCTGAGGCGCGGTCAGACGCGCGCGAATGGCGCGGCAAAGATGGTCGCACATATTGCCGCAAATCAAACGGGACTGTCGGTCTTGTTGTTGGTGCTGCCGGCGGTGCTTTGGTTGGCCGCGCGGTTGATACACGCGGCGAACGCACAACCGGCACGATCCTCGGTGCCGCTGGTGGCGCGCTGCTTGGCCGTGAACTGACCAGAAAGCGTCGCTGTCGTTAATGTTTGCTGGCACCCAAGGCTGGACTTTCAGCTTTGGGTGCTGCCAATTTTTGTCACCACCGCTTTGTCATCATAATTGATTTCAAACGTCTGATAATCAGGCGCATAGGTTGATCGGCCAAGATACCAGATATCGGCGTTCGGCCCGCTGCTGTCAGGTTCACCGAGCAGTGCCCGCACCTGAACGCGTGTGGCCCCGACTTTGACCCCCGCCGCTTCAGCCGAACCTGTCATTGCGATGCGAGGATTCTTGCCTTCATAATTGCCTTTGCCCGATGCCCAGGTTCCCTTGTCAAAGCCGCCGCAAGCCACAAGCATCAAAAGCAGAATGATTGCGAGAGTACGCATAACTGTCCTATGTCACCCTCGCTCACTTTTATCAACGAAGATTGGGATAGGCGTTGCCCTCTGGGACGGCAATCGCACCTGGAGCAGTACCCGATGATGCCCGGCCGTGATGGCCAACCGCCACTTCGTTGCTCCACGCGAGTTGCCCGCGCTGATTAACGACGAGCAGTTTGCCATCATCAAGCGCTTGCTTGACCTTGTCGGCAAGCTCAGCAGGCGAAGCGTTCGGATTATCAACCGCAATCTGGCGACCGACTTTGTTATTGTACAAATCCATCGCCTCACGCACTGAACTGTTGTTGATCTGCGTTGTTACCGCTTCATGTGCCGTACCATATTGATTGGCCCATTGTTCGCCAAATTCGGATGTCATCCGCGCATTCCAATAGGCGTGGCGAAACGCATCATTATGGCCATCACCCGTTGGCCACTGATTGCGTGCCGCTGTCTGCATATCGGCAGGCAGCTTTTTGATTTCAGCTTCAACCGCCGCTGGAATCGGGCCGGTTGTGGGCACGCGGTTGCCGGCGGTGGTAAAAGCCTCGTCAACCAATCCGCTAAACCGTTGTAACCCGAGAATGCCTTGATCACGCGTTAGCCGGTCAAGCATTTGCCCTTCGGTCGCGGTCATCGTCCGGTTGCCGGCCAGACCGAATGAGGGAATGAAACCGCCAAGCTTTGGTTCCCAACGGATCATGCGATCCTCGGCAACTTGATACTGGCTCTGAATGCTTGAAAGTGACGGTTTGCCCGTCCCGCCGCGCGCGAGCAAAAGCTCATTATTCAAGCCACTGTTAAAACCCGGTGTGGCTGATGATAGCGCATTATTCTGCATGGTGGCATAACTCCTAAAAATACGCCCCCTGCATTTATTGGTTTTAGAATGTGCCAACTGGGCGCGCCATAATCGAATCGATTAGATCACCTAATCGATTCGATTAGATTAGAGCGCCTCTGCGCCTTCAATGCGGGGGACTTGGCAGGTTTCGAGTCCTTCAGCGCCGAGGATTGAACCCAGCGGACAGGTCAGCGCGCCGTCGCAGCGGCCCCGTTGCCGCAGATTGCAGCCAATCGGGCACAGCCATTCGCCGCGTTCAATCGGCATGTTCATATAGGGAATAGGAACGCCGTGATGGCCAACCGGCACTTGGTTGCTCCAGTTGAGTTCGCCGCTGCGATCAACCACGACAAGTTCGCCCCGTTCAAGTGCGGCCTTCACAAGATCGGCAAGTTGGGCTGGCGTTGCGCCCGGATGGGCGAGCGCAATCCGGCACCCGACATGGTTATTGTGCAAATCCATCCCGCCGGTTTTGGTATTGCCAGGATCATTGCCCTCATGCGCGGTGGCAAATTGTTCGGCCCATGCCCCGCCAAATTCACAGGTGAGGCGCGCGCTGCAATAGGCATGGCGAAATGCATCGATATGCCCGTCATTATGCGGCCAGGCGACGCGGGCATTCTGCTGCTCAGTCGCTTGTGGCAGGCTTTGTATTTTCGCCTCGACATTGGCAGGAATTTGAGAAGGCGTGCGGTTTCGGTTAGTCGATGTGGCAAAGGCTTCGTTATAAATCGACATGAATTTTTGCAAAGCTGGCACGCCGCGCGTGTTGACGAGCACCTGCACAAGCGTTGTACTTGTCGTTTGGGCGGCACCCCCTTGTTTGAGTGCGACGTAATTTTGCACCACCCGGTCAAGCGAAGGCTTTGCCCCGTCACCCCCTTGAGTTGCAAGTCGCGCGCCCGACAAATGCGCCGCAGCCGGGCCGGAAAGCGATGCGATAATATTGAGTGTGCCCATAAGTCAGCCCTCTTGCGAGACTAAACCTAATAAGCGAGTCGCGTCTTGACCATAATCGAATCGATTAGACGACATAAAAATCAGCCGCCATGCCCTTGCGCCAGATAATCCTGACTTTGCATCTCCATCAGACGGCTGATCGTGCGGTCAAATTCAAAACGGCCATCGCCGCTTGCATAAAGATCAGCCGGCGTCGCATCGGCAATCGCGATAAATTTGGTGCGCTGTTCATAAAGCGCATCAATAAGCGTCACAAAGCGCGCGGCCTCATTGCGGTTTTCGGGGCCAAGCTTTGGAATGCCGACGAGGAAGACGCTATGGTAACGCCGCGCAATCGCGAGATAATCAGGCGAACCGCGCGCCTCCCCGCACAGTTTCTTGAACGAAAACACCGCCACGCCTTTCAGGCTTTTGGGCACATGGATGCTGCGCCCGCCACTGATCGGCAATTCCTCAGACGGGACATTGGCTGCATCATCAGGTGAATAGTCAGTCAGTTTGAAGAACGCCTCACGCACTTTAGTGGTTGCCGCTTCGCCGATTGGTTGATGCCATGTCGTGACGCCTGCCAATCGCTCCATCCGGTAATCGGTTGGCCCGTTGAGGCCAAGCACATCAAGCCGCGCCTCAATGAGCGCGATAAAGGGCAGGAAATGCTCACGGTTTAGCCCGTCCTTATAAAGCGCGGACGGCGCACGGTTTGATGTCGTCACGAGCGTAACCCCGGCCTCAACCAAGCCAGTGAACAGTCGCGACATGATCATCGCGTCGGCACTGTTATTGACCACCATTTCATCGAACGCGAGGCAGCGCGCGCCCTCGGCAATCCCGGCCACGACAATCGGGATTGGATCGCCTTTGCTATCGACACGCGCGTCGCGCAGGCGGACGTGAACCTCAGCCATGAATTCATGAAAATGGACGCGGCGTTTGCGTTTAATATTCAATACTGAATAGAATAAATCCATCAGCATTGATTTGCCGCGCCCGACCCCGCCCCACATATAGACGCCCTTGGGCGGGAGTGGCTTTGCGCGGCCAAGCCGCCAGAGCAGGCTCCCGCGCGGTGGCACTGCCTCAAGCGCTGATTGCAATTCGGTCAGGCGAAGCGCTGCGGCACGCTGTTCAGGATCGGGGCGCAATTCGCCATCCGCAATCAGCCGTTCGTAACGTTTGATAACGCTCGGCATCAACGCACCGTGGGTTTGCGGATCGTGCCCGCAAAGGCCGCGATCCGGTTGTCACCCTGCACCACCAGCCCGCGCAGGAACAGCAGCCGCTTGGTTTCACGCAGCAGCTCAACCTCGGCATCAAGCGGGATGTCAACCGCGCCTGCGCCCAAGAACTGCGTCGAAAGATCAAGCGTGACCGCGGTTCCAGCCTCAATCAGGCCAAACACCCGCGCCGCGCCGAACAGTGCGACATCGATAAAGCCAAGCGTTGTGCCGCCGTGGAGATTATTGCCGAGGTTTGAATGGCGCATCGTTGGGAACATCCGCAACCGCGCGCGGCCCTCGCCTTCGGAGCGGACGAGCATCTTGCCGAGCACCTGACTATTATAGCGGCGATCATCCAAGAGCTTCCACGTAAACCAACCGGGGTTTTCGAGGTCGGGTTCGCTGATGAAGCCCGTTTGATTGTCTTGTGTCACCGAACTCAAATCTGGCGCTCGACCACCATTTTCTTGACTTCGGCAATCGCCTTGCTTGGCGAAAGCCCCTTGGGGCAAACGTTTGAGCAATTCATGATCGTGTGGCAGCGGTAAAGCCGGAAGGGATCTTCAAGCTCATCAAGCCGCTCACCCGTCATTTCATCGCGGCTGTCGGCGAGCCAGCGGTACGCCTGTAACAAAATCGCGGGGCCGAGGAACTTGTCCGAATTCCACCAATAGCTTGGGCAACTTGTCGAGCAGCACGCGCACAGGATGCACTCATACAGCCCGTCAAGCTTGGCACGGTCTTCGGGTGATTGTAACCGCTCCTTGCCCGAAGGCGTAGGCGTCACCGTCTGGAGCCACGGCTTGATCGAGGCATATTGCGCATAAAAATGTGTGAAATCAGGCACGAGATCCTTGATCACATCCATGTGCGGCAAAGGCGTAATGCGGATATCGCCCTTCACATCCTCAATCGCCTTGGTGCAGGCGAGTGTATTGGTGCCATCAATATTCATTGAACAGGAACCGCAAATGCCTTCGCGGCACGAACGGCGGAAGGTGAGGCTTGGGTCTTGCTCGCCCTTCATCTTGATCAGCGCGTCAAGCACCATCGGGCCACACGTATCGAGATCGACCTCAAAATCATCATATCGCGGGTTTTGCCCGCTATCGGGGTCATAGCGGTAAACCTTGAATTTCTTAATCCGTCCGCTGGTCGCTGACGTATGGGCCTTGCCCTTTTTGACAACGCTGTTTTTGGGAAGTGTAAATTCGGCCATGATTGCCCCTTGTGCAAAACCTGATTGCGTAGATAGCGCGATGCGGCGCGCGGCTCAACCAAGGAAATGATGATTTTGCTTCGCTTGGCTACGGGGAATATCCTATGAGAGCGTGATAATGACCCAAACGCCCGCCACCGGCCCAACCCCGGTAACCAATCGTGATTTTGCCAAGGGCGCAGGAACCACCGTGCTTGCGCGGTTAGGCGCGGTATTTGAGGTCGTTTCGCAGCCGCTTTATGTCCTGATGTTCGGGCTTGCGGGTTACGGCCTGTATGCCGTGCTGTGGGCAGTGGTGACGCTGGTTGAAAATATCGCTGACCTCGGAATGCCAGCCGCGCTCCAACGTGTTGTGCCCCAAAGCGGGACGCGCGAAGATGAGGCGGCGGCGCTTCGGGCGGCGCTGATCCTTGGTGTCACGCCATCGCTCGGAATCGCTCTTGTCGCGTCACTCTGCGCGCCGATGATTGCGCCGCTGTTCAATGTGGCGGACGCGGACGCTGACATTCTTGTCCACGCGATTGCGGTCTATGTCTGGACTTTGCCGCTATGGGCGTTTGCCGAGGTTTCGACGGCTGCGCTTAGGTCAAAGCGGATGTTTGGTGCTGAAATCCGGTTGCGACTGGTGTGGGAGCAATTGCTCCGGCTCGCGATTGCGGTTGTGCTGTTTTTCGCAGGCTTCGGCACGATTGCGCTGCTTTATGCGCATATCATCTCGCTGTTTTTGATCTGCATTCTCGCGGTGCGCTTGCTCAGCGGTTATTTTGACTTGCGGATGCTGTTTAAAGCGCCGCAAAACCGCGACATCACAGGAACCATGCTCAAATCAGGTCTGGCAGTGCTGCCCGGCAATATCGTTGCGCGGCTGTTTACCGACGGCCCGGCGTTGCTGCTCAACTGGCTGTTCCCCGGCGCTGCGGGTGCGATTTCAACTGCACTTTATGTGATCGCGCGCAAGGTTTCAAGCATTGTCCAGCTTGTCCGCCAGGCGTTCAGCTATGTCCTAGCCCCGCTCGCGTCATCGGCAAGCCAAGGTGCCGAAGATGAAGTGCGAACGATTTACGGGTTCGTAACCCGGCTGTCCTTCGCGCTTGCATTGCCGATTGGCGCGGTGATCATCGGCGGCGGGCCAGCGGTGCTCCGCGCATTTGGCAGTGACGCGGGCGTTGCGCTGCCCGCACTTATCATCTTGACGGTGGCACGGATCATTGAGGCCGTTATTGGCAGCGCCGGGCCGATCCAGCAAGTCACCGCTGGTTTCCGCAGCCAGTTGGTCGGCAGCATCGTCGGGCTTGGCGTCGCGACTGCGATTGTCCTAGCGGTCATGCCCGCATGGGGCGTCACGGGCATGGCACTTGCAGTTGGCGCTGGCGTTGCGATCTCAGCGCTTGTCCCGCTGTGGCAATTGCATATCCTTGACCAGCTTCATCCGTTTGCGCCCCCTTTCGTTGGGGTGATGATCAAATCGCTGTTGATTTCGGTAGGAGCGCTGATCGCCGCGCACCTTGCGTTGCAATTGCCGACATTGTTCGAATTGCCTGCAATTATCATCGTCCAGCTCGCGGCACTCTGGCTTTCCGCGCGCTACGCTCTCCCCTTTGAAGACCGCAAGACGCTTGGCAAAACCGCGCGCAAATTGAAGCTCGTATAACCAAGCGGCTTGACGGATCGCTATACATCGCGTCATTCCCGTATCAGAACAATAAAGGATGCTGCCCGTGGCCAAACGCCTGACGCTATATATCATGATCGGGCTTATTCTCGGCATCATCGTTGGCGCAATCCTTCACGCCACTATTACTGACCCCGGCACGATTGAGGCGATCAGCAAATGGTTCAAGCTGGTGACTGACATTTTCCTGCGGCTGATCAAGATGATCATTGCGCCGCTCGTGTTTGCCACTCTAGTGTCGGGCATTGTCCATATGGGCGACACTGCGAGCCTTGGCCGTGTTGGCCTCAAAACAATGACATGGTTCATCGGTGCGACCATCGTTTCGCTGACGCTCGGCATGATCCTCGTCAATATCCTTGAGCCCGGCGTCGGCACCAGCTTTGTCCTGCCTCCGCAAGACGCCACGGCTGGGATCACCAAACCGTCAAGCGACATTTTCACGATTATTTCGGAAATGTTCCCCAAATCAATTTTTGAGGGGATGGCGAACAATACGCTGCTCCAAATCGTGATTTTCTCATTGTTCTTTGGCGTCGCGATGACGGCAGTTGGCGAAAAAGCCGCACCTATCGTCAAAGGCGTCGATGCGCTGGTCGATGTCATGCTGCAGGTTACCAACTATGTCATGCGGATGTCGCCGATTGCGGTATTTGCCGCGATGGCGAAGGTGATTGCGGTCAACGGGCTTGGCATTCTTGCGACTTTTGCATGGTTTATCGGCACCTTTTATTTCGGGTTGCTCGTGCTGTGGCTGGTGCTGTTTCTTGCCGCCTTCCTCGTCATCGGGCCGCGCGCCGGGACTCTGTTCCGCTACATTCGTGAGCCAATCCTGCTTGCCTTCTCAACCGCATCATCCGAAGCCGCTTACCCGCGCACGCTTGAGGCGCTTGACCGTTTCGGGGTGCCGCCCAAGATCGGCAGCTTCGTTTTGCCGCTTGGCTATTCGTTTAATCTTGACGGCTCGATGATGTATATGACCTTTGCTACACTGTTCATCGCGCAGCTTTACGGGATTGAGCTAAGCTTTGGTCAGCAGGTTGCGATGTTCCTGACCCTAATGCTGACTTCAAAGGGCATGGCCGCTGTCCCGCGCGCAAGCCTTGTCGTGATTTCGGGAACGATGGCGCAGTTCGGCATTCCCGAGGCCGGACTTGTCTTGATCCTCGCGATTGACCAATTTCTCGATATGGGACGTTCGGGCACTAATGTTGTCGGCAACGCCGTCGCCACAGCAGTCGTCGCGAAATGGGAAGGCGAACTAGATGCGCCCGAACCGCCCGAAATAGAACCACCCCACGCGCCAACAAGTAGGGCTTGACCTGACGGTACTTTCCTGAATATTTGGTCACTACTCAGGGGGAGGAAGTCGATGAGCATAAGTGGCGAAGAAAATACGGCATTTGAATTTGAGGGGCGTTGGCAGGATTTCATCCCAATTGGTATAACAAATGCACTTTTAACCCTTGTTACTCTGGGTTTTTATCGATTTTGGGCAACGACCCGCGAACGACGATATTTATGGAGCAAAACGCGATTTATTGATGATCGTCTTGAATGGACGGGCACTGGTTTAGAACTGTTTATCGGTTTCCTGATTGCACTTGTCGTTTTTTTTGTACCCATCATTGCATTGCAATTTCTGATTCAAGCACTTGCGTTACAGGGTCAGGGATTGCTAGCCGGACTAGTTGGGCTAGGGTTTTATTTTGTAATTCTTTACCTGACGGGCCTCGCGATATTTCGTGGCCTTCGTTACCGTCTTAGCCGCACAAGCTGGCATGGCATTCATGGGGGAAGCGATGATCCGGGATTTCGCTACGGCCTGTCATATTTTTGGAAGACAATTGCAGGCACCCTAGCACTCGGCCTCCTCATCCCTTGGGCGATGACCAATCTGTGGTCTGAACGCTGGAACCGGATGAGCTTTGGCCCGCATATGTTTGAGTCCGGGCCCGAATGGCAAAAGTTGATGAAACGATATGTGCTGTGTTATCTCGCACCGATTGGGGGACTTATTCTGGCTGCAATTGCTGGTTTTGGCAGTATTGGCGAAGCTTCGATATCGGGCATGGCATTTGCCGGGGTGATATTGTTCGCCTCATTTTATATTGTTCTTCCGCTCCTGGCGCTTGCTTATTACGCCGCTTTCTTCCGCGAGATGATTGGCACACTCAGCCTCTCGACGCTCGACTTCCAGTTTAATGCGCGCACAAAGGCATGGTTCATGCTGTTTCTTGGTAATTTAGGTCTCTGGCTGCTTGCACTTGTTCCTGCGTTAATAATTATCACCGCCCTTGGGCTAACTGACGGGTTTGCCAACATTCAACCCGGCCAAAATCCGATGTTGGAAAATCCGGTCAATTTTCTGCTCATCCTTATCGTCATTGTCATTCCCCTCATGCTCGTTGGCCCGTTCGTTCGTTACCGCAACTGGTCGTTTTTTATCCGCCATCTGGAGGCGGGCGGTGAGATTAACCTCGACGCACTTACGCAGTCGCCAACGCGCGACTTGAAGCAAGGCGAAGGCTTGCTTGATGCGTTTGACATGGGGGCAATTTAATTGACGACGCGGAAAATCTGGCATTTTGATGGCAACAGTGCCGTTCGGCGGACGGGCGAAATCGTCGTCGATGGTGAGAGTTTCCATCTCAACATCGACGGTATTCTGAGCGAGCGTTACAACTTCGCCGACCTGGTCTTTCGCAGCGAGCGCGGCAACACCCGCGTTTACGGGCTGACGGGGCGGCGTGGCTGGCAGATCGGATTTGATGCTGAGGTTGATCCCCATGTTGAAGTCCGCCTGCCAAAGGTGGAAAAATTTGGCCGCTGGATTGACCGGGCGGGGCTAATCCCGGCAGCGATCATTTCGGTCGGCCTTTCCGCCGCTGCGCTGTTTGTGATCGTCAAATCGCCTGATTATTTGGCGCCGCTCGTGCCGCTGTCCTGGGAAAAACAGCTTGGCGACGCGATGGTTGGCGATTTTGGCGGACGTTTCTGCAACGGCCCCGGCGGCCAGGAAGCGCTTGATGCGCTCGTCAAACGGATCGAACCCGCTGGCACGCAGTTGCGCGTCCGCATCGCTAATATCAATATGGTCAATGCCGTGGCGCTACCCGGTGGCACGGTCATCATCTTTCGCGGACTGCTTCAAGAGGCCAAATCCCCCGATGAGCTGGCAGGCGTCATCGGCCATGAAATCGGCCATGTCCGCAACCGTGATGTGATGCAGTCGTTGCTCCGGCAAGCAGGGCTAAGCCTGCTGCTCGGCGGGATTAGCGGCGATGCGGGCGGCTATGCCAACACATTGGTTTCGGCGACCTACTCACGTGAGGCCGAGGCAAAGGCTGACGCTTTTTCAATTGACCTGATGAAACGCGCCAATGTCTCGCCAAAAGACACCGCCGGATTTTTCGCGCGATTAGCCGAGGGTGAGAAAATGCTTGGCAAGGCCGCCGCAGCACTTGGCTATCTCTCAAGCCACCCCCTGTCGCAAAGCCGTGAGGCCGTGTTCCGCAAAAGCGCCAACCCCAAGGCAGCCTACACCGCGTCAATCACCCCGCAACAGTGGCGCGCGCTGATCGAAAGCTGTGCGAACGATACAGATGTAAAGCAGGACGACGGGCTGTTTTTCTAGGACGGGGCAAGCGCGCATAACGGTTGTCGAATGGGTTCGCGCCAAGACGCGAAGACGCCAAGGGTTACACCTGAAATAAACGCGGCCCTATAATTTTTTTCTTCTTTGCGGCTTCGCGTCTTTGCGCGAACCAAATCCCCTGACGACCAAAAACAATGACGGCTTAATCTTACCCCAAAATCTTGCGGGCTTCGCCTTCGAGCCAATCCATTGCCGCCGCCCACGGGCCGTGGCCGTGGCTGATCCGGGCGACGCCCAAGCTGGCGAGCGCTTTGTGATCGAGGACGCCCGCGCGCATCAGGATGTTGACGGGCAGTGGTGAGGCTTTGCACAGCCGCTCAATCAGGGCCGCATCCTGCAGAAACGGCGCGAACAGGCCACGCGCGCCGGCGTCTGCATAAGCCTTGGCGCGTTCGATTGCGGCATCGACAAGTGCGCCGTCATGATTAGCAGGCGGGGTGAGGATGAAAACATCGCTGCGCGCGTTGACGAACACCCCGCTTGCCGCCGCTGCCGCGATCCGCGCGCTAGCCTCCGCAACCGAGAAAAGCGCGCGGGTGGCGGGGTCTTTATCCTCGATATTGATGCCCGCAGCACCAATATCGGCGGCACGCTGCACTGATGCGCCAACGCCGCTTGCATCGCTGCCATAGCCCGCCTCCATATCAATGCTGACGGGCAAATCAGTGACCGCAACAACCTCCGCCAGCGTCGCGAGTGCGGTTTCGAGCGGCAGTTTTTCACCGTCGCTGATGCCGTGCGCACCCGCCACGCCCCAGCTTCCCGTGGCGATTGCCTTTGCGCCCGCCTTGGCGACAGCAATCGTGCTTCCGGCATCCCAAATATTGAATAATATCAGCGGATTGCCGGGGATATGGAACTGTGCGAAGCTTTCAGTTTTGTTGGTCATTTTGCACTTTCAAGTTCAAGGAGTTTTTCTTTGCGATCAATCCCATAAGCATAGCCGCCCATCGTCCCATCGGTACGGATCACGCGGTGGCAGGGGATCAGCACCGCTACGTTATTCGCCCCGTTCGCGGTGCCCGCCGCGCGGATGGCTTTGGGCCTGCCGACCGCCTGTGCAATCTGGGCATAAGTCCGCGTTTCACCCGGCGGGATTGCCAGTAGCTGCGCCCACACCGCCTGTTGAAACGCGGTGCCCTGCACATCGAGGGGCAGGCTCGGCATTTGTGCCGGATGATCAACCGCTGCCACCGCGCGCTTCACCAGATCAGCGAAATCTGCGCCGCCCGCTGCAATCTCGGCACGCGGAAAGCGGCGCTTGAGTGCGCTCGCATCTTCATCAAATGACAGGCGGCAAATCCCCTTGTCAGTCGCGGCGAGCAACATCTTGCCAAGCGTCGTTTCGGCGATGGCCCAGCGGATCATTACCCCCGCACCGCCGTTTTTCCACGCGCTCGGGCTCATCCCCAGCCGCGCCTTGCTCTGTGCGTAAAATCGGCTTGGCCCTGAATAGCCCGCCGCATAAATCGCCTCAGTGACCGACGCCGTTTCTTCGAGCGCCGCCTCGGCCCGCTTGGCGCGCGCGCCGCGCACATAGGTGGCGGGGGTTACTCCGGTCGCGCGTTTGAAAATCCGGTGAAAATGGTGCGGGGCATAGCCCGCCTCCGCTGCCAGAACTCCAAGCGAAAGCGCATCATCGCTTGCCGCAATCAGAGCCAGCGCGCGCGCCACGCCTTCGCTATCGCGGCCAACATCATCGGGCAAGCAGCGCTTGCACGCGCGGTATCCCGCCGCCCGCGCCGCTTCAGCACCCTCAAAAAATTCGACATTTTCGCGTAGTGGCCGCCGCGCGGGGCAGCTTGGCTTGCAGTAAATGCCCGTCGTCTTGACCGCGCCGACAAACTGCCCGTCAAGACTGCGATCACGCGCATCAAACGCGGCAAAGGCCCAATCCCTGTCAATGGCGCGGTCAATCATTACACGCTCCGATCAATCCGCGCCGAAAAGCATCCGTGCGCGGCATTATGCGCATGGATATAGGCGATATCATCCCCTGCGAATAGTTCCCGAATTTTCGCGTCGGCCTGCCCCGGTAACGCAAGTGAAGCGTCTTTCA
Organism: Sphingomonadales bacterium; assembly: GCA_043765635.1. GTDB lineage: Bacteria > Pseudomonadota > Alphaproteobacteria > Sphingomonadales > Sphingomonadaceae > Aquisediminimonas. Next base: position 46,145 of record JAYUIX010000217.1, read on the forward strand.
GCATCCCGTCACTATCAAACGCGCGCAGCCCAAGTGGACGGCCTTCAAACACTGGCGGGGTAGCATCGGTTAGCGGCGCAATCTCCTCCGCCGCCTCACGAACATAAATCGCATAGGATGAGCGGTAGGGCGTTGCGACATCATGACTGGTATAATTCAGCAGGATCAATTGCTCACCCGCCTTGGCATCCTCCAGGCTGACACGGCAGGGATAACCAGGGCCAGTCGCGGTGACACGCACGGCATTATGAGCGGCAAGTTGAGCATCGTTCATCACGAACAAATGTGTAAAATCAGCGCAGCGCAGGCCTTCGATACGGTAGGTCATATTGGCTCCATCAATTATGTGATGAGCTGATGTAGCGGCAGCAGAATCAGCGCGCGTCCCGTTCCTTGCTGTCAAAAGATGAAACCTTCTTGGCGGCTTGGCGTCCTTGGCGTCCTTGGCGTGAGAATAATCAATGATGAGGCGCGCGCTGAAGATGAAAGTTTTCCTTACGCCAAGAACGCCAAGCCGCCAAGAGGATTCCCCTTATCTTCTTCGTGCCTTCGTGGCTTCGTGTAGTCAATTTTCTTACACGAATCCACGAAGGACACGAAGGGAAATTTCACCGCACTATTGCAGACCCTCAACCGCCCTACCAAGCGTCAGCCTGACTGGCTCCATCACATCATCATTGGTTTTACCCAACCTTACGATCACCAGATCCTGCTCGGGCGAAACGATCACAAACTGGCCGAGATGGCCAATCGCAGCGTACAGGCTATCAGGCCCAGTGCCCGGAAAAAGTGCGGGATCAGAGCCTTTGGGGCGCGGACGATTGAGCCAGATATGCCCGCCGTAGCCGCCGTCAGTGTTGCTGGGCGTGCGCAGAAACGTCAGCCAATCGGGCGCGATCACTCCGGCGCGGCCCATCATTACTTGGCCAAAGCGGCCCCAATCCTCAAGGTTCATATAAATGATCGACCCGCCGATTTGCGTGCCAGCGCCGTCAAAATCAAACACCGCGCTGGCAATGCCGGCAGGCGCGAACAGCCGCTCATTCGCAAAGGCAGTATAGGCCTGCGCGCGCACCTTCGCATCCTTGCTGTCGGTTAGCGTGCGCGTGATCAGTTCGGACAGCAGCAGCGACGTGATCGAACTATATTCATACTTTGCGCCCGGTTTCGCTTCCATCCCCTTGGCCAGCCCGCGCGCCGCCATGTCTTGCGTGCCGTTCACAAACAGGATTGAGGTCGTGTCCGATTTCAACACCCCCGCCGCGCCGTCGCGCGGATCAAGCCCCTCGCTATGGTCAAGTCCTGATGACATGTGCAGCATCTGCCGCAACGTGATGGCCCCGCGCGGATCGCCGGGCTTGCGCCATTCAGCAAATGGCACCGGCGCGTCAAGGCTGAGCTTGCCATCGGCGACAAGCTCCCCCACCAACACCGCCGTTACTGATTTCGCCATCGACCAACTGATAAAGCGGTTGGAATCCGAATAGCCAGGGCCATAGCGCTTCGTGACAACTCGCCCGCCGCGCATGATCAGCACGCCGCGCGTTTCACCCTGATCAGCGGCAAAGAGCGGAGACAGTGCGTCAGGCGGGGCAACAGCGGTTGATTGGGTGGCGAGAAGCGCTGCGGCAACTGGGATAACAAGACTTTTCATTTGCATGTCCCCAGCCTAACCATAGCCGGTATGAAAGCAAGATGTGGATAAGGTGAAACCGGCATGACAGGAAAACGGATCGCCAAGGCGTTCATCTACATCCTCCCCGCAATCATACTCGCGTTGTTATACTATGCATACAGCCAGAAACCGCTGCTTGAACTTGGCGTCGGCTACGGCGCGCGCGTTGCTTGTGGCTGCCGCTACATCGGCAACCGCAGCCTTGAGGATTGCAAGAAAGATTTTGAACCCGGCATGGAGCTGATCCGCTTGTCGGAAAATGCCGCAACGAAAACGGTAATTGCCTCTGTACCACTGCTCGCCAGCCGATCAGCGCGGTTTGATCCGGTGCTTGGCTGCCAGCCCTCCGCCGCCCAATTTCCAGACGGACTCTAAGCGCTCAAGCCAAAAGACAACCAGCCAAGCTGACCGCGACGGGGGGGACACGGATCAACTTGGCTGGTGCTTAACCTGTTGCAAAAATTGCAGCGGGCTAATTACTACGCATACACAATACCTTACATTGGCATCGAATTGCTTGAGCCAGCATCATTTGTCATACCGTGCTTAAGATCTCGCATCTGATCATGGCCCGCCTTGACCGATTCATAGCATTTTGACACATGCGCCTTTGCAGCAGTTGACAAATCCTGATCAGACAATGCGTTTTCATATTTTTCTTTGATAAAATCTTCGCCGCGTTCAACTTCGGCAATGACCGCCGTGTCATCACGACCAGTAACGGCATCGCGAATATTCATGAAAACCCGGTGTGCACCGGCAACCATGCTGCCGCTGTCAACCGGATCACCGCCAAGCGAGCGGACATAAGTCTGCAATTCATTAACAACACCATCGCGCTCATTCGCACGATCAAAAAACATCGACTGAAATTGGCTGTTGTCAACATCTTCAGCAGCACCGCGATAGCCATCAACGCTATCAATGGTGGTTTTGATCAAACTGTTGAGGGTATCAACATCATATTTGGACTCGTGCATCGTAAAACTCCAGTTGGTGATGTGTTGATTAAACATCGCTGGCGCACAAAGGTTTCCTGTGGGGAAAAATTTTTTGGGGGTTGAGTGACCTCTCTTGCTGAAGTGTACCAAGAGTATGCGCGCACCGCCAAAAACTGCCGCTGCGCTTAATCATCAAATTTTCGGGGGGTGTAATCGTAAGCGTCATGTTCGTCCGGGTTCAAAATAACATCGCCAGGCGCGACACGCAGCGCCAAACTATGGCGCAACATCGCATCGCGCGCGCCGTCACTCAGCGGCTGGCCACAATGCCAACAGGCATTTGACTCGGCAACGCTCTCGGCGGTGTGCCCGGTAATCCGTTCAAACCGTTCGACGATTATTTTCCGGGTTTCGTCGGGGTGACGACCCTGATATTTCTTGCCTTCAGCATTAAAGCTATACCCGCTTTGAAATTCTTCATAATTCATGACATCTTCGGGTGCGTAACCTTCACCGAACCCGCACGCATCGCTGCGTTTGAGAGGCAGACCAAGGATCGAATCCGATGGCGCGATCCGCCGTTCATGTTCCTGCCCGTTGCGGATGATGATCGTTTCACGCCCCTCGACCGCGCGTTTACAGGCAATTGCAATCAAACCCTGCCCCGCACGTGCGTTCGCGTCATCCCACGCAGCGGTAAAGGCGGGAAATTGGTGGCGCATCCGCCGCGCGCCCGTCCGCAAAAGCCCGGCAACGCGCGCGGCATTAGTCCATCCGTCATGGCGCACACGCAGCCCCGGCATCAGCTTGTTGTGTTCATAAACCGGCCCTTTTGGAATAATCTGCAGCGGGTGAAGCGCAGCATCAGCAGGTTTGCGTTTGCGGGTCATAGAATGTGTCTTTTCCTTGTTGATTTCAATCGATTCGGGGGACGCTAAGCGATTGAGGACGCTGTAGGAAAGCGATTTGTTTGCGGTATGTTCTTTTTATTCTGACTTTCCGCATCAAACGTGATCACCGTCACGCATTATCAGAAAATCATAAGTCTAGCAGTCTATCCGTCAGAAATAATTTCAGGACGGATGCAGATCATGATTATAAAGAAGTATCGAATGATCATACTCACAGCAGCAAGTTCGATTGCCGTTGCCGGGTGCGGATACAATGCGATCAAACTTGATCGGGCAGGAGTTGTATCCCAAGCGGGAACCAACGCTATTGGTTCGTCGAAATTGTTCCTCAAGCGGGTAAGAGACGCGCGTGATGAAGCCAATATTGCTTTGGTTGCGAGTGATGAAAGTTGCGCGTGGGGAGAAACAATCATTCTCGCGGGTGACGGCAGGCGTAAAAATCCTAAAATTAATGTCCCATTCTGCCTCCCAAAGGGTACAAAAGCGGATGGGAACCTCGAAGATGTTGAACTCAGTCTCGCGCCGATTTCTGACTCAGCCATCAAGCCCACTTTAAATGCCATTGATGCGCTGGCCGCATATATCGATGCTGTGAACGAGATCCTAGAACAAGAAAAACCTGATGTTTCAGGAAAATTAGCGGATGCCTATGAAAAAGCCTTGATTGCACAGTCGGATATTTCAGCGATTGTCGGATCATCGCTGAAAATTATCCCTAAACTGACGAGCGATCAAACCTCGGCTGTGACTGGATTACTGAAGCTAATTGAAGATTTGCGAGACGAGCAACGAAAAGTTTCTGATTTACGCCGCTTGGTCAATAAGCAAAACGTAGAAGTTGAAAAGACCGTTAAGCTTCTCCGCAGTTCAATCAAAACATGGGGAGAGTCCAGCCTAGCAGGCGATCTACAGCTTAATGACTCGGCCTATGCCAGCATTTCCAGAACATTAGCTGCCACTCCCCCGGTTTACAAAGGGTTTGATGTACGGAGGGATGTGCTCATTCGAATTGTACAATCGAAGCGCAACGCCAAAGCTGGATTAGTTTTGACTGCTACGGTTGATAAAACGCTTGATGAGCTTTCTAAAGCACAAAACGCACTGTTCAGTAGCTTTACCTCAAATCCGCAATGGACAAAAGAAGAGCGCCAAAAAGCAGCGAAACTTAATCGGCAGCGGGTGCTTGCCGCACTGCATTCTTTAGCTGCTGTTGTGACGGCTTTTTAATAAAAGGAGAAACCTTATGGCTACTAAATCTGAACTTTTCGTGGCGGTCAGAAAACTGCGTGATACTCTTCATGAACGTCTTGATGACAATATATCTGACCGTGTGTTTAGCAGTCTTCGTCTCAGGCATATTGAGGCTGTCATACAATCTCGACGTGAGGTTGAGGATCAGACGCTACTTGACCCGTCAAACAGCTATGACACCATTATTGTTATGCTCAACACTGCCTCAATCGCAGTTTCTGATGCTACTGACACAGATGAAAACGAAATGCTTGCAGCGCTTAAACTGGCCAGATTAGCCTTGGCTGAAGTTGCAGCACTGCCTTAGTAGCACATACAACCAAGGTATTGAAACAGGCGGTTGAATTCGGCAACGAAGCTTTCGTTTTCAGCAACTTATGTTCAATCGGCATCACGCCTCCAGTGGAAAGCGAGCATCCGGGTTAGGGCATCTCATTCCCCACTGGCAAGGTTTCGCGCTTTGCGGCGTCGAGAAAGGGAAGCATATCGATTGGGCGCGCGCTGCATGCACGTTGCTTGAGAAAATCAGCCGCCATTTCGACAACGCCGATCTTCTGCGCGAGCGTAACCGAAATCCATTGGTTGAGCGAAACGCCGTCTTCTTTGGCAAGGCGTTGTGCCGCTGCTTTTGTTGATGCTGGAAGCTTTAACGGGTAAGATGCTTTGCTCATGATCGCATTTCCTTCAATAATTACCACCCCCCGATGTTATTAAGTTGAACCGCCCCCCCATGCTTGACTTGGCATATCCTGAGCAAAGTCGAAGGGGCTTGGCTCCTTCTCCCACATCACTAACAAGCGAAAGCCTAACCCCGTTTCAAGCACGGGGGGAGACGAGCGTGGTGCGGTTTAAAGTCATCAGGCAATCACACCCCTTCCCACACTCCCATCCCCTTGCTAAACCGCGCTTAATCTCCCGGGATGAGACAGTCGCCTATCCCTTGTAATATTCCAATTTGCCGAATCGCTGCCGCGCGGGCTATCGTTGCTGCAACGCTCAAACACACAGGGGAAAATCTATGACCGCCGTTGGACAAGACACGCTTGGCACT